>JAIPDY010000067.1 GCA_021737445.1 Desulfotignum sp.
ATCATCAAGGCGGCCCTGGCCCTGCACCATAAGGTGATCCCCCCCACCCTGAAGGCAGATGTCCCGGATCCGGATCTGGACATCAACCAGTCCGCCTTTTACTTAAACCACCGGTCCAAGCCCTGGGTGTCAGGCCCAGAAAGCACCAGCCCCAGGCGGTCCGGCGTTTCCGCCTTTGGATTCGGGGGCAGCAATTTCCATGCGGTTCTGGAAGAATACACACCCCTGAAAACCCATGTCTCCTGGGATGGATCTGTTCAGATTGCAGCATTCTCAGCCAATGATTCACAAACGCTTCTGGAAAACCTGGCGGCCTTTGGTGAACAACTCACCATAAAGCACCCGACAGATGCCGGGGAAATCGGTCAGTTCATTGCCTGGCAGGCCTGTGAATCCAGAAAATCCTTTCGCCCAAACCATTTGTTCCGGCTGCTCATGGTGCTGCACAATGATGATGACCTGACCGCACAGCTGGCCCAGGCTTGTGACATTGTCAAAAAAGGCACACCCACCCGGGGCCCGGTTTATTATGATTCAGGACCCGTCCAGGGAAAGCTGGGCTTTTTATTCCCGGGTCAGGGCAGCCAGTACCCGGATATGGGAAAAGAGCTGTTTGCCACATTTCCAGAAGCCATGGAAACGTTGTGTCTGGCCCAGAAAATATTTCATGCCCCGGATAACGCAAGCCAGAATGAATCACATAGGAATTTGGCTGAACTGATCTTTGCCCTGCCGCCCCACCTCCAGGACAGATCCACCTCTGAATCAAAGCTGAGGCACACCCGGGCGGCCCAGATGGCCATCGGCACGGTATCCCTTGCCATGACCCGCGTGTTAAGGCGGTTCGGGATCCGGCCCCACATGACCTGCGGCCACAGTTTTGGTGAACTGGCGGCCATGCATGCTGCCGGATGGATGGATGACAACACCCTGCTGACCCTGGCTGCTGTCCGGGGAAGCCTTATGGACAGCGCCGGCAGCAAAGGCTCTGACAGCGGCAGCATGCTGGCTGTTCAGGCCCCTTTAGCAGATATTGAGGCATTAATCCGGGACCAGCACCCGGATCTGGTACTCGCCAACAGAAACAGCCCGAACCAGGGGGTGTTGTCCGGCCCTGCCCCGGATATTGACAAGGCCGGGCAATGGTGCAAAAAAAATAAGGTACGGGCTGTCAAACTGCCGGTGGCAGCCGCATTCCACAGCCGTCTGGTGGCAGATGCCGCAGCCCCCTTTAACCGGTTTGTGGCAAAACAGGCCATTGTTCCCACAGATATTCAGGTTTTGTCCAATACCACGGGGGAGGTGTATGACACCGATTCTGAAAAGATCAAATCCCTGCTGGGCCACCAGCTCATGCACCCGGTGTGTTTTGAGAAAAACATTAAAATCATGCATGACCACGGGGTGAATTTTTTTATTGAAGTGGGTCCCAAAACCGTTTTGACCGGGCTGACAAAACAGATCCTGGCATCCGGCAAAATCACTGCCATCAGCCTGGATGCATCAGGCAGCAGAAAATCAGGCCTCTCAAGTCTGGCCCATGCCCTGTGCCATATGGCTGCCAGGGGATTTGCCGTGGACCTGACCCAATGGGAAGACCCGGTTGACCGGCCGGCACCCAAACGCATGCGGGTGCTGCTCTCGGGCGCTAACCCCAAACCGGCACCTGTTCAAGAACCAGTTCCCGGAGAAAACAAGATTGCTCAAAAAACACCTTCTTTGAAACATACAGACCGCCCGGACAGGTCCCGGGCATATCAACAAGGATTTGTCATGAACACACACCATTCGGCCCCGGCCCAAAACCGATCCTCCTCCGGGACAGAAGCCACACCTGCAAAAGATGCCATGCACCTGATTCAAAAAGGACTGGAAGCCATGCAGGCGTTGCAGGCACAGACAGCCCGGACCCATGAAAAATTCCTTGAAACCCAGACCCAGGCCGGCCAGACACTGGCTGCCATGATGGCGCAAACCCGCAGGTTCATTGACGGCACCGGCACCATGCCTGAAACAGACAATGCCCCTGCCCGGCCGGTGTCATCCGCCTTTTCCCAGACGTCTCCCTTACCTGCCAAAGTCAATGGCGAAGCATCTTTTTACAAAACTGACCCGGCGCAGCCACCTTCAGATCCCCAACCGCAGATCCTGGAACCTGAAACAGTTTTGGATGATTCAGAAATTTT
The DNA here is from genome assembly GCA_021737445.1 of Desulfotignum sp. Classification (GTDB taxonomy): domain Bacteria; phylum Desulfobacterota; class Desulfobacteria; order Desulfobacterales; family Desulfobacteraceae; genus Desulfotignum. The sequence continues at coordinate 2,187 of JAIPDY010000067.1, forward strand.
GCCGCCCCAAAATCCGGATGAGGCAGCCGGTCCCCCAATAAAGGAAGATGGCATCTCAAGCGCGCAATCGGTTCTTTTTAACACGGTGAGCCGCCTCACCGGATTTCCTGTGGAGATGCTGGAGCCGGACATGGATATTGAATCCGACCTGGGCATCGATTCCATCAAAAAAGTGGAAATCATTTCAGAGCTGGAAAAACAGCTGCCTGACATCCAGGGACTGACCACAGAGCACATAGGGTCTGCCCGGACCCTGGCAGATATCTGTCAGGCCATTGCCACCCAGGCCCCAAAAACAGATACCCTGTCAATTGTCCCCCAGGTTTCGGAAAACAAACCCCTGTCACCAGATTTTTTGAACATCCTTGTGGAGACCATCAGTGAACTGACCGGATTTCCCAAAGAGATGCTGGAACCTGATATGAATCTGGAATCAGATCTGGGTATTGATTCCATCAAACGGGTTGAAATTTTATCCCGGCTGGAACAGGCCATTGGAGACAAGGGGTCGGGTATGTCCGGGGATGCCATGACCCAATTAAAAACCATTCAGGACATGGTCGATTTTCTGGATCAGACCCAAACAACGGCTAAGGCCCCTGAAAAAAAAAACGCTTCACACAGAGATGACCGCAAAAAAAGTGATGATCTCTTAAAAAGAGATGATACTGAATCTGTCCTGGTGCGCCAAAAAATTCACCTGACCCGGACCTCCATCCACCAGACACGATTTTTCAACGGCTCAAAAATCCAGATTTCCGGCACAAAAAAAATCTACATCACCCGGGATCAGGCTGATGTGGCCGGTTTGTTAAAACAGGCCTTTGAAAAACAGGGCTTTAAAGCCGGCATCATTGATATCACCTCCGGCAGTGTGCCGGACCTGGCCGATGCCGCCGGCATTGTGATTGTCCAGGACCAATGGCGCCCTGCCCGCAATACCGATGCCACTGCGTTTTTAAAAGCCGCCTTTTTTCTGATCCACCAAAACGGATTTTATCTTCAGAAAGCCGCCCAAAAAAAAGGGGCGTTTTTGACCACTGTTTCATTTTCCGGCGGCGGGTTCGGGATAGTTCCCTACACCTTTGACACCCACCCGGTGTACGGGGGCCTGGCAGGGCTTGCCAAAACCGCTGCCCTGGAATGGAAAGAGGTGTTATGCCACGCCCTGGATCTGCCCTGTGATATCCAAAGTTGTGAAAACCATGCCGAAGCCGCCGCCGCATTGATGATGACCCGGGGCCCGGTGGAAATGGGGCTGGACGGCGACAATTGCCTGGTCCCCACCCTGACGGACATCTTTGTAAAAAAAGGCAGCCTTTCTCTGGATCACCGGGATGTTGTGGTGATCACCGGCGGCGCCAGGGGGGTGACCGCCGCCTGTGCGGTTGAACTTGCCACCACCTGCGCACCTAAGATTGTGCTTGTGGGAAGATCCCCTGAGCCGTTTGACGAACCTGACTGGGCACAATCTTTTTCAGACCCGGCTGAACTGAAAAAAGCGATTCTCACCCATGCATTTACCGGGCAGAAACCAGCGCCGGCAGAGATTGAAAAACAGTACCAGGCCATCCGTGCCAACCGCCAGATCCGCCATACCCTGGAAAAAATCAGATCCCATGGATCACAGGTGCTCTACCGGTCCACAGATATCCGGAATAAAAAAGCGCTTCAAAAAACACTGGATGATGTCCGCAGCCAGTTTAACGCCCCCATTACCGGGATTATCCACGGCGCCGGGGTGCTGGAGGACAAATGGATTGTGGATAAACAGCCTGATCAGTTCAACAGGGTATTTGACACCAAAGTGGACGGATTGAACGCTCTGGTTCAAACCACACAACATGATCCGTTAAAATATTTAATTGTATTTTCATCCATTGCCGCCCGAACCGGAAACCCGGGCCAGTGCGACTATGCAATGGCCAATGAAGTGCTCAACAAAACCATTGGCTGCCTTGCTTTAAAAAAACCTGAATGCAAATGTCTTTCCATCAACTGGGGGCCCTGGGACGGGGGCATGGTCCATGACGGCCTGAAACAGGCGTTTGCAAAAAAAGGGGTGGGACTGATTCCCATTTCAGCCGGCGCAAAACAGTTGATCATGGAAATGGCGGATCCGGATATGGCGTTGAAAGAGATTGTTATCACCGCCCGGGCACAGGATCTGAAAAAAAAGAAGCCGCCGGTGCTGTCGCCCGTCTCTCAGGTGGCAATCAACCGGGAGACAGTGCCGGTTATAAACGCACACAAAATCAACCATGAACCGGTGTTACCCTTTGCACTGATGGCGGAGATAATGGCCCATGCCGCAGAAAAAAACAACCCAGGCCTTGTACTTGCCGGTCTGGATGATATGCGGCTTTTCAAAGGAGTACAACCCGGAGACCATGCGGTCACATTGGCGGTCAACCTGGGAAAATGTGTTCATAATGAAACAAAGTACACGGCTGGGGCCAGCCTGACATCCGGCAGTGAAACCGGACAGACCCGCACCCATGCCACGGCCACGGCCATATTAAAGAATCAGCTGCCTGATCCACCGGTATTATCCTCCTGGCACCGCATGGATCTGGGCCCCTGCAAACAAACCATACAAGAGGCGTATGACACCATCTTATTCCACGGCAAAGAGCTCCAGGCCATTATTGCAATTAACGGAATCTCTGCCAAAGGCATAGAGGTCACAGCTACCCCTGCCCCGCTGCCTGCCCAATGGTTTCAAACCCCTCTCCGGCAAAACTGGGTCACCGACCCCATGCTGCTGGATGCCGCTTTCCAGGCCGCCATCATCTGGACCTGGGAAACCCGCGGCCAGGTCTGCCTGCCAAGCTTTATGGCCAGTTTTCGTCTATATTCCTCCTTTTTCACACCCCGGGCATATGATGAACCAGACGTATCCGGACAGGATCGTTCCATCCGGATTCTGTTCACCGCCAATGAAAGCACTGACCACCAGATAAAGGGATATTTTACCTTTTTTGATGCCGGCCGGACCGTGGTGGCCAGCATTATGGGATTTGAAGCAGTGGTGGATGGTGCATTGCATGATAAATTCAAACCCGTGCCTTTGTTTGCAAAACCCGCCATCCTTGCCTTTGCCCAGGGCAAACCGTCAGAGGCATTCGGCTCTGAATACAAAATATTTGATAATGACCGGCAGATCGCCCGCCTGCCCAGGCCCCCCTATTTTTTCATGGACCGGGTCCTGACAGCAGATCATGTTCAATGGGAGATGCAGCCGGGGGGATGGATAGAAACAGAGTATGATATTCCGGCAGATGCCTGGTATTTCAATGCCAACCACACCCAGACCATGCCGTTTTGCATTCTGCTTGAAATTGCTTTGCAGCCCTGCGGATGGCTTGCCGCCTATGCCGGATCTGCACTGCAAAGTGATGCCAGGCTCCATTTCCGCAACCTGGGAGGCAGCGCCCGGCTGATGGGCAACGTTTTCAGAGAATCAGGCACCCTGACCATCAGAACCAGGATAACCGATGTATCCAAGGCCGGTGACATGATCATCCAGGAATTTGCCCTGCAGGTGAGCAGCAAAGGGAGAATGATCTACCAGGGAACCACCAGTTTCGGCTTTTTCACAGCCCGGGCACTGGCCAGCCAGAAAGGCGTTCGCAACAGCACGCTGATCACGGATACGCCATCCATATCCCGGACCCCTGTGAAGGTGTTTGAGGCACAATCTCCCCTGACACCGGACGACCCTGCCACGGACACTGACAACAGTATGCCGGCAAAAGCCCTGCGCATGATCGATCACATTGATATGATGGATCCGGCAGGCGGAAAATACAGCTGCGGCTATATTAGGGCTGAAAAGAAAGTGGACCCGGCCGAGTGGTTCTTTGATGCCCATTTCTACCAGGACCCGGTCTGTCCGGGATCCCTGGGCATTGAATCGTTTCTCCAGACACTCCGGTTCTTTTTACTGGAAAAATTTAAACTTGACCCCAAAACATATGTCCCGCAGCTGAGTCTGGATCAATCCCATGAATGGACATACCGGGGGCAGATCATCCCGGCCAATAAGAACATCACCATCCATACCCATATACGGCAGGTTTCTGAAGATGAGAAAAAGTATGAGGTTGTGGCAGACGGGGCTCTGTGCGTGGACGGGCTGCCCATTTATGAAATGAAAAATTTCGGGGTCGCTTTTGTGCCCACCCCTTTTGAAAACCCCTTGGAATTTAACGCACCAGAATCTTTTTGCCGGGATAAATATCAGCATCCGGCGCCAGGTTGTTAAGCTGTCTCAATTTTGCCACGGTGGTGTCGTATTCACGGGAAATACGCCATAAGGTTTCCCCTTTTTTCACGGTATGAAACAAACTGTCTGTTTCCTTGCCCTGGATTTCAGATGGTTTTTTCACCTTCGGCGTGGTTTCCCGGGCTTCTGGTGCGACCGCAACACCGGTTTTTTCAAGTGCTGAAACTGTTTGTTCCAGATTTTTCATCCGGTCGGCCAAAGAATCCACTTTAACAAGCACACCCTTTTCAAGGGTTGAAACCTGTTTGCGGATCTGTGCCAGGGCGGCATTCCTGTTGGTATCTGTATCACCGGTAATGGCGGCAATTTTTTTGTCCAGCGCTGTTAAAGATAATTCCAGAGAGGCCAGCTGCTGCGCTAACTCCTCTATCCTTGCATTCTCAGGCAAAGAAGACACCTCCTGCGTATCTGGACCAGATGAGCGGAAAAATATAAAAAAAACAATCAATGTCACTGCCAATGCGCCGGCGATTATAACAGTGGATTCATTTTTCTTAAACAAAGAGGAACCTTCCCTCAAAGGATCTGACTCTTTAATCGCCTTTTTTTTGTTGGTGTTGGTCTGGGTGGTGGCAATTTTTGAGTCTGATTTGTCCTTGTGTTTCATCTTTTGCTCCCATATTTTTTCATCGTTATTTTTTTCATCGTTATTTTTTTGTCTGGGATACTGGATCAAATTTTGCTGCCATCTTACCTATCTTTATTTTTTTGTTTTCCATGATCAATAATGTCAGCCACTGTTCAATCAGGCGTACCGGTCTGCCGGTTTCATCTGTTGATGTTTTTTGTTTTTCCAGAAAGTTTTTTATGCGGGTGCATGCTGCCAGAATATCGGGATCTTTGCTTTGGTGTTTCCGGTCAAGGCTGACATAGATATCCAGTGCATCCTGATAATATCCCTGGGCCTCGTAAACAGCTGCCAGTTCCCGGGTTTGAAATTCATGATCCATTTCATGATCCATGGGTGCTTCCTTGTCTAATTTTTTTGTTTGAAAATCAGTTCATCCGGCTCTGCCATACCGTGCTCATGCTTTGCCAGGTGTTTGATATATTCAATATCCTTCTGTAACCGAAGAATCTGTCTTTCCATTTTTTTATTTTCCTGTCTGGCGATATTGACCTGGGACACCACTGCTTTTTTTTTTGCTTCAAGCAGTTGGTGGTCTCTTATTCCGTTCCTGGAAAAAAATATCATAAACAAAAGCATCACAAGAAGACCAAGGGTCAGATAAAAACCGATTTTTTCAATCATGCCCATAAAAATCTGTCCTTTTTGACTTTTTCCTGCTCCATTGCTTTACCACATCCAATTCAGGAAACTGCAATGCCCGGGCAGTCCCGAAAACAACCGCCACACCCAGTCCCACACAGGCCATTACACCGGCGCCCAGCAAAAGTTTTCCCCCGGAATCACAGATAATAAAACCGGCAACCCACTTTATTGAAAATGCCATTATAGCAGACAAAAAAATGGCTCTGCAAGCGGAAACCAGCATATCTGATTTTGAAAACCATATCTTTGCCGGCGGGTGGCACAAAAGAAAGACAAATCCGGCAACCGATGATAATGACACAGACAGGGCCAGTCCCGTGATCCCCATGGACGGCATCAGAACAGATGCGCACAAAAGATTGATACCAATGGAGATGAGGCCGGCAAAAAAAGGATGCCTGAAACTGCCCACGGCATAGTGCAGTGTCACAAACAGACGGGACCCGATAAATGCCCACACCCCCATGGCCAGATAAAACAGGCACTCTGCTGTCTGGACAGCGGCCAGCGCGTCAAAAGCGCCCTGGCCGAACAAAAGTTTGACAATGGGTTCATTAAGAATCATGAGCCCGGCCATGGCAGGGATGGCCACAAACACCATAAGCCTGATACCGGTGTCAAACACCGTGGCAATCTCTGCCAGTTCCCCGGCGGCAGCTTTTCTGGAATAAAAAGGCAGCAGTACTGTGGAAAATGACACGGCGATCAGGGCCACAGGAAACTGCACCACCCGGTCGGCATAGTAAAGAAAGGAGACACTGCCGTCTGCCAGAAACGAGGCCAGAAAAGAGATCACCAGCATGTTCACCTGATAGGGGGCAGCCCCCACCATGCAGGGAACCATTTTTATGGCACTGGAGACAACCCCGGGGTGGCAAAGCACAAACCGGGCAGGTCCCAGCATGCCGTGACGGAGCATGAGCGGCACCTGAAACACAAGCTGTACCAGTCCCCCGAAAATAACCCCCAGGGCAAGTCCGGTTACCGGCACATCAACATACTGCGTAACCAAAAGGGTAAACAGGATCACCACCAGGTTAAAAACCAGGGGGGTTATCCCCGGCACATAAAAATTGCCCAGCGTGTTGAGCACCCCCATGCACAGCGAGATCATCATAATGACCCAGATATAGGGCATCATGATTCTGAAAAGAACCAGGGTCATGGAAAATTTTTCTCCGCCAGGCTCAAATCCCGGAGCCATGAGCTGCATGATCCAGGGGGCTGCCAGCAGCCCGGTCAACACCAGAAAAACACCAATGGCAGACAAGACAACCAGGGCGCTGACCACCATGGAGACGGCCCGGTCTCTCTGGTCCGCCGCAATATACCTGGAAAATTCAGGCACGAAAGAGATACTGAATATCCCGTCGCTGAACATCTTTCTGAGCAGATCAAAGGGTCTGAACGCAATAAAGAATGCATCACTCTGGGCGGTTGTGCCGATAACCATGGCAATCAATGCATCCCGGATGACCCCGAATATCCGGCTCAAAAGGGTTAGGCTGCTGACAGCTGCCGTGTTTTTAACCAGTGTCATCTCAAGATTTTCCTTGACAAAAAAGAAAAAAATTTATATCTATATCTTTTTGAAATATCAAATTTTTTAAAATTTAACTGACGAATACAAGGAGTGAAAGCAAATTGGCCAACCACAAATCCGCAAAAAAAAGGGCAAAACAGAACCTGGTCAGACGGCAGAGAAACAGATCTGTAAAAACCACGCTGAAAACATTGGAAAAAAAGGTGCGCGCGGCCAAAGCATCGGGCGATGATTCGGTACTGGAGTTGATGCGGCTCAACCAGTCTGCCCTTCAAAAAGCATCCCAAAAAGGCATCATCCATAAAAAAACTGCTTCCAGAAAGATTTCAAGACTTTCAAAACTTGTGCACGCATAAATAGACCAGGCTCCCGACGACATTTCCAGAGACAAGATTTACACCCAGGTGTAAATCTTGTCTCTGTGTTATTTCTTACATCTGCAAGTTAGAAATTGGCTGTCATCTGGCTGACGATCCTGTCTGCCATCCGCTCTGCAATGATTGTGATCGCTTTGTTGATGTTGGCATCATCATTTATTTTATCAGGCGCCACAAAATAGGACTCAGATACAGCAAAGTTGTCCACAGCCCACAACACCTTATTGTCTGCACCCACCAGCTGCACATCCACCACTGCCTGAACTTTTCTTTCAGTCACTGTTTCTGTGGAAGACCGGGACAAGGTGGAAAAGGTGATCGCTTTTATAACCCCCTTGATACGGCGGGTGGTACTGGCAGGATCCACCACCTCTGTATCGGTCTTTTCCTGAATCTCCCGGATCAGTTCATTGGTGAACTCTATGCCGGCACGGGTCTGGCCGCTTTTATTTTCAAACACCTCCACCCCCACACGGGTGACGCCCGGATGGAGGTTTCCGCCCCCTTCCAGGCGGTAGCCACAGCCTGACAGCAGCAGCACAAGCCCTGTCAATATCCAGATCGATTTTTTCATATTATGGATCATATCACACCACGATGTTCACAAGAATTTGTTTTTTCTTCACAAGAATTGTTTTTTTAACCGGTTTATCCTGAATATGCCTGGCAACCCTGTCATCTGCCAGGGCAGCTGTTTTTATGGCAGTATCTTCTGTACCGGCTGCCACACTGAACTTTGCCCGCAGCCTGCCGTTCACCTGGACCACCACCAGTACCTGGTCGGTTTCAAGGCTGTCTTTACGAAATACCGGCCAGGGCTGTTCCAGCACGCTGCCCCGGCAGCCCGTTTTTTCAAACAACTCTTCGCAAAAATGCGGCACAATGGGACTGAGCAGCAGCACCATGTTTTCTAAGGCACACAGCACCACCGCCTTTGTTTCATGGTCTGATCCATCCAGGTCTATTGTGTAAACCGCATTCACCAGTTCCATGACCGCGGCAATGGCCGTATTGAAATGGAAGCTTTCATCAATATCTGCGGTGACTTTCTGGATGGTCTGGTGGGTTTTGATATACAGCTCTTTGGCTGCCTGGTTTTCCAGGTCCCCGGCAGGCCCTGTGAATGGCAGTACCTGTTCTCTGTCAATTTTTTCCATACATTCCAAAGCCAGGCGCCAGACCCGGTTGATGAACCGGTTGCTGCCCTCCACCCCGTCTTCACTCCATTCCAGGTCCCTCTCCGGGGGGGCGGCAAACAAACAGAAAAGCCGGGTGACATCTGCCCCGTATTTTTCCAGCAAATCACCGGGGTCCACCACGTTTTTCTTGGATTTGGACATTTTAATGACCCGGCCCACCGCTACATTTTTTCCGCAAAGGGTGCAGGCAAGGGTATCATCCTTTGTTTTTTGTGCCTGTTCCGGATACAGATACCCGTGTTCAGGACAGGTCATGGTCTCCTTGCACACCATCCCCTGGGTGAGCAGCCGGGTGAACGGTTCCTTGAAATCGATCATTTTAAAATGGTGCAGCACCCGCATAAAGTATCTGGAATACAGCAGATGAAGCACGGCATGCTCCACCCCGCCGATGTACTGGTCCACAGGTGCCCAGTATTTCACCGCCTGCTGATCAAACATGCCCTGGTCATACCGGGGAGAGCAGTACCGCAGATAATACCAGGATGATTCCACAAATGTGTCCATGGTATCGGTATCCCGCCTGGCATCTTCCCGCTGGCATTTGGGACAGACAGCTGTTTTAAAATAATCCAGGCCGGGCAGAGGAGATCCGCCTTTTTCAAGTAGGTTGGCATCTTCAGGCAGGGTTATGGGAAGATCGGTTTCAGGTACGGGCACCACTCCGCAGTCCGGACAGTGAATCACGGGGATGGGCGCGCCCCAGTACCGCTGTCTGGAGATACCCCAGTCACGCAGCCGATAGGAAACAGCTTTTTTCCCCCTGCCCTGCTCTGCCAGCCAGTCAGTGATTGCGTCAACGGCTTTTTGACTGTCCATGCCGTCAAACCGGCCGGAATTGACCATCACCCCGGGTCCGGTATAGGCGGTTTCCATGGTATCCGGGTCCAGGGCCTCATTTTCCGGCTGCACCACCACCCGGATCTCAAGGCCGTATTTTCTGGCAAAGTCAAAATCCCGCTGGTCTCCGCAGGGCACGGACATGATGGCACCCGTGCCATATCCCATGAGCACAAAATTGGCAGTATAGATGGGGATTTTTTCGCCCGTGGCCGGATTGATGCAGTAGCGCCCGGTGAACACCCCTTCTTTTTCATAATTTTCCAAACCTTCCAGGGACCGCTCCTGGGTGCCCACTTTTTCCACGAAATCCGCCACAGCTTTGGCCTGATCCGTTCCCTGACACAGGGTTTCCACCAGGGGATGTTCCGGTGCCAGGCACATGAACGTAGCCCCGAAAACAGTATCAGGTCTTGTGGTGAACACCTCGATCTCCGCATCCATATCAGCGACCTGGAATGTGAGTTCCGATCCCACGCTTTTGCCGATCCAGTTTTTCTGCATAACAGTGACCTTGTCCGGCCATCCCGGCAGTTTGTCGCAATATACCAGAAGGTCTTCGGCAAAATCTGTAATTTTGAAAAACCACTGCCACAGTTTTTTCTGGTGAACGGGCCGGGAACACCGCCAGCATTTATCCTGTTCCACCTGTTCATTGGCCAGCACGGTCTGACACTTTTCACACCAGTTGACAAAGGATTCCTTGCGGTATGCCATGCCGTTTTCCAGCATCTTTAAAAACAGCCACTGCTCCCATTTATAATATTCCGGCCGGCAGGTGGCGATCTCCCGGTCCCAGTCATAGGAAAATCCCATTTTTTTGAGCTGGGCCCGCATGGCCCGGATATTGTCATAGGTCCAGGCCGCCGGATGGGTGTTGTTGTCAATGGCCGCGTTTTCCGCAGGCATGCCGAATGCATCCCATCCCATGGGGTGAAGGACGTTGTATCCCTGCATTCTCTTGTACCGCACCACCACATCGCCGATGGTATAGTTGCGCACATGACCGATATGAATTTTCCCGGACGGATAGGGAAACATCTCCAGCAGGTAGTATTTTTCCTTCGAAGGGTCTTCTGTGACCTTGAAAAGCCCCCGGTCTTTCCAGAAAGCCTGCCATTTGGGTTCCACATCCGCCGGGTTGTACCGTTCCTCCATGTTTCTTTTTTCCTTTCCCACGCATCTTAAAACATCTGTTTACATATTAAAACCCAATAGATGCCACAACCTTGGTCAAATAGCAAGGGATAGAAAACCCGGGAATAAATAAATGAACGCAGACACATGGGCGTCCAGATTACAGGAAATTCAGATGGTAAGAAACACGGTTGCACCCGGTTTCGGCAAACAGGTTACTCTTTGGAAGGAGCGGTGTTCTCATTATCCGGATCAGAATTGTTTTTTTTCTCCAGTTTGCGTTGTCTTTTTTCCTCTTTTTTCTTTTTCTTTGCCATTTCTTTCTGGCGCTTTTCAAATGAATAATTTGGCTTGAACAATATTACATCCTCATTAATGGTTTGGGTTTTGAACTCACATCGACCTATTTAGATATCCTGATTGGCCCATAATGTCAAATTTCCAGATATCATGGCTGCCACCCATCAGGGATACTTATTGTTGAATGCGGTCAGGGAAAATAATCAGTACTGTCAGAAGTTCAGACGGATCGTATGTCCCCGATTTGCAGCCCTTTCAACTTCCCGGCAAACCAAAGGTATCAGAAATGCAAAATTTTGCATTTCTGATACTTTCAAAAACAGCTCTAAGAATAAATACGCCCAACCCTTTGCCAGGCAAGGGATTTCAGAGATTTCAAAAAGATCCATGGCAGGTTACCCCACCGATATTTTTTCATCCGCCTATGCCTTGGTTATTTTGTCGGTCAATAAAAAATGATGAACCTGAATTATTTCTGCTGGAAACACACTGATACCGGACGTTTCCAGCCCGCTTAGGTGGTTGGGGAAAACAGGAGTGTCGGAAATACAAAAATTTGTATTTCTGACACTCATCAAATGACACATGCCCGTATCCCTCACGGGTAAAGGGATTTGCTGAAAATCAACAATCTGACCTGCCTGACATATTGACCCGGGAATCTGTACCTGAGTCACCTGCCAATTTTGAAAACTCATGCAGGATAATTATTGTTGGTGTGCACAATTTTTAACGTTTCACATAACCAGCAAGGCGGAACGTATTGTCTGTGTTGATACGGTTGTTGTGGCTCTTTCTTGTTTAATTTAGGTTATTTTGAACTATCAATAAACTTTCCCAAGAAGTACCCTACAACCCCAAACGAAGGCATAAGGGTAAAGAAAAAAGTTGTTTCGTGACTAAATCCAGATAATTTTTCTATTAAGACGCATACATAATACCAAACACCCCCCCATATAAAAAATATAAGTATCCCTATCACCCAATCATTGTGAAAAAATTTTATAATATCTTTTCTATATGCGACTAATACCGCAATGATTCCAATAAATCCGAATATCCACCAAACGCCAATCCAAGCGTAAGCAAACCAACGTGAAATTGGGGCATCGGATAGCTCGATAAAAATAAAAAACGCAATGCAGAAGGCGAAAAGGGACAATAATTCATATACGATTTTCTTAATGAATCTCACGACAATATCCTAAGATAACGGCTATATAGTATTCTAAACATAATTTTATATTAACTTAGTTATCGTATCTTCTTTCTTTTAATCACAATAATTAATGACCCTGTAAAATGCCTTAGATCATACTTTCCGCACCATATTTGAACAAAAGAATTTTATTTTTATATAAAATAAAATCAATAGTTTAGCGAATAATTAGATGAAGAATAAAATGTTTATAAAAAAAATAAAAGTTAGTCTAGACATACACATATTCTCTA
>JAIPDY010000068.1 GCA_021737445.1 Desulfotignum sp.
GCGTTTGCGTTCTTTTCAGGCCTGAAGCGATTTCCCTGGTTTGCTGGCCGAATCCGGACAGAACCTGCAGCGTGTCAGCAAAAATTACAACCACCCGGCTGCTGCCGGGTGCCACTCTGGTCCATCTGGCAATTTCATCATCTGATTCTGAGATGGCACCGGTCCGGGTACATGCCAGGATTCCGGGGCTGGTGACCCGGGAAACCGGCCACACCCTGGCAATTTCTCTGGATTTGTCCCAGACGTTTGTCTTTTCTTCAGACTCTGCCTGACTTTTGTTCCGGTCATCAGGTGTGAGAGCCTTGTAAAAACAGACGGAATAAGGAGCTTTAAATAAGGCATGCAGCCATCTCGGCGAAACCATAGCCGCCTTCCTGTTCGGTGATCCAGGCGGGTCTGTGAGAAAGCGTATCCTTGAAAAATAAAATATTGGCTACCCCAACGGAATTGGGAAAGAATTCAAACATGGGTTCATCATTGGGTGAGTCCCCGGAAAAAAGAATCGAATCCTTTATCATTTCCAGGTCCAGGGTAAAAATTTCTTTGAAAAATTTGCAGGTCATGGTCAATTTATCATAACTGCCGAACCATCCGTTCACATGAATGGAACTGATTTTGGCCACAGCCCCGTTCCTGTGGAAAATATCCACAATGCGCAGCACCTCGGATTCGGGCAGGGCAGGCACATCTTCGCAGAAATCGATGGCAAGATCCGCCTCCCGGAAAGCCTGATCAGCCGAAATTATGCACCCCGGCACCTGTTCCAGAATTTTTTGCCCTATGCTTGCCAGCCGCGCCCGGTCTTGTCTGCGCTGGGCAGCGGGTTTGAAATACCGGCGCACCATTTTTCGTATCTTTGTATCATAATGGAAATAAAAAGCGCCATTTTCTCCCACCACGCCCTCCACAGGCCACATCCGGGCAATATGATCACACCAGCCGGCAGGCCTTCCGGTAATTGGCACAACCATTATCCCGGCAGCCTGGAGCAATTCCATAGCCCTGAAGGCGCACCAGGGAATCCGTCCGTTGGCGGTCAGGGTATCGTCAATATCTGTAAGTACATACCGGACTGACCTTTTCAGATTTTCCGGAAATTTTTCCATGGGTTTCATCTTTTTATTTCTCCTTAGATTACATACCTTGGTCAAAAGCTGTAACCGCTGCATGGGCAGTTGCCACAGCCACGCCGGATCCACATTTCATCCGTGTCCAATCTGAGTGTGCCAGAATAGATCCAGCCGCATGCAACTGCTCTGCATAGGGCGCAGACGATTGCATCAGCGGTCTGAACAGGGGATCCACTAAGATTCCGGCCCGATTTACCGGATGTCCTTTGGGGTGGAAAAGGGTTGAATGGTGCCACATCTGCCGTGATTCGGGCTGGGTTACCGGAAGGCCTAAAAGTGCTTCCCTGATACCGGCGCGTTCTGCAATCAATCCCCGGCCAAGAAAACGGCCTGTACACAGAAGCACGCCTTGTGACCGGACATGACATCGGCGGCCATCGTTTCCAGCTGTGACACTGAAGCCTTTGCCGGAAAGGGACGTCACTTTTTTTGCCATGTCCGGCACAAAATGAAGACGTTCATGCTTTTCAAACCCCCGGATCAGGGCCTGGTGAAGCCGGATACCCGGGACCGACACCGGGGGCGTGGGGATTTCAAACACCGGTCTTTCCAAAAGAGCTTCCAGTTCAGATACGGTCTCACCCGGTGCCGATGTTCCCAGAACGGCCGGAAACCCTACATAGGCATGCGTTTTCAGATGGGGCCTAAGAAGATCTGCCAGGCGTTTCCGGTTTTCCGGCACATCCAGTGCCCGGGCCAGGTGTTCGGGATACACTTCCTCAAGATGGCTGGTATTGGGAAATTCCAGGCGCACAGATGAAAGTCCGGGCCACTGTTCCGACAGCGTAGAGGCTATCTGACAGGCACTGAAAAGCTTCATGCCGGAAAAATCGACGATCAGGCTGGGGCTCTGGTTTTCAAAAGCCAGCATGCCGTTCCACATGGTTGCAGGAACCAGATAGCTTTTTTTTATGGTTCCCAGGGAGGTGATGATATTCACATTTCTCCGGGCAGATCTCCGATAGTCCAGGCCCTGAACCTTAAGAAATGCTATAAGCTCTGTGAACGCCTGATTGATGGAATCATCCGAAATAGTTGCATAGGGATGTCCGGGGATCTCTTTCCGGACCCGGGCAATGCCTGCCCAGGGATCATCCCATTCTTTGGATGACGGCCACACGCCCATGAGATCCATGAGACCTGATGCAAAATTCATGGGACTTCCCGATCCGATGAGCACAGTGGATAATCCCCGGTTCACGGCGAACAGGGCGGCCGACATTCCGGAAAGGCCTGTTCCGATAATGGCAAGATCAGCATGGAGCGTTGTGGTTTCAGATCTCATGATCTTCCCTTCTCAAAGAACCTCTCCAGATCAAACAGCCCACAGTGTATGGCTTCAGTCAACTCTGCCTGGATCAGTTGATCTCCCCAGAAAACAGGCTGCTGTCCTTTCCAGCGCTCACTGAGAAAAGATGTAATTTCAAAAATTCCATCGGTGCCTGAAAGGGTGTTGTTGTCATAGAGGTGGGCAAGAAGCCTGGCGCTGCAAAAGGCTCCCTGGCAGGGCCCCTTTCCCAGGCGGCTGCGATTTCCCAGCGCCAGAAGTCCCGGCTGTTCACCGGTCTTTCGGAGCTCTTCGGATATGTCATCCAACGTTTTTTCCGAAATCATCTCACACTCGCACAGGATCCTGTCCCGGCTCTTATGCTTTTTTCGCATCCAGTGCCTGGGCGCGGCTCCCGGTTCTGTCCATCTGCCCGCCATGGTGGATGGAAGAGGGCGGGTCAGGGTCAGACACGGACGGGTATTACCGATCCTGGCACACACCAGGTCAGAAGCTTTTTCAGCCATGAGCCGAAAGGTGGTAAGCTTGCCTCCGGTAATGGTTATCAAATTATCCAGCCCCTGCTTTTCATGGCTTTCCAGAACAAACCCCCGGCTGACATCACGGTCATCACCGCACCCTTTCTTACCGGCCAGAGGCCTCACACCGGAATATGCCCGGATGTACCTCACCTTTTCAAGCCCCGGCACCATCATGGCCCCCTGGGCCACAATGTGATCCGTCTCAGCAACCGTGGGACAGATTCTGTCGGGATTTTCCACCCTGACAGACGTTGTTCCCAGAATGGAAACCGTTCCCCCAGGGACCAGGATATCCCCGTCAGAAGGCGGACGCAGCCGGTTGATAACCCCCTTGGTCATGCGCATCTGGGTGACCAGCAGGGTTCCCTTGGAGTAAACCAGAGGCACAGATACACCGGCCAGGGATGCCACCTTGCCGGCCCAGGCACCTGCGGCATTGATAACCTGGCAGGGTTCGACAGAAAACGTCCTGCTGGTTCGGGTGTCCTCCAGCCAGGCCCGGACGATACGCCGGCCATCCCGGTCAAACCGGATAAGCCGGGTATGACACAGGATACTGGATCCCAGACGGTTTGCATCGGCAGTGTTCTCCCGGGAAAGCATAAAAGGATCAATGGCTGCATCTGCAACTCGGTATACGGCAATGATATCTTTGGACAGGGACGGCTCCAGTTCCCGGGCCTCGGCCAACGAAAGCGACCGGGAAAAAATGCCGTTTTCACGGCAGCGTTCTGGAAAATTGGCTATATATGTTTCATCATCTCCCTTAGTGCCCACAAAAAATCCGCCGCAGTCATCAATGCAGTGGGCAGCCATCTGCTTGAGAATCATCCCTTCAGACCGGCATTCCCTGGCACTGTGAGCATCATTGGCCACATAACGTGCCCCGCTGTGAAGCAGTCCGTGATTTCCGCCTGAGGCCCCGGCATTGATGTCAGATTTCTCCACCAGCAGGGAAGTGACACCCCGCAAAGCAAGATCTCTGGCAATGCCTGTTCCTGTGGCTCCGCCACCGATAATAAGCACATCGACATCCAGGCCTTTCATTCTGGTCTGCCTCACTGGGGGGCATGTGGACGTCCCTGTCCGCTCTGCACCCGGGTCTTTTGCCACGGGCCGGTGATGCAACCGGCTGGTACCCTGCATTGTGCCTGATAGGCCTGTGTTATAAATGGTCATCACATCACAAAGAATAGGTTTTGCCTTCCCGGACCAGGTCCAGGGGGGCATTGGCCAGAAACGGGGTGTGGTATCCCAGAACCCGGCCGGAAATGACCTGCTGCAGTTTTTCAACCTGCTTCCAGTGGGTATGGACTCCTGTGGGGTTATCAAAATCCACTTCATGGAAAACCAGATCACATGAACTGAACCATGAAGGGGTAAGCTCATCACGTTTCAAAATGGCATTGATGGTTTCATCCAGTTTGGTATCCCCGGAAAAACCCAGGGTTTTCCCCCCGGCCGAAATGCGCAAACCCAGGGTACCATATGGCAGGAAATGGTGGTTCCAGCGGCTGTCTATCCGGAGATAATCCAGACTCAGGGGGGTGCCCGGAACCATTGGTATGAAAATGACATGGGAGTCGAATCCCGGGCACAGGGGCAAGAACTGTTTTCTCAGCAGCGCATAAATACCCGGCGCTGTAATCAGCCGCAGCGGGGTGGCAGTTTTTTCAGCCCGGTTGAGGCAGGCGGAAAACCCCTGGGTGTGGTCTTCATGGTTGTGGGTAATGAGGATATGGGTGACATCATCCCAGTGAACCCCGTGGCGTGCCAGGTTGTGGGCCGGATATCCGCAGGGATCGATCAGCATCACCACTTTCTCGAAACGCACCAGGCAGCTGGAAACCGTATCCACAAATCCGTTGCCCGTGCCCAGGGCAGTGATTTCAAGGTCCTGTCTGGAGCGAGCGTCCCTGGCAACACTGGCCAGAACAGTCTCCACCTGTTCATCCGGGTCTTCAGCCGGTCTGAATTCCAGACTGTCATACACGATTCTGCCATGATCAGTGACACGGATAGTGTTGTGGGCAACCTGGATCTGCAAAGCCCCCTTTTTCCAGTCGGGACAGGCTGAGCAAGGGGCGAACCAGCGGGAAAGCCAGCGTTTTTTGACAATGGCGAGACGTCTTGAATCAAAAAAATAGGAAAAGGTCTCATCAAGGTTGTGGCGCATCTGGTTCACGTTTTCCGGTCTGCCCACATAGTCTTTGCATAGACCCCCTTTGACCTGGGCCTGCCACAGAACAAACTCCTCCCCGGTGTGGTTATCCCCGGCCATGGATACCTGCCAGTCAGGCACCATCACAATCTCTTCCCGGAATCCATAAAAGTTCAAAAACTTGGAGATATCGGGCATACTTCCTATGCGAACCGTTCCCTGGGAGGTTTTTACAAGGTCGACATGCATACCGCCATATGCAATCCGCTTTGCCTCTGTACTCAATGGGGTCAGACTGGTATGGGTCATGTGAAAATTAAATCCTTTGCCTGATGTAAAGGTTTACATTTTTTTGTTTATAGTACGAATCCAGGGGTGTGATCAAGAAAAAAATAAGCTGGGCAAAATAAAATTTCTTTTGAATCAAGGTGTATGGATGAGGTCCAATGATTTTATCTGGAATTTTTTAAAAAAAATAGTTGACATGGAACATTGTGGGTGGATATAGTAATGTAAACGTTTACAGGAGTGCCCATGAGTACGATCTTCGATGTGGCAAAGTTGGCGGGGGTATCCACGGCAACGGTTTCACGGGTTATCAATTCTCCGGAAATGGTACGCACCCAGACCCGTGAAAAAGTGACCCGGGCAATGAAAATCTGCAACTACAAATACAACTCCCTGGCCAGGGGATTTGCCACAAAGCAGTCCAACACCATTGGATTGATCATACCAACCATCAACAACCCCGTGTTTGCCGAATCAACCCGCGGGGTACAGGATTATGCCGATGTGCGCAAGACACAGGTCATTCTGGGAAACACCTATTACCAGTACGATCAGGAGAAAACCCTGGTGGATACCCTGCGGGAAAAACAGGTTGATGGTTTGATTATAACCACCACCAATCCCCGGGGAAACATTCTGAAAACTCTTGCAGACGAAAATTATCCCTTTGTTCTGCTTTACAGCACAATAAAAACGGGGCCGTTCTGGGCGGTGGGAATAGACAATTACCGGGGAGGGTACAAGGTCACTGATCACTTCATCTCCCTTGGGCACAGGCGTATCGGAATGGTTGCGGGAAACTTTTCCATATCTGACAGAAGCTTTCACCGCTGGCACGGATACCGGCAATGCCTTCTGGATCATGGGATTGCCTATGATAAAAATCTTCTGATCCAGACAGACTATTCTTTGACCGAAGGCCAGGGTTCGGTCAAAACCCTGCTCAGCCTTGCAGATCCTCCGACAGCCATCTTCTGCTCCAATGATTATCTGGCTCTGGGTGCCATGAAGGGTGCAAGGGAGCGGGGATTGAAACTGCCCAAAGATCTTTCCATTGCAGGGTTTGATGATATCGAGATTGCATCCTATGTGATCCCTGCTCTGACCACGATCCGGCAACCGGCCTATGAAATGGGCAAGCTTGGTGCTGAACTGCTGTTCCAGCGCATGGAGAATCCTGCCAGACCGATCCAGCGGATGCTTGGCACAGAGCTCATTGTCAGGGATTCTACAGCCAGGGTGCCAGGGTAGTCATCTTTTTAAGCGACAAAAACCCTGGACACATTTCCGGGGCAAGGGCAAGAGGGTTTCCGGGTAGAACCCCGGATTAAACAAAGGTTTGCTTTGTTAACAAACGCATTAAAAGGAGAAAACCATGAAAATCGTAAAATCAGGGATTCAAAAGATCAGGGTGCTGCTGCTTGCAGTCATTTTGTTGTCACTGTCATCCATGGCATTTGCCACCGAGCTTACCATGTTCTACCCCGTGGCCGTGGGTGGCCCTTTGACAAAACTGGTGGACAGTATGATTCAGGAATTTGAAGCCGAGCATCCGCAAATTACAGTGAAGGCAATTTATTCGGGAAATTATTCCGATACCATGACCAAGGCCATGACCGCGCTCAAGGGCGGCACCCCTCCCCATCTGTCCGTGATTCTGTCCACGGAAATATTTACCCTCATCGATAACGACGCCATTGTGGCATTTGATGACCTGGTAACCAATGATCAGGAAAAACAATGGCTCGACTGTTTTTACCCTGCTCTCATGGCCAACAGCCGTACCGGCGGAAAAACCTGGAGTATTCCCTTCCAGAGATCCACCATTGTCATGTATTACAACAAGGATGCTTTCCGCAAGGCAGGGCTTGACCCTGAAAAGCCGCCGGCTACCTGGGAAGAACTGGTTGAGATGGGCAAACAGCTCACGCTCCGTGATGCCGATGGCAAGGTCACCCAGTGGGGCCTGGAAATCCCATCTACGGGATATCCCTACTGGATGTTCGGCGCCCTGGCCAGCCAGAACAATCAGGTTCTCATGAATCAGGCAGGAAACCAGACCTATTTCAATAATCCAGATGTTGTAGGCGCACTCCGGTTCTGGCTGGACCTGGGCAAAACCCACCAGATCATGCCGGAGGGAACCATTGAATGGAGCACCCTCAGAACCGATTTTCTGGAACAGAAAACAGCCATCATGTGGCACAGCACCGGGAATCTGACCGCTGTCAAAGACAATGCAACTTTTGATTTCGGTGTTGCCATGCTCCCGGCAAAAAAACAGCGGGGAACCCCAACAGGAGGTGGAAATTTCTATATCTTCAAACAGACAACGCCTGAGGAGCGCAAGGCCGCACTCACACTGGTCAAGTGGATGACCCAGCCGGATAGAACAGCTCAGTGGAGTATTGGGACAGGATATCTGGGCACCCGGCCCGATGCCTATGAAACCGATCTTCTGAAAACTTATGTCAAGGATTTTCCTGCAGCAGCCGTTGCCAGGGATCAGTTGAAATATGCCGTTGCAGAGCTGTCGGTTCACGAGAACGGCAGGGTTTATAAAATTTTGAATGATGCTATCCAGGCCGCTCTCACCGGCTCAAAAACACCTGAAGCAGCACTGGAAGATGCCCAGAAACAGGCTGACCGCATTTTAAAAAGATACCGCTAACCCCTGTTCCCGGGTGCAGCGGCACGGCTGCACCCGGGACATATTAAGGACGTACCCCATGAAAACCTGGATTTCAGGAACCGGACAAGCTGTGGAAACCGTTGGGGCCTGGATGCTGGGAGTACTCTGGCTGCTTCCTGTGATCTTCGCTTTCTGGAGCGCTTTTCATCCGGCTGAATTTTCAACAAGTTTTGAGCTGTTTGCTCCACTGACGCTGGACAATTTTGCCAGAGCCTGGTCCTATGCACCGTTCCCCCGGTATCTCATGAACACTTTTGTTTTGGTCACACTGATTCTGGGCGCCCAGTTCATTTTGTGTACCCTGGCTGCGTATGGATTTGCCAGGTTTGATTTTTTTGGGAGCAACGTGGTGTTCGCTCTGGTCCTTTTACAGCTCATGATCATGCCCGAAGTACTTTTGGTGGAAAATTACCGCACCATCAGCAGCCTTGGTCTTCTGGACACCATTCCTGCAATGGGCCTCCCTTACATGGCCAGTGCGTTCGGAATTTTTCTGTTACGACAGTCCTTTAAGACCATCCCAAAGGAACTGGTGGAGGCGGCTCAGGTGGAAGGGGTGTCAGCTGTGGGTATCCTCTGGAAAGTCTATGTTCCTCTGGCCAGGTCAACCTATATTGCCTATGGTCTGGTATCGGTCAGTTACCACTGGAATAACTTTCTGTGGCCGCTGGTGGTTACCAGTTCGGTTAACAGCCGTCCCCTCACCGTGGGTCTGGCCATTTTCGGGGCCCCGGAATCCGGGGTTGACTGGTCCATCATCACGGCAGCCACAGTCATGACCATGTCACCGCTGCTGGTGGCATTTATTTTGTTTCAACGCCAGTTTGTCCAGTCATTCATGCATTCTGGCATTAAATAAATTTCCAGCCAATGCTGGAACAAAACGGTAACAAACGCCTATGTCATCAATTATTCTCAAAAATATATCCAAGCGCTGGGGCAGCACCCAGGCTCTTTCCGATATCAATTTTCAATGTGAAGACGGGACCCTTCTTGTACTTTTAGGCCCTTCAGGGTGTGGCAAATCAACCACTCTGCGCCTTATCGCCGGACTGGAGACCCCGACATCCGGAACCATTGAAATCGGCGGGAAAGATGTGTCCAATCTTCCGCCTGTAAAACGCAACATCTCCATGGTTTTCCAGAACTATGCCCTTTTCCCCCACCTGAGCGTGGCAGAGAATATCGTGTTCGGCCTCAAGGCACGCAACATTCCCAAACAGGAGCAAAAAAAACGACTCAAGGATGCGGCCGCCCTTTTAGGTCTGTCAACCCTGCTTGAACGCAAACCTGCCCAGCTGTCCGGGGGGCAGCGCCAGCGGGTGGCACTGGGCAGGTCCATAGTGGCACAGGTATCAGTTTGTCTCATGGATGAACCGCTGTCCAACCTGGATGCCAAACTCCGCCAGGAGATGCGCCAGGAGATACGATCCCTGCAGCAGCGACTCAAGATGACCATGGTGTATGTCACCCACGATCAGGTGGAAGCCATGACCATTGCAGACAAAATTATTTTGATGAACAGCGGACGGATCGAACAGCACGGCACACCTGAAGAACTTTACAACCAACCGGCAACAGACTTTACCGGCAGTTTTATAGGCAATCCTCCCATGAACATTCTGATACCGGATGAAACAATCCTGAAAGCGTTCTCATCCATGCTGTCCGGCCCTGATTCCTCCCCACCCTACCGCATTGGCATCAGACCTGAAAACCTGACCATCTCCGGTGAGTCCGGGATCACGGTTCAGGTCGTTGCCACAGAATACCTGGGTGCAGACACACTGATTGCCTGCCGGTTCGGCCGGCAGGACATTACTGTGGCACTCAAGGGAAAATCAGCTGCCAGGGCCGGAGACTCCATAAGGATCAGCTGGAAACCCGAACACATGTATCTGTTCCATACTGATACCGGAAAGCGGCTTCTGGAGACAAAAAAGGACCCATTCCCATGAAACAGATCTTTAAACTCACCTACTGGAATCATGTGAACGGCTGGCTCCTGGTCCTGCCTGCCGTTTTCATGATATCTTTGTTCACCCATTTTCCCATCGGCTCTTCAATGATTCACAGCCTGTTCTCCATGGAAACAGCCACTCGGCCATCAACCTTTATCGGTCTGGAAAACTATGCTTTCCTCATGGATGATGATATTTTCTGGAAAGTTTTGAAAAACAATCTGGTATACTCTTTGTGCACGGTTCCCTTGAGCATTTCCATCGCCCTGGGAATGGCCCTGCTGATCAACGGTAAAATCAAGGGGAGATCCCTGGTACGTATGGCCTTTTTTACCCCCACAGTACTCCCCATGATTGCCGTGGCCAACATATGGCTTTTCTTCTACACCCCGGAATACGGGCTTTTTGACCAGATATTTGCCTTTTTCGGCGGCGGCAGTCACAACTGGCTGGGTAACCCTGACACAGCCCTGTTCTGCCTCATTGTAATGGTCATCTGGAAAGAATCAGGGTTTTTCATGGTGTTCTACCTTGCAGCCCTTCAGCAGATGTCTCCTGAACTCAGAGAAGCCGGTACCGTGGAAGGCTCGGGCAGGTGGTATTACTTTAGAAGGGTCACCTTTCCACTTCTCATGCCCACCACCTTGTTTGTGACCGTCAATGCTGTGGTGAACTCCTTCAAACTGGTGGACCATCTGGTGATCATGACCAAAGGAGGGCCGGACAATGCCAGTTCTCTTTTGCTCTATTATATTTATGAAAATGCTTTCAGCTTCTGGGATACCAGCTATGCTGCCACCCTGACCGTTGTCCTGGTGACTATTTTGGCCATTATAACCATAATCCAGTTTGCTGTTGTGGAAAAACGGATCCATTATCAATAAGAGAAAAACCATGTTTCGATTCATATTTAAAAAGGAAAATCAGGTCGAAAAGATGATCTATGCCTACCTGGAAAACTTTCGTCTGATTTTGGAGCATTTCAGCCAGGCTCTGGTGTCGTGTATCGCACGAAACCGGTGTGAAGAGTTTGATTTCCTCACGGACCAGACCCACAAATATGAATCCAAGGCTGACGACATTCTGGATGAAGTCAATAACCTCATGTTCCGCAAAGCCCTGATCCCGGATTCCCGGGGGGATATCATGAACCTTCTCATTGCTCTGGACAAAATCCCCAATTATCTGGAAAGGGCCTTGTTCATGATCCGATATCAGCGCCTGGCCATACCCGAAATTTTTGTGGACGATCTACAGGATCTCATTCACACCAGCATTGAATCCTGCGAACTTTTATTGAAACAGGTGGAACTGTTTCTGAAAAATGAGACAGGAACACGCTCCCTTATGGGAACCATCGATACCAACGAAAGTTACTGCGACCATATTGAACGGCGGATCATATCACAGTTGTTCCAGTCAGAGCTGGATCCTTTTTTCAAACTTCAGTTCAAGGAGCTGGTGGTGAACATGGGTGACATATCGGATCAGGCGGACAGGGTTTCAAAACTGGTCAACATCCTGACCCTGAAACGGCGGGTTTGATGTTCTCCCTGCTCGGAGGAGTATTTCTGGGGTGGTCTCTGGGGGCCAATGATGCCTCCAACATCATCGGTACGGCCGTAACCTCCAAAATGATCCGATTCTGGCCGGCTGCCATCCTGGCATCCGTGTTCGTTATGATAGGGGCCGTGGTATCTGGCCAGGCCGGCATTGAAACCATCCGGGGGCTGACCCGGCTGGATATAAACCAGGCCGTCATCTCATCGGTGGCAGCCGCAGTGACCGTCACCATCATGACCCTCATGGGACTTCCGGTATCAGCATCACAATCGGTGGTCGGCGCCATTATCGGCATAGGGATACTCAATGCCCAGCTCAATGTAGGCGGGCTTGGAAAGGTTGCCTTGTGCTGGGTGGGAACTCCGGTGGGCGGGGCATTGATTTCCGTTATACTCTACAGACTCATGGCCTTTGTCTATAACAGTCTTACCATAACCCTGTTCAATGCAGACCGGCTGCTCAGGGCCGGGCTTATTTTTTCAGCCAGTTACGGCGCCTATGCACTGGGAGCCAATAACGTGGCCAACGTGACTGCTGTTTTTGTGGGTGCCGGCATGATCACTATCCTGGCTGCGGCCCTCATAGGGGGAGGCAGTATTGCTTTAGGGATAATGACATTCAGTCGACCGGTAATGGAAACTGTGGGAAAGAAACTGGTCACCCTTGATCCTTTTTCTGCTCTGGTGGTATCTTTGGCCATGGCCATGACCATTCATCTCTACACCATGATCGGCGTGCCTGTCTCAAGTTCCCAGGCTGCAATCGGCGCTGTGCTGGGCATCGGTATCGTCAAGGGGGTCAACACGGTCAGCCGCAACACCCTGAAGCGGATACTTCTGGCCTGGTTCTTCACACCGGTTGTTGCCTGTGCCATTGCCCTGGTCATTACTTATCTGTCGCGGCTCCGCTATATGCCGATCTAATGTGAAGCCTGCTTTTTCATAGGGGGACAGCAGGTATCCGGCATAAAAAAATTTCCTTTTATTTTGGGGCAATTAATGAAACAATAAACCCATTTATAAGGAGGCTCCATGGCACGATTTTTAAAAAAAAGAGAACAGGTAAAAGGCCGGAGTCCCGGTTCGCTCATATTTATAGGGACGAAAAAAGTCGATGAGGTGAATGTCCGGCTCATCGATTATGATGACCACCACCTCACCGATCAGGCAGTTGAAGATATCCATGATGCATCCCGTTACAAAACCACCGGGTCGGTGACCTGGGTCAATATCAACGGCCTGCACGATGTGGCGGCCATCGGCAATATCGGCCAGGCATTTGATCTGCATCCCCTGGTGATCGAGGATATCCTCAACACCGGCCAGCGGCCCAAAATCGATGACTATGAGTCCTATCTGTTCATTGTCCTGAAAATGATCCGGTTTGACAAACAGACCCGGATGGTGGCAAATGAGCAGTTGAGCATGGTGGTGGCGGATCGGTTCGTTCTCACCTTTCAGGAACGGCCGGGTGATGTGTTTGAACCGGTCCGGGAAAGAATCCGGCGGCGGAAATCCCGGATAAGGGGGGGCGGAACCGACTATCTGGCCTATGCGCTCATGGACACGGTGGTGGAAAATTACATTTCTGTCATCGAGCACATCGGAGATCAGATTGAAGACCTTGAAGAGGAGATCCTGTCAGGACAAGACAACGGGGTGATGGAAAAAATTCATCTGTTCAAAAAGGAAATCAGTTATCTGAGAAAATCGATCCGCCCTGCAAGAGAAGCCGTTTTCCAGATGTCAAGACTTGAAAGCGATCTGATCCATGAAAAAACCCTGCCGTTTATCAAAGATATGGAAGACCTTGTGATTCATGCCACAGAAGCCATTGATACATACAGGGATCTGTTAACCGACCAGCTGAACATCTACAATTCAGTTGTGGCAAACAAGATGAATGATATCATGAAAGTGCTCACCATCTTTGCCGCCATTTTCATACCCCTCACCTTTATCGCCGGCATATACGGCACCAATTTCGAATACCTGCCGGAACTCAAATACAAGTACAGTTATTTCATCTTCTGGGGGGTGCTGGTCTTCATCGCAGGGGCATCCCTGTATTATTTCAAAAAAAACAAATGGTTTTAACTGCCCTCAGAGGGATCGATTTCACACTGGTCATTCAGATGAAGCCTGAAAACATATACAGCCAGTGCCAGAATCGGTACCACCAGCACAAGTCCGATCACCGGCAGAAGGGTAAAGCTGACAACGGTCATGGCCAAAGCAGCTGCAACCAGAACCATTCCCATGGCAAATTTGGACATTTTCTGGGGTATGCAGGATGAAAGTTTCATGGAATCCTCCTTTATCTTTCAGTCAGTTAAACAGGACCTTGATACACACTGCATCATCAGATCCTGTAATGTGAAAGATAAGCCTGTCTGGCTGCAAGTCAATGGCTGATACTGTTATCCGCCGGCAATATGCGGAAAAATACTGATGATGTCACCCGGGTTAAGGCTGGTATCCTGTCCCCTGATCACACCGTTCACAAAAATGATTTTGGGTGTGTCAGGGGGCAGGCCCATCTGGTTGACCAGATCACTCACCTTCTGGTGCTCAGCAAGATTCAGAGTGAGCTTTCCGCCCGGGTATTCCGGAAAAACCTGCCGGAAAGATGCAAACAGTTTTACCGTGACTGTCATCTTTAATATATTTACTCAAGTTTCGCACCCCCTTCGAGGTGATTGAGGGTTAAAAATTTCTTAAAATTTACTAGTTTTTATTGAAAAGGGCTCCTAATAGTGGTATATAGTAAGCTACTGAATTCAAACATAAACCACACAAAGGA
>JAIPDY010000235.1 GCA_021737445.1 Desulfotignum sp.
CAGACCGGAAGAAAGTATGCTGATAATTTTAAAGAGACCATGAGAATCATTTTCGATGATTATCTGGGGAAATGGAATTATAGGGCAATACCAGGAAAAAACTAATTATGTTCAATTTATTTTATATCGATTCCTAAGCTTGTGTGCAGATAAAAACAACCGCCATGGTCATGTCCTGTGATCTGGTTTTATGCTGCTGATTTTTACCACAAAGAACGCAAAGGTCACAAAGAATGGAATTTACTGATATAGAGCGGTTTCTGGATGATTTTGAATATGTTGTAAATACTGATTCCGCTTCCGGAAACAATGACGGCGTCCTGAAAGTCGCCCATTTTTTTCAGGAACGGTTTTTCCGCCTGGGCATGGCCTGCGGCATACAGCTGCCTGGAAACGGTACGGTCCCCTGCCTCAAGGCCACCCTTGGTGATCCGCCCCATGATATGATGTTCCTGGGCCACATGGATACGGTGTTTCCTGAAGGCGAGGCAGCCCAAAGGCCCTTTGCCCTCCATGGCAACCGGGCCTGGGGCCCTGGTGTCTGCGACATGAAAGGGGGACTCCTGGTGGCGCTGCATGCACTGGAAACCCTGAAAAAAACCGGGGATCTGGACAAAATATCAGTCTGTGTGCTGTTCAACGGAGATGAAGAGACCGGCTCCACCCAGTCCCGGCCCCTGATACAGGAAACAGCCAAAACCTGCCGCCGGGTCCTTGTGTTTGAGCCCTGCCGGCCCGATTATCACCTGGTGAACCAGAGAAAAGGCGGGGGATGGTTTCATATCGAGGTCACAGGCAAAAAAGCCCATGCCGGAGCAGACCCCCACCTGGGAATCAATGCCGTGGTGGAGCTGGCCCACCTGGTTCCCCTGATCCAGGATCTCAATGATGAAAATCTGGGCACATCAGCCCAGGTGACGGTGATCAGCGGCGGCGACAAAGTCAATATCATTCCTTCCCTGGCTACCGCTTCCGTGGATCTCAGAATTCTGGATCCAAAAGAAAAACAGCGGGTGGAGGCATTTTTCGCCGGACTTTCCCGGAACCGGCTGTTTGAGCAATCGGTCATCAGGGTGTCGGGCTGCATTGACCGCCCCCCCATGACAGTTACCCCAAAAAGCCTGGCGATCCAGGAGGTGATCATGGCCCAGGCACAAAAAAATGGGCATCACCATGGGGGCCATCACCACGGGGGGATGTTCCGACGGCAACCTGACCGCTTCTTTGGGCATTCCCACCATTGACGGGCTGGGCCTGGTGGGGGCCAACTCCCACAGGACTGATGAATATGTGGAGCTGGAAAGTATCCCGGTCATGGTCACCCTGATCAGCCGGGTCTGCCGGCAGCTGGCAGGCAACCAGACCATAAAATAACAAAAAACGACTGGTTACAGATACTGGATGCTATCCACCACAAAAGGGGTGCTCTGGATCGCCACGCTCTTTTTTTTCACCCAGATGCGGGCCATACCCACGGAGTCCCCTTCAATATTGGTCATGCTGGCCAGTTCCTCGGCAAACCCAACATCTTTGACCTTAAATTCATAGTAAAAGGTGTTGGCCGTGAACGGGTCCACGATCAAAATGATCTTTTCCGGATCCCAGGGATGTTTTCTGGGGGAGCCGGAAAACGGTACATGGTCTTTTTTATCCATGTCCCTGGACTTCTTGTAGGCCTGAATCTCAAATTTCTCAATGGTGTTCAGTGTCGTCAGATTCATGAATCTTCTCCTGTACAAACAATTCAAGAATATCCCTTCAGGGTCCGTCAATTATACCGGGTTCCATGAGAAAAACGAAGAAATTTCTTCAAAATTTCAGATTGTATGGCTGACGTTGTGATCCGCGTTTTTATCTGGAATTCCCATCACCAAATAGTTTCCGTTACTGTCGATCTTAATATCCAGATCCCTGATTTTACTCTTTTTAACCCAGCGCCAGTTATCATAACGTTCAGATAAAAACCAGATGTTCTGATTTTCTGAACCCCTCCATTTCTGGGAAAAGTCCAGTTCTCTGATGTATGGACCATCAATAAGTATATCAACATTGCTTAACAGCCGATTAACATCTTTTTCTTTTTTTTCAAGAAGCTCTTTTTTGTAATAGCCTGTATACAACATTATTCCAAGATCATACTTTTCTTTTATCAGAGAAAAAAACATCATCAGGGATGTCAATTGAAGCATGGGCTCGCCACCCATGACAGTAATGCCCTCAATACCCCGAACGTTACCGATTAATTCAGCCAAGATTTTTATATCAATCCATTCTTTATCTTCCAGGCTTTGCATATCCGGCGTAATACAGCCCGGGCATTTTTGACGGCAACCCTGGAGCCATAACATGGCCCTGCTGCCTGGGCCAAGACAGGTTGAAAGTGGGTAAAAACCGGCAATATTAAGCATTCCATCTCTTTGGTAGCAGTCAAACATATTTTTTCTCAGAATATTTCGGCTATTGTAAAAAGGCGGTTTCTTCAAAATAATACAGGGAAATGGCGGTCTGCTGTCCAACCATTAAAAATGGCTGTGACCTATGTGGCGTTGTACCGCCTGGCAATTCAAAATATCCCATGACCAAATCCAGTATATCGCCCTTTGCAGCCATCTCGATCTCATTGTCCATGAACAAAGTTGATATTTCCCGCAGTATACTTCCCTGAAAATTCTCCAACATGAACAAAAGCCCCTTGCCTTCCATTGAAAGAAAGAAAACATCCAACTCTCTGCAAAACACTAAGGATTTGGGTTGATTCTCACACGTGAACCATAACCAGGCCGCTTTTTCTAAATCCAAAATACTGCTGATGGTCGCAATACCAGCCTTTCTGGTTTCATGGTTCCAAATCAGAATAGTATAGCACCCATCCTCATTCTTAATCATGGCATACAGTTTTCCAGGCAGAGTTTCAGCATATCGGGAGGAATGTTGGCTGCTGATAAGCGTTTTCAATAGAATGTTTCTGTATTGCAGAGATTTTTCGCCTCGTGATCCGGAAATAATTTTAAAGGGTAGAATTCTATTTCCTGTATCTCTGTATATTAAGTCAGGGTGCCTGGAATCCTGCTTTTCCCCTTGAAACGGTTTTTCATGATGAAATGTTTTGAGTTCAACTTCCTGGTCATTCTTTTCATGAACCACATAAAGATACTCTCCCTGCTCAGTCATGTCCACAATCCTTCCGAAGACATAATGTTCATCGACACCACAGATATCTTTGTTCAGAAATAGGTTTCCCTCAATTGAATTGTGATCCATTGTTATCAGATTTTTCTCATGGTCATATGCCAAATCAGCATAAATCAAACTGATTTCATTTTCATCAGCATATTTGATGCACAACGTGTTCTCATTATAACGGTTTAGAGGCATCAATACCATTGCGGATGAATGGAATGCAGGCAAATTTGATTCAATCCCTTTAACTGTTGCGGTCTTTTGAATGGTTTCCAGTATGCAGGGTGGTTTGTTTGTCAGAAAAGCACGAATACGATCTTTTGTTACATTTTCGTGAACGCCATCAATTAACCCGGCGACATCCTGATAACAACCATTAACCGCCAGAAGATGAAAATATGTATTTCTCGACTCCGCAATTTCAAACTCTTGCCGGGTAAGCACATCATCTCCAGACAAATACGTGTTTGAAGTGTTGGAGAAAAAAGACATCCGGTCTGGTAACCAATGTGAATTCAAATCCGGTACAATACATCTGAAAAAAGAGGCAATGGATACATCTCGCCAATATACCGCCGGTATCAAAGGGCTTAGACACTCATTATCCGTGTCCAGTATCATCAACTTAATAAAATTTTTCATAACGCCTGCTCAGTCAATCCAGATTCATCTTTTAATACCTTTAACGAATTGAAGGCATGTATCAGGGCACGATACATGCCTCTTTCTTCTTGCAAAGCGTTGATCAGATATTGGGGGGCAAAAAATCTTGGTTTACATGTTTTACTGTTTTCCGGTTTGAAAAAATCCATCAACACTGGATCAAGCGTGTCTTCAAGGAAGAAAGAAGAGGGTTTGTTGACAAATTTCCCCAAAAAAGGGTGAGCCAGATTCTGATTACAAACACATATCTGATCAATCACTTTGAACAGATCTTTCACAGAAGATTGAAAAGAAAACCCGGCGGGAAGAAACTGATCTACCTGTGTTCTGAGATCGGAAAACTCGTTTCTTTGAAAGAACTCTCTGGTTGTAATCCATTTCAGGCAGGCAGTAATCTGATGATATGCATAAGTATGCAACCGCATACTGAATTCCTGCCGGGATAAAGATTCATGATGTTGAAAGAAAAAAGAGCGTTTTTCACGGAGAATACAGGAAAAGGCTTGTTTGCACAACCCGATCCGATCCCCGGCATCTTTCAAAACAAACCCTTCCCCGACTGCCCAATCCATCAGGGCCGATGGATTGTTTTCAATATGCCGGGGAATGCTTGACAAAGAGACAACATCATTTCGAAAAGGATTATCTGCGTGTTTAATCGCTATTTTTTTCCATAAAATCCATTCCTTTTCTTCTTGAATCTGTTTAATCGATTCACACTTGCAAAAAACACAGATACCTTGAGGAAGAGATAGAGGCGCTTTATCGAACTGAAATCCGGCACTTTGACTCATGGTTTGAATCATGTTTCGGGCCACGTACCACGCCTCATGAGAGTTGTAATATCCAGGTACCCAGAATTTGAGGTCATCCTCGCTTTCAAAAGGCAGTGATTTGTCAAATGATGAATGAAGTAGAGAAAACAAATTCGATTCCCATTCATCCACAAACCGAGAAATCTTTTTCTTATTTTCTTCAATCAATTCATTCTGGTCAGGCAGGCAGTTTTCTACAAAAAACAACGGCTCATTTTTTTCTTGTTCTTTTATCAATTCCTGGTGGTGAGGAATTAGATTCAATTCCTGGATAATATGCAGATGCTGAGTTTCCAGTGCCCGGGATCTGTTTTGAATGGCTGTCACAGTGGACTTCATATTCTTGAATTGTTCCCGGCCGTTGATCAGTGAAAGATAAATATATTGATAAAGATTCAACATCCTGATCCCCTGAACCATCAAGCCACATAAAAGGGGAAACATCCCGGTTCTTCTGAATGCAAAGGACGGAAACCACAAGGGCAGAAAAAAACAGATTCTTCTTGTTCCCCATGATGCATTGATTATTGAAGACAGATATCCTCTGAAAAAAAAACTGACAAATTGTTCATAGGCCATTCTAAATCGGTCAGGGTCCCTGAACAGAATATCAGGATCCCTGGTCAAATGATTGTGTTCATTGTCAATCAGAGCGGTAATATGCTGATGAAGCTGCTCAAGATCCGCCGTCAACTGACGTTTGACTTGCCTGCGATTTAACTGTGGCGGCCCTCCTGGCTGATTACTTGCCTGCCCTCTTCGGATAGGCCTTAATTGTCCCATATGCAGCCCTGTGGACTGAAAAAGCTGAACAATCTGGTGCAGCAATGTGTTCTCCGGTAAAGAAACCGGATCGATTTCCAGTCCAGGCAGAATCATACAGAAAAGATCCCCAGGCAATTCTTTTTTCGGGCATGGAAATTCAGGGACAAACGTCTGATCTGCCGGGAAAGAAAAAAATCGGGGCATTTCCTGCAAAGTGTTTTCCATTTGAGCTGAGACCGCTTCAAACGGGGATACCGGACTTGAAAAAAACGACTCTTGTCTGCCTGGTTCTCTCTGCTGACTCGAGATGTCAAATATTGCTGCCAACGGGTTATCATCCCAGGCTGATTTAAAATTACCAAACTGTGCGGCAAAATCCATTTCAGACTGAATATCCACTCCAGACGGCAGTAAGGCGGCAACATCCCTGGACGTCCCTGACAATGCAGTGTAAAATGGCTCTCCCAGAAAATTTGCGCCAAGTGGCAGCAATTCCCTGACTGCATCCCCCTGATCACTTGAAAACCATTGCCTCACCCGATCAAGCTTTTCAAGCGCCGTGTCTTTGAATAGCCGATTTTTCATACCTTCCAGAGAATTATCATAGAAAACAGCCTGGAAATGAATCAATTCTCCTGATTTTGATCTCAAGTCCTTTTGTGCGATATATTTGACAAACGCATAAACCTGTTTTGAGGCTCTGGCATCCTCAAAAGAATAAACAAGATAGTATAATGGTGCGGCGATCCTTTTGCTGAAATTGACCAGATCACACAAAAGTTGGTAATTTTCCGGCCATGAAATTATGTCAACCGGCTTTCTGGGAACAAGAACACCTATCACATCGATCTTTTCCGAATGTAACAGATCCATTCGTTTCTGCCAGATCTTTGCCATTCTTTCTTCACAGGCGATATCCACCCAGAGAACATGCTTGACAGGAGAGGCCCGTTGACATTTTTCTTCAGACGACACCCTGTCGACTTCCCTTTGTAAAACCGAGTTTAAAGGGCAAATGAAATGGTTCTGCATCAGGTAACATCCTTAAGAATCTCATGTGACCGATCAGAATATCCCATTTTAACAAGATTCTCATGCGCTTCACGGCACTTGGCCCAGAAAAGCTTCTGAAAAGATTCATCCTGCAAAAGTGAGGTAAGGACCGTCTGTGGTGTCATCCCTTCGATGTTCAGTTCAGGGGTTTTCATCTCTTCGTAAAAATGTCTTAATACCCTGTCAGCAATATTCTTTTCATATCCCGAGGCATTCAGCCAGAATTGAGGGGTTCCATCATCACCAGAAATTATTTCATAAAAATTCAACTCATTTTCTTTGAGGGGTTGCTTTGAAAATTCAATTAACTTGTCAACAACCAACCGTACTTTTGATTCAGCATCACGAACAGAAAGGTATGCACCGATAGCGTCTTTGTTAAGCAAATTATCCATTAGCTGCACTTTCATCAGCACGGCGTCATTGAGATTGGCATTTGTGAAAAGAATGTCTTCAAAAACTGACCTGGAAACAAACCGTCTTTTATGGGTGGTAAAGTAGTAGGAGCGGACATATGGGTTCTCCAGCATATTCAAGACAGGGACATTCTTTTCACCACAGAACAGAAAGATGACATAAGCAGTTTTGCTGATATCCATGGCCCAGTCAAACAACGACTCTATAATGTCTTTTTCCATAAAAGACCTGGAAATATCAATATAGGGCTCCAGCATATATGTATCATCAAATTTATGCAGCGGTCGATCCGTGCATCTGAGCATATATTCATAGGCATCTTTCCATTCCTGAAACTTGTCAAGGCTATAAAGCGGAATGCCAAAATGAAACTGGAGACAAGTCAGGCTGTATGCGCCGCTGGCAGATTCGGAAGGCATCCACCATGGTCTTCCCATTGGCAATCCCTGTTTTTTCCATATGGCACGTTCATTGACGGCGGCAGTGTTTTTCGGGTGAATAAAAAAATTTTCACGACAGACATCAAATCCCTTTAAACTGGAATATTCAAGATAAGGGGCAGAATGTCTGACGAGCTCGGCCATGGTTTTCCCATAGGCATTGATATCAATCCCGCGTGTCTGCCAATCCAGATCAACACCCGGCCTGGGAAACATGCCTGACTGGCTGAAAGATTTCTGCCAGGTATCTTCCCCCGTCGTCTGTTGAATAGTTTCTCGGGCCAAATTCAACAATGCATTGGCAATTTTTTCAGGATAATGATCTGGAAAATCCGACAGCTGAACAACTTCACTATCGGCCAGCTGCAATCCATTCTGTTTTATTCTTTCTGCCAGATCTTCGGGCCGGTTTCCCGCCTGAAAGGGGAACTGTTGGATAAACCGCTTCAAAAGGTCTAAGGGAACCGCGTTCAAAACAAGATGGGAGCTTTCATATGGCCTGTCATTATGATTCAGATGATCCAGAATAAGTTGATATCGCCCTTCATCCTCTTTGGTTTCTTCTATCTTCAAATCCAGCCTGATCTTCACTTGTTCCAACAATGCAATTGTCAATTCCTGGTGAATCAAATCACGGTATGCACGAATCTTTGTGACAAAGCCTTTGTACAGAGTTTCAGCCTCCCTGAGCCGTTTATCTTTTAGAAACGGAAGATTCTTTGAATCCTGAAGGCGGGATAATTTTTCACTGCGATCCTGGATAAAGGCTTTCAAAATATCATGCGTGCTGTTCTGACGATTCTGCTGTATCAGATCATCCTGTTTCGCTTTTACATATTTGAAAATTTCCTTCAATATTTTTGCCACTTGACGTGGACCCGCCCCTTCATTGCTCATCCGTTCCTGAAAATCATCTACAATCCGATCATATTGAGTAGTGAGTTCAGACAAATGGTCCCTTTTTTCTTCCCAGGCGCTCATGCATCGAAAGGATTCACTGGACAGTCTGCTGACAGTATCTTCAAAGTTCATTCCGGATTTTTTCATATATTCAGCAAAAGAACGGCCTCCTTTGCGCCTTAAAAAATCGGGTAACGGCAGGTGGCGGGCAGCAAGCATCTCTATTTTAAGATTGTCCAGCTCTATATGGGAAAGCGGTTCAGGAACATCAATATATTTACTGTGGAACCATTTTTTTGTTTTCTGTAATTTTTCCAGTTCCGGTTTTGAATCGTCATCCGGAAGCATGATGCACTCATTCAATATTTCAATGGCAAAATCTGTAATGAGATTGTTTTTTAAAATAGCATAAGGGATCCGCGTGGTTGCCATCCCGAAAGTGGAATAGGCACGGCCACGCCTTTCAGCAACAGCCGCAGCATCGGATTGAGCAGCAAAATCCGGGGCATCCATGGTGGTATATTCGTGTGGACTGTCTGTTAACCTGGCATTGATGCTCGGTCCCAGATCCGTTGCACTCAGATGAAACAGCAATTCTCCGGTCATAACTTCGGCTTCATGAAGATCCAGCACAACTCCTTCGAGATTTTCATCGTTCACCAGAAAAATTTTATTGAACAGAACATCATTTTCCTTCTGATTGGAGATAATGATATCCTCGATATTATCACCGGTTTTAATGACAAATGGATTGCCTGAAGCAAAATGGTCTATCTCTTTCAACGCAGCATAGGAATTGGCTCTTAATTTTTTTTTCCCTGTTTCATCCGGATTGGCCACCAGATCCGGCAACAGAAAAAAAGCATATACAGCACAATTCTGGACTTCCATTTTTTTCAGCAGATTCCTGACCATGGCAGCCACATGCAGATGAATGCCGCAACCGGTACCGCCATAAAGACCGGCGGCAATAAAAACTTGATTCCATTCAGAAAAAGGACGGACAACATATCCGGAAGAAGAAGGACACTGCTGCATCCATTTTTCAAGGATCTGCTTCAGTTGATTTTCAATTCGTGTCCAGGAACCGGCAAAATTCATTGCCCCCAGCGGCGGACACGTGGAATTTCCCATATATGCACTGGGAAGTCCACGGATCATGCGTGCATAATTTCTGTAGGGCATCTGCTTTTTAATATGGATGACACCGTTGGGGTTATCCGGGTATGTGCCATCCCTGGAAGCGATAATATCCCCCAGTTCATTACAGGCAATAGGGATCGTCTGGATTCCATGGTCCCGGTTGTTCGATTCAAGATTCTGCCTGGCAGAATCGAAAACCAGAAACTGTAATGCGCTGCATTCGTTGAGTTTCTTCCCATCCTTATCAAACACCTGATTTAAAACACTATCCCGGCACTGGGCAACGACCTCGGTTCCTCTCCCCCCGCATCCGATAACCAGGCTGTGCTGGATGGCAAGAGCGGTATGATTTATGGTCTGCGGCATGTGATCTGAAACCTCCTGTAGTAAAGGTTAAATATTCAACAAACGAAACATGGCATAGGGGGATATCCCTGTCCAGACTGCCCAGGCCAGTAGCAGAACCGCCGGGCAAACGAACAGAAAGAGCCGTCGACCGGTGCCATATGGGCTTGCTACAACCCGGTAACTGTAATCAGAATCCAGACTGCCCGGAACTGCATCGACGATAATTTCAAAGCTGAGTCTGCCTGACTCTATTCGTATCATATCATCCAGATTTAACGGAAGATTCGGTCCTGTGACTTCCTGCCAGTCATCCTCATTCCCATATCCTTCAGAAGTCAGATACGCTGTTCTGTTTTGTGTTTCCGCATCAAAGAACAGTTGTGAGTCCTGACGATAAAGCCGTCCCAGCCGTTGCCTGCCATGCCGAATCACCGTTTCCTCATCATCTCCTTCATAAACAAATCCCTGGAAACAGTTTCTGCGGTTCCAGAGAAACAAGGCTCTCAGGAAAAGCAACCCGGAAATCACGACCATTCCAGCGACTGCCAGTGCCATATACCATTTTGGGATAAAATTGATATGGGCGATCAGTTTTATGTCCCGGGATCGGTGCTGAGCCCCGCTCAGAGTCAAGGAATTCGTAAAAGATTGCTGATTCAACGCATTGTCTTTTAAAACAAAATCAACAGATATCCGGCCTGGTGAACTGCTGTTTTTCCCGGGGATGAGAAATTCATCAGCTGACGGCGAAAACAGGACATTGCTGTTTCTTGGACGTGCTGTATAAATCGTATCCTTCTGAGAAAATTCCAGGCCCTGGGGCATAAGGAAAAAAGGGAATGCTGTAATGTCGGCATTGGCAGAACTCCATAAAGGGATGGAAAATGTATGTGTTGCCGTCCCCGGATAATAGATCCTTTTTTCAACCACAATGTCTGGATTGTCTTCCCCGGTCTTGAAAAGCGTTTCCATGTTTTCTTTGGATTGAACAAACCGGGGAACCAGCACTGGGACATATATATCCAGAATATCCAGTTCCTCAGGACCGTT
The DNA here is from genome assembly GCA_021737445.1 of Desulfotignum sp. Lineage (GTDB taxonomy): Bacteria > Desulfobacterota > Desulfobacteria > Desulfobacterales > Desulfobacteraceae > Desulfotignum. Next base: position 10,775 of record JAIPDY010000235.1, read on the forward strand.
TTTCAAGATAATTGAAGTGCGATACAGGCCATCGGGGACAGTGGCTGGAATCACATCCGGCAACGTCACTCTGATGGAAAACGGCAGTGGTGTCGATTCGGAAAGCCCCCGCAGAGAAGCCGGTTCAGTGCTCAGAGCCGCCCCTTCCAGCTCCGTTCCCATCTCGTTGTGGACCAGGGGATTGACCAATAAAGTGAGATTGGAAACACGATTTTTTGTATTGGTTCGGATCAACAGATCTGAAAATCCAACCTCTGTGTTTTCTCCAATTGTCGGCAGTTCCAGTCTGACCCCGGGCAACCGGTCCCGGCTCAAAGGAGTGCTGAACCAGGCTTCAACTGGTACTGCGGTTTTTACCTGATATCTTTTTTCAAAATAAATCCTTAGCGGATCAATCGTATTCGGTTCAGGCTGAAAATATGCCCATCCTTTGAGCAGATAAGTGCCCGGGTCCTGAAACCCTTTCCACAAACCCGTGGCAACACCTTCATAGCGAAAGGTTCTGATTTTGTCAGAATATCCCCCGATGGACTCCGGCTGTCGACCCAGCAGGAAAACATCGACCCGGGTCAAGGGGATATTGTTATAAGCATCTCGTTTTCTGCCCATTAAATTGAACCGGAACTCAACCGGATCTTTTGCCCTCAATGCCCCTTCCGAAGGGCTGGTGGTAATCTCCAGTTCCAGGTTCGCCTTGATATCCACCAGGCAGTCCACTTCCGGGAGCAGGCCGGCCTGTGCTTTGCTGATATCGGTGACAACCACCTTCCATTTTCCATCACACTCGCTGCCGTGAAAACGAAAACTGTGAAACACAATGCTGCCGTTATGGCGCTTCTGAAAAACATGTCGGCCATTCGGACTGGAATACCCCTGACTGTCTGCCATTTTGATGTTTTCTCTGAACAATTCTATTTGGATCTGCTGGTCTGTTCTGATATCCGGAAATGAGAAAAAAAACCGCACCTGCTGGGCAAAGCCCGGAATTGTAAAATCGGCTTCATTTTTGGTCATCCGATCCTGGGATTTCACCAGACTTTTATCTTCAGTGAGTTTGTGCAATAAAATGTAATTTCTGTCCATTGAGATATTTCCCATGAGTTCTTTGATCAGATTACTGGAATTCGCCTGGGGAAATTCAGTATCGCCGGTTGTGAGCTGTCTTATTTTTTCCAAATACTCAATAAAGGGACCTTTACCCCGTGAATCCTTGGGCAAAAAAGCCACAGGAAGAACAGCGATATTTCTGTCTCTCAGCTTTGTAACTATTTTCTCTAAAATATAATTTTGATATTGGCGGTTTATGATTTTCCGATCCTGTGCCAAATTTTTCTGTTTTTTCAGTCGGTCAATCAATTTGAGGTCGGCAAATACGCCCAGTTGATCCAGACGTTGTTTATCTTTATAATCCACATCAGGCAGCCCATCACTGATCAGGACAATTATTTTTCTTTTATCCGGATTCCCGGCATCCAGGATATCACCGGCAAGTTTCAGTGCCATTCCCATTTCTGTTTCACCCACGAGACTGGTCTGTTTTTTAAGTAAGCTCAGGAATTCATCTGGATTTTCCGGTGCGTTTTCCTTAAAAGAAAATAGACCCTGACTGTTCCCGGCATCCAACAGCTCCATCAGCCCGGCTATATTCCGTGTCAACGCACTTTGGACGGCAGGCTCGGGCTGTCCCAAAACAGCTGCTTGATCACTGAACATCACGATGGCCGCCTGGTTTTCCTCATTCATCAATGACAGCTGATCCAGAATAAAAACAGCTGATGGGATACTCAACCCCTCAGGATCAAGGGTTTTCATGCTACCTGAACGGTCCATGACGATGACCATTTCGATCAGCTCCGTTTGCTTAGGCACCGCTGCCCCGCTGAATCCAGCGTGCATAAAAACAAAAAAGAGTTGAATTAAGAGAAACAATGAAAAAAAACATTTGCGAAAGTTTGAAACCGCTGGTTTGAATGGCATGTCAACTCCTTGTTGAGCCCGTTGAATCAAGACATATTAAACAATCCCTGAGCTTTTGTATCCAAAATTTTATTCTGAACCTGACGGAACATGGCGATCAGCTGCTTTGCTTCTTTTTCTGCTTCGGTTGGCCATTGCATCAGACCATCCTCAAAAACACATTCATGCAACACCCTGAATTTTCCCTGAATTTCGATCAACCCCCCATAAAACGGGAAACTGTCATCTATTCCCTCCAGGGTCTTCTGAATCACTTGTTGGACCGTCGCCATATTCTCTGTGACAACCGCCTGATTGTTTCGGTCATCGGTTTTCAGACGATGGCACTGCCTTCCTGTTTCTTCAAGAAGTTGTTCCATTTCAAGAATGATTTCATCGCATTGATCACTCCATTGTGTAACACGATCAAACTGCTGTTCAAGAATGACAACCCTGTCTTCGATACAAAGGGTATCTTGTAATTCATCCTCAAACCGCAAAAGAACATCTTCGTGGACCGGCACCGCATTATACTGAGTTTTCAATTCCTCAACCCTTTTCCGGTATCGGTCCACTGTTTCATTTTCAATGGAGGTTTGTTTGGGGCAATCGGGAATGTCATCCGGGATTCTCACATGATCCTGCAAACGAATGGAACAATGACGGCAGATATGGTCCATGATTTGTGAACCGGTTACCTGATCTCCAAAATAAGAAAAACGAGATTTTTTTTTCGAGACAAGCTTGTTCCATTTGCCGAACCAGGTTTTCAAAGTCGAAGCCTCATCGCTGAAAAATTCCGCATTGATCAGAACCTGCCTGATGAAATGGGCAGCCTGTTGCCAGTAACGGGTGGACAGCAGCATTTTGCGGGCATCCTGAATATTGCCTGAAACAGCTGTGATAAGGGTAGAGATCTGTTTTTTTCCTGTTTTGACGTCTGAACAGGCTTTTTGTATGCGCTGTGTTTTCTGTTGGAGGGCCTCAAATGTCTGCTGCCAGTTTTCAAAATCAGATGCCAGGAGGACGGTCAACCCTTCCAGATCCCCGGCGCTCAATACCCCCCAGTATCCGGCAGTCCCTGTCAAAACAAAATCAAAGGGGGTACAGTGGTAAACCGCATTGAAATTGAAAATTTTCTTTTGTGCGATCCACTGTTTTATCTGTTTCCCGGCATTTTTCCTGAAAATATTCGCTTCATCCGGTCCCACGGTTTTTCTTTGTTTGACAAGCAGGAACTTCGGGACAGGCTTGCCGGAAAACAGTATCTGCTCTGCTGAATCAAAAATCCGGATATCCGGGGTAATCCCGAATGCTTCCGCACTGATAAAAACGTCTTGAATTCGCTTGTGGTAAAAAGGACTGACAAGGGTCTGCAGTGTATAGCCGGGATCCTGCTGCGGATCCTGGAGAACATCGGGTTTCCAGCCGATGGTTAACACCACCCCTTTATGGGACGGCACATCAGGTCTGATGGTAATTATCTGTCCCAGCTTATAGTCGTTTTTCTGCATCTCCCATCTGGTAAAATAGATGATGTCTGAATGCTGCAATTCCGGATCCTCGACAAAATTATCCAGCTGCATATCAAAAATATCCGAGGGCTGATTTCAGTTCACGGACTTTCTCATCCAGTACGCCGTTGTTTCTGTTTTTCAAAGTGGATAAAA
>JAIPDY010000069.1 GCA_021737445.1 Desulfotignum sp.
AGCTACCAGGGCATCCTGCGGCTGCTGAATTTTCAATGACAATGTGTTTTTTAAAAAAGGGAAACAAATGAAGTGGTTCCGCACGATACTGGGGAGGGTAATTTTTCATGCAGTGCTTGGGACCATCGGGTTCTACAGCCTGCCCCTGCTCAATAATTACCAGACAAGCGGCAGTCTTGACCTGCCGGGTCTTACCGCCGATGTAACAGTGCAGCGGGATGAAAACGGCATGGCCTATATCCGTGCCCGAAACCTGGATGACCTGTTCATGGCCCAGGGGTTTGTAACGGCCCAGGACCGGTTGTTTCAGATGCAGCTTAACCGAATGCTGGCCCAGGGCCGGATCAGTGAACTGGCAGGGGAGAAGACATTGGATCTGGACCGGCGTATGCGCACCATTGGCCTGCACCGTTTGGCCCAAAAACAGGCAGCCATTCTCAACAGCACAACCACCGGCTATTTTCAGAAATATGTGGATGGTATCAATGCATTTATTGAGACCACACCCCAGGACCTTCACCTGGAATTTCGGCTGGCCGGCATTCCCCCTGAAAAGTGGGATATTGCTGATTCACTCAGTATTCTGTATTACATGGGATATGCCACAGCTGCCAATCTGGATACGGAAATCATTTCCCAGATGCTGCTGCAGACCGTGGGGTATGAAAAAACGATCCAGGTCATGCCTGTAAATATCAACCCGGATGATCCGGCAGATACCGGTACCATCCCAATTCCCAGTGCCCGGGATCTTTTGTTTTCCGATACCCTGATCACCCAGGTGTCAGATTTTTTTCAGGACCGGCACCTGCGGGCCGGCAGCAATAACTGGGCTGTTTCTCCGGATCTGTCTGAAACAGGGGCAGCCCTTGTATGCGGAGACCCCCATCTGGACCCCCGTGTCCTGCCCGGGGTATGGTATCCTGTAGGGCTGATCTGTCCCGGCATCCGGGCGGTGGGCGCCCATATACCCGGCATTCCGGGCATGGCCATCGGCAGAACAGATCATATCGCCCTGGCCATGACCAATAATTACGGGGATATGCAGGATCTGTACATTGAACGTGTTGATCCGGACAACCCGGGTCATTACCTGGAAGAAAACAGATCTATTGCCTTTGACACCCGCAGGGAAATTTTTAAAATAAAAGACAAGAATGCACCTGACGGGTTTGTGACACGAAAATTTACTGTCCGTTCCAGCAAAAGAGGGCCTATTGTAACCGATCTGTTTTCCGGATTAACCACTGACAAGCCCATCTCTCTGCGGTTTGCACCGGCTGAATCCATGACTTCCGACATCGGTATGCTGGACATCATCACGGCAAAAAACAGTGCAGAGCTTGCAGCCACTCTCAGAAAGATCCCCATGGTCTGCCTGAACTGGGTATTTGCCGATGCCCAGGGCAATATCGGGCACCAGGTATCGGGCAGCATCCCTGTTCGGGAAGATGGCCATGGCACCTTTCCCCGTCCGGTAACCGGCAATACAGACAACTGGCTGGGCTGGATCTCCAAAGATCTGATGCCTGGCACCCTGAATCCTGATACCGGCTGGGTGGGAACCTGCAACCACAAAACGGTTACAAGTGATTATCCCTATTATTATTCTTCCTATTTTGCCCCGCGATACCGGTATGAAAGGCTCAAAGAACTGATGGGTGAAAAGGGCAAAAAAGGAGTTCAAGAGATGTGGCAGTATCAGCGGGATGTGAAAAACAAGATGGCCCAGGCCCTTGCACCGGTTATAGCCAGGATTCTTATGAACCATGGAGATACCCGACAGATGGGCGAACTGCTTGGGGCCTGGGATCACATGGATGACCCGGATGCTGCTGCCCCTGCCATTTTTCAAACTGTGTACACCATTTTTGCCAAAAAAGTGTTTACTGACGAACTGGGAGAAACAAACAGCATGCTGCTGCTCAATGCCTGGTATTTCTGGCAGGAAAGGCTCCAGCAGATGGTGCTGGCCGGCCGTTCGGACTGGTTTGACGATACCCGAACCCATGCTGTCACAGAAACCATGTCTGATCTGTTTTGGGCAGCCGGAATTGAGGCAAAGACATTTTTGGAAGAAAAACTGGGAACAGACATGCATCAATGGCAGTGGGGCCAGATCCATACCCTGGACCTGGTGAATCCGCTGGCAAGAAAAAACCGGGCCAAAAATCTGCTGGGCACCGGCCCCATGCCCATGGGGGGATCTGGTGAAACCATTTACAGGGGGTGGTATGATTTTGATGCCCCTTTTGACATAACCCATTGCGCTTCCCTTCGCATGGTGGTGGATTTTTCAGACAATGAAAAGATAACAGCTGTGCTGCCCGGCGGGGTCACAGGTAGAACCTTTCATCCCAATCAAAAGGACCAGGTGCCCGCTTTCATGTCAGGTGAAAAATTGTACTGGTGGTTCAGTGATCAGGCTATTGATGCCCACACGGTGTCAACACTGGTTTTATCCCCCTGAATAAAAAAGTGTTGCATTTTATAAACAAAGCTGCCAGTATTAAAAATATCAAAATAAGCGTATTGTAAAAAAGCGTATTGGTAAAAAAAGGAACCGCACATGGCAGACAACAAAGTGGACAGCCTGATCCGTCGCATTTCAGATGCCACGGGGATCACTTCCCAGTCAGAGCTGGCCAGGGAGCTGGGAATCAACCGGTCCGGCATCACCCACGCCAGGAACAAGAACCATATACCGGAAAAATGGGTGATCAGGCTGTACCGCCGGTTCAGTCTGAATCCCAGGTGGATCGAATCAGGCACAGGCAGTGTTTTTTTGGATACATCATCCTCTTTTGACAGTGAATTTAAATATGTTCCCAAGGCAACTGCAAGGCTGTCTGCCGGTACCGGCTCTTTTGACTGCGATGAACAGGTGTCGGAATATCTGGCATTTCCTGCGGCCTGGTTGAACAAAAAAGGATCTGCCCGCAGCATGGTGGCTATGGAGGTGTTCGGTAATTCCATGGAACCGGTGATCAGAGAAGGAGATACCGTGCTCATTGACCAGTCCCAGACACAGATACTGGCCGGCGCCATTTATGCGGTGGGTGTGGAAGACACCATTATGGTCAAACGGTTGGAAAAGCATCCTGATAAGCTGGTGCTTTGCAGTGATAACAAGGATTTTTCTCCAATTTATCTGGGTGGGGATGAATGTGACAAGATCCGGATACTGGGAAAGGTTATCTGGAGCTGCCGGGAATACCGATAAAGGGGAGCGCTGTTTTTTTGCCATCGATGTTTAGTTTTTTAAACAAATAAAGGAAAAATGCTGTATAAGATAAACAAAGGAGATAGATCCATGTACCTGATTCATAAAGACCATAAGACAAAAAACCGTGGCTGCCCAAAAGCAAAAACTGGCGCAAAAATAAAAACAGCAGCAGCCGGGTGTCTCTGGATGGCCGGCCTGCTTATTGCCGGCAGCGAAAGTCCTTACATGCCCTGGCTCAATATTTTTGGGGTTTTGCTGTTTGCAGTAGTTACCCTGGTTTCGGGTCAATGGCTGTCCAGCCTGGATCTGTCTGATTCAGGCAAAATCTCCAAAAAGATCTCCAGACAGGTTGAGCCTTATACCGGTGGAATTCCGGGTCGCATTTTTTCAAGTTTTTGAAAAAATGCGAAAATAAATTTGAAATCCTTCAATGTTTTTTTATTGTGAATTTCCGGTAAAACACGTATACCACCCATACCAAGGCCATGCAAAAATGAATGTGTATTCAGTTGAATAATGGCATGGTTTCTGCTACTATGCTATCGCGTGTTCAAAGCCCGATACCGGCAATGAATCGGCAAAAAGCCCATGATGGCAGGTTTTTATATAAATAAATCAAGATTATTATAAGGATGTGTATATGAGTTTTCAGGCAAAATTGACGTCCGGGGAATTTGTGGTCCTTGCTGAAATGGATACCCCCAAGGGCGTGGATATATCCGATCTGGTTACCAATGTAAGATATCTTAAATCCCGGGTGGATGCCGTGGTCATTCCCGATCTGGACAATGGGGTGATGCACCTGGGTGCACTGGCAGGCGGCGCTGTCATGCGTCAGCAGGGCATGGAACCTTTGATCCATGTGTGCGGCCGGGATAAAAACCGCATGGCCCTCCAGGGAGATCTGCTTGCCGCCCATGTCCTGGGAATTCACAACCTCATGGTGGTAAAGGCCGAAGATATGGTCAACGGTGATCATCCAGATGCCAAAATCGTCAATGACCTGGATGAACTGGGCATTCTGGGCATGATTCAATCTTTGACATCCGGCACAGACCTGGCCGGGTTTGAACTGCGGGGCAAACCCCAGTTTATGCCCGGTATTGCCGTTCCTCCCATTGCCGACGATGCCCAGCTGGCACAGCAGGTGGCGGATGCCCGGCAGAAAGTGGCTGCCGGAGCCGGTTACATCGTGCTCCAGCCTGTGTTTGACATGACCTTTTACACGCAGATTATAGATGCGTTCAAGCCCCTGAATGTACCGGTTATCCCTGCTGTTTTCCTTTTGAAAAACGTGGGCATGGCCCGGTATATCTCCATAAATGATCCCTGCTCCCGGTTGTCGGAAGACCTGATCCGGCGAATCCGAAAGGCCAAGGACCGGGACACCGAATGTATTGCCATCGCCGGTGAAATGATCCGCAAACTTGCAGATATTTCCCAGGGCATAAAAATATCTGCCCTGGGCTGGGAAGACCGGTTGCCGGCCATCCTGAACAGTGCCGGACTGTAGTTAGGCAATCTTAACCCAAGAAGATCCGTCTTGCGTGTATGGGTCTGTTTGTGCCGGTCCTGATCTCTGACGGATATCCTTTAAATAAAAATAGGTTACCCATGCAAAAGAATAATAGTTCAGAAAATACGCTGTCCTGTGACAGGCGCGTGCTGGTGATCGGCGGTGGTGTCGGCGGCATCCGTGCCGCCCTGGACCTTGCCGAATCCCGGCGTGATGTGCTGCTCATAGACAAATCCTATGCCATAGGCGGGTTAATGACCCAGCTGGATCGAACGTTTCCCACCAATAACTGTGATCTGTGTACGGTATCGCCATACCTGTCACAGGGGGCCAGGGAGCGCCATCTGGATATCAAGCCCATGACCTGTCTCACCAGACTGGAAGGTGAAGCCGGGGCATTTTCAGCCACCCTGGTGACCGAGCCCCGGTATATTGATACAGAAAAATGCACGGCCTGCGGTGAGTGTGCCAAACATTTTCCAGAGGCGGTCCGTGTCACGCCGGGCCTTGACCCCCGGGCCCCTACCTGTATGCGTTATCCCCAGGCAACCCCTTTTGCTTTTTCCATTGACATGGACAAGGTTACCGATATTACTGCATTAAAAAAAATCTGTAAAGCCGATGCGGTCCTGGAGAACGATCAACGTACAGAAACCGTTATTGATGTGGCTTCCGTGGTGCTCGCTGTGGGGGCTGATCTGTTTGATCCGGCCGTACTGGACAATTATGGCGGCGGTCAATTTGACAATGTGGTTACCGGCCTGGAATATGAGCGGATCATGTCGGCTTCAGGCCCTTTCCAGGGCAATCTGAAAAGAAATTCCGACGGCAGACGGCCAAAAAAGGTGGCCTGGATCCAGTGCGTTGGCTCCAGAGGGATCAATAAGGGGGATGTGCCCTATTGTTCAGGTGTATGCTGCATGTATGCCCTTAAAGAGGCCATGGTCACAAAGGAGCGTTTTGGAAAAGATATTGAAACCACTGTTTTTTTCATGGATATGCGCACCCATGGCAAGGATTATGAACTGTATCTCAATCGTGCCCGGGATGAATACCAGATCCGGATGGTCCGCAGCCGGCCCCATTCCATTGTGGAAAAAAGCGATACCAAAAATCTGTCCATTACCTATGCTTTGGAGGATAAACCGGTTCAGGAGACTGAAGAGTTTGACATGGTGGTGCTGTCCACCGGATTCCGGGTGGGAGGGGAGACCAGAGATCTGGCTGAAAAACTGGGCATCGATCTCAATCCCCATGATTTTGCCGCCACAGATCATTTCAACCCGGTGCTGACATCAAAACCCGGTGTGTATGTCTGTGGTGTATATGAAAGTCCCAAAGATATTCCGGAAACCATGGTTCAGGCATCTGCTGCTGCGGCCATGGCTGCCTCAAACCTGCCGGTTGTTTCTGTTGACCAGGAAACCGAAGACCTGTTTATGCCGGAGCGGGATATAACCGGCAACGATCCGAAAATCGGTGTGTTTATCTGTGACTGCGGGTTTGAGATCGGCGGAATTCTGGATGTGGACAAGCTGCTTACATCTGTCATGACCCATCAGGATGTGGCTGTTGCCCAGGCAGTGGGTTATGGATGCTCGTCTGAATCCATGGCAAAAATTGAAGCCATGATTGTTGAAAATCAATTAAACCGGGTGGTTATTGGCGGATGTTCCCCCAGAACCCATGAAACAAAATTTCAGGATCTGCTCCGGCGGGTGGGATTGAACAGATACCTGGTGGAAATTGTCAATCTGCGGGATCAGAACACCTGGACACATATGAACGAACCGGACCGTGCCCAGTTCAAGGCGGTAAAACTGCTCCAGGCGGGTATTGCCGGGGTCCGCAAAAACCGTCCCCTCAAGGACCATACTCTGCCCATGAGCCAGAATGCGCTGGTGGTGGGCGGCGGTGTTACCGGCATGACATCCGCCCTTAAACTGGCGGACCAGGGCATTAAGACCTATATTGTGGAGCGGGCCCCGGCCCTGGGGGGTCTGGCCCGGTCCCTGAGAAAAACCATTGAAGGGGACCATGTGGCTGATTTTGTTCAAACCCTGGTTCAAAAAGTTACAGCCCATGATAAGATCCAGGTGCTGACCCGGTCCATTATCGTGGATCACACAGGCATGCCCGGGTTGTTTAAAACCGGCATCCAGACAGGGCTGCGCATGAACTACATGCAGATCCATCATGGGGTAACCGTTCTTGCCACGGGGGCGCTGCCCAACCGGCCGGCCCAATACGGACTGGGGACCTTTAAAAATGTGATCACCCAGCTGGAAATGGATTCCCTGCTGGAAGATGATGCTGCCCGGGTCCGGTCCATGGACCAGGTGGTCATGATCCAGTGTGTGGGCTCCAGAGAAAAGGGCAATCCCAACTGCTCCCGGATCTGCTGTCAAACTGCGGTGAAAAACGCCCTGAGGATCAAAAAAATCAGCCCGGAGATCCAGGTCTTTGTCCTGTACCGGGACATGCGCACCTATGGATTCCAGGAAGATTATTACCGCAGGGCACGGGATCTGGGGGTGAAATTCATCCGGTTTTCTCTGGATGCCAGGCCAGGTGTGGTGGAAACCCAGGGGACCCTTTCGGTGTATACCCATGATTTTATTTTAGACAGTGACATTGAGATTGCTGCTGACTTAGTGGTTCTGAGCACCGGGCTCATTGCAGATGATGAAACCACCGAAGATCTGGCGCTGCTGTTCCATCTGCCCAGGACAGTGGATCATTATTTTCTGGAAGACCATGTGAAACTGCGGCCTGTGGATATGGCCCAGCGGGGATTTTTCCTGGCAGGTACAGCCCATTCCCCCAAGACCATCAGGGAAAGCATTACCCAGGCCCAGGCAGCAGCCGGCCGGGCCCAGACCCTGCTGGCCAAAAAAGAGATCAACCTGGGGGCGTGTGTGGCCAAAGTGGACACAAAAAAATGCGCATCCTGTCTGGTATGTGTGCGGGCCTGTCCGTTTGATGTACCATTTATCAACGCAGAAGGCGTCTCCCAGATCGATGCGGACAAATGCCATGGCTGCGGCGTGTGTGCCGGTGATTGTCCGGCCAAGGCGATTCAGCTGCTGGCCTATGAAGATGACCAGATTCTGGCGAAACTAGACGGCTTATTTGAAAGGTAAATATCCATGGAAACTTTTGAACCTGAAATTGTCGCATTCTGCTGCCATTACTGCGCCTATACCGCAGCAGACATGGCCGGCAGCAAACGCATATCCTATCCATCCAATGTCAAGATCATCCGGGTGCCCTGCACCGGCAAGGTGGATGCCATCCATCTGATGAAAGCCCTGGAAATAGGGGCTGACGGGGTTTATGTGGCCGGATGTCTGGCCGGGGACTGCCATTTTAAAAACGGCAATGTCCGGGCTGAAGCCCGGGTGAACCGTGTGAAAAAAATGTTAACCGAACTGGGCTGGGAACCGGAACGGGTGGCCATGGTCAAACTGTCCGCCGGGATGGGTGAACAGTTTGCCGAAACCGCCCGAAAATTTACTGAAACCATAAGAAAACTGGGTCCTGGCCCCGGGAAACGCACCGGGATCGATGACAGGGCCGCCAGTTGATTTTTAAATATTTCTTCGGAGAAAATACATGATTACAGCAGAACAAAAACCCATGCAGGAAATCATTCAGTATATTGCGCCTTACAGCAAAATTCTTCTGGTGGGCTGCAATGAATGTGTGACGGTCTGTGCCGCCGGCGGCAGAAAAGAGGTCGGCCTGCTGGCTTCGGCCCTTCACCTGAATCACCTGAAACAGGGCAAAACCATTGATATCAAGGAGATCACCCTGGAGCGCCAGTGTGATCCTGAATATGTTGAAGAACTGGCCCCTTATATAGATGGTGTCGATGCTGTGGTGTCCATGGCATGCGGCTGCGGTGTACAGACCGTTGCCGGCCGGTACAAAAAATCTCCTGTGTTTCCGGCGGTGAATACCCGGTTCATGGGCGCGTCTCTGGGGCAGGGGGTCTGGGCTGAGCGGTGTAAAGGCTGCGGTGACTGCGTCTTGGGCATCACCGGCGGTATCTGTCCGGTGGCACGGTGTTCCAAACACCTGTTCAACGGACCGTGCGGCGGCACCTCCAACGGCCAGTGCGAGATCGGGCCTGAAACCGACTGTGCCTGGCGCCTTATCTGGGAACGGTTAAAAGAACTGGGTATGGAAGACAGGTATGAGGATCTGATGAATGCAAAAGACTGGAGACCAGGGGGTGCGGCCGGACCCGGAAAAATTATCAGGGAGGATTTGGCATAATGAATACACAAAGCAGACTTGAAAAAATTCTGGCATCCGGTGAACTGGCAGTGACCTCTGAGTGCGGCCCGCCCCGGGGTGCCCGGCCTGAAAAGGTCAAGGAAAAATCAGCCCTGCTCAAAGACCATGTGGACGGTATCAATGTCACGGACAATCAGACCGCCATGGTCAGGATGTCTTCGTTTGCCGCTGCTGTCATCATCAAACAGATGGGGCTGGATCCCATCATGCAGATGGTGGCCAGGGACCGAAACCGCCTGGCCATGCAGAGCGATATCATCGGGGCCTATGCCTTTGGCATCAACACCATGCTGTGTCTGTCCGGTGACCATGCCAAGTTCGGGGATCACCCCATGGCCAAAGGCGTGTTTGACATCGATTCCGTGCAGATGATCAACATGGTGCGGCGCATGCGCGATGATGAGACATTTCAGGGGGGCGCCAAAATTGACGGGGCACCCAAAATGTTCATCGGTGCGGCAGCCAACCCCTTTGCCGATCCCTTTGAACTGCGGGTCATGCGCCTGGCCAAAAAAATAAAGGCAGGTGTTGACTTTATTCAGACGCAGTGTATTTTTAACCTGGACAAATTTGAAGAATGGATGAAAGGTGTCACAGACCGGGGACTGGATAAGAAAGTGCATATCCTGGCCGGCATCACACCCATGAAATCGGTGGGAATGGCCCGGTATATGAAAAACAAGGTGCCGGGGATGGACATACCTGATACAGTGATTAAACGGCTGGAAGGGGTGTCAAAACAACAGCAGCCAGAAGAAGGTATTAAAATGGCCGTGGAGTCCATTGAGCGGATCAAACAGATCAAAGGGGTTCACGGGTTTCATATCATGGCCATTGAATGGGAAGAAAAAGTGCCTCAGATTGTTGAACAGGCCGGATTGTATCCCAGACCCAAGGTATAGATGCAGGTTATATATAAAGACATAAGGAGACCTTAACATGAGCGAACAAAAACTCATTTTAGTTGTAGATGATGATCCGGATCTGGTTGAGGCCGTATCCATGAAGCTTGAAGCCAAAAATTTCAGAGTGGCCAAAGCCTATGACGGTGTGGAAGCCATGGACCGCATCAAAGAGGAAAAACCGGCCCTGGTGATTCTGGATGTGATGATGCCCCGGAAAAACGGATGGGATGTGTGTGAGGAGATCAAAAACGATGACGGGTTGAAAGATATTGCAGTGGTGCTGCTTACTGCCGTGGCAGATTCGGTCAAAACCACCAGCTACACCCATCATGACGGCAAAACCACCCTGGCAGATGACTATATCCCCAAACCCATTGATCTGGATGAGCTGATGGAGATCGTGGCTGATCATTGCAGCTGAGCTGCCTGGTTTGCCTGTTCAGCCTGTGCACACAGATGACCGGTGATGGCGGAAAGAAGAGCAAACCGACTGCTTTTCGCCATCCGGTTTTCTTTTACACATGGTTGTGTACCTGACCATGAAGCAGATATCCATAAACGGCATCCGCCTGGGACCGGGTATGGTCCGGGTGGGCCAGCGGTTTGCATACGGGCAGAGCACAGTGCCGATCTATCAGACCCTGTCTTTGCAGCGGATCAACATGGTCTGTGCCGGCCTGCACTGTCTGGATAACCGGATCGATTTTTCCGGCTGCCTGGAGTCTGGACACAAAGAAACCGCCGCCCGGATCCAGAAGGGTTCTCCTGACCTGCCAGAGGTGAGCCTGGTGTCCATTTATCCCCATCGCGGCAGCCTTCAGGTGCCGGCCGTATTGATCCGGATGCTGGCCAGGGGCAATATCTCTTTTTTTCATCTGGTATCCTCCCATGCCGTGGTCTGTGTGGTCATTGAATCCTGTCACCAGGACCGGTTGATTACCCTTTTGGAAACCGCTTTTGACCTGCCCCCTTCCCATACTCCCTATCTCCAGGAAATTGATCAAAACATAACCCGGTTTTTAAAAAAATATCCTGAAACCCGGGCCACATATGTGGAGGAAAAAATCAAGACCTATGGGATACAGGTGACTTTCGGCCTGGCCCTTTATCAGGTTCGATGCTCCCAAGACCAGCTGGCAGCTGTTTATGTTTATATGGAAGGCCTGGACAGCAAATTTTATTTTATGTCTGCCATGCCCGGACCGGCCAAGATGGTTGAGTTTTTTTTTCTCACAGACCCGGATGCCGGCGGAACACCGTCAATGACTGTGGACCTGATCTGTTTTTACGGCCCCCATTTCGGGGACCGGTATCGAATTTTGCAGACCGCTCTGAACTGCCTGGATATTGACCAGGTACCACTGCTTTTGGCCGGCTGTACCGGTGCCAGCATCAGCCTGGTGGTTCCTGCCGGAAAGGGCCGGGCAGCCGATAATGCCCTTGCCAGAGGATTTGGTGTCCCATGAAATATGACAGCTTTACCCCTGATGAAATGTTCTGGCGGGTGCGAATTTTTGATGCACTGTCGTATCCGTCTGTCATTGTTACACCGGATAAAACCGTGGTAGGGGCCAACAAAAAATTTTACGATGTCTATGGCCTGAGTCCTGAGGATATTCTGGGCAAAAAATGCTTCCACTCTTTTTTGTACAGGGATACGCCCTGTAATTCAGACGATTGTCCCATCTCACGGGTGATCAAGAACAGGGCGGCCCATAACTACACCCTCAAGCGCCAGTATAAATGGGAGGAACGCGTGTTTTCTCCGATTTTTGATGATAATCAGGAGGTGGCGTTTGTGCTTTCCAGTATCCGGGACATTACCCGAACCAAATCCCTTGAAAATCAGCTTATCGGGGTTAAGGAGTTTATCACCCGGGTTATCTATGCATCGGCCAGTGCCATTATCGCTGCGGACCGGTCCGGCAAGATCGAGTTGATGAATTCCGTGGCCAAGGAGCTGTTCGGTGCGTATAACGGTGCAGAAGGCACCATCACCCATACCGAGCAGCTGTATCCCCCGGGCAGGGCCAAGGAGATCATGAAAATGCTGCGGGATGAAAAAATAGGGGGCAGGGGCAAGCTGATCATTCCCCGGACCACCATTGTCAATGCCAAAGGTGAAAAAATCCAAGTGGAGATGTCAGCTGCCATCATCTATGATGAGCATGGCAATGAATCCGCCACAATGGCCATCTATAACGATCTCAAGGATAAAATCAAGGTTGAAAAACAGTTGAAGCTGACCCAGAAGCAGCTGGCCCAGTCTGAAAAAATGGCGTCCCTGGGACAGCTGGCCGCAGGGGTGGCCCATGAGATCAACAACCCGCTCACCGGTATTTTATTTTATGCCAGCCTGCTTTTGGAGCGGCTGGACCTGGATGAGGATGCCAAACAAGACTTAAATTATATTGTGGAAGATGCCAACCGGTGCAAAAATATTGTAAAAAGCCTTCTGGTTTACAGCCGGAGCACCGATTCCAACAAGCGAATTGTCCAGATCAATGAAATTGTGGAACAGAGCCTGAAACTGATCCGGGACCAGAAAAAATTCCGCAATATCCAGATCCGGCGGTACCTGTCTGAGGAGATGATGCTCATCAATGCCGATACCAGCAAGTTGAACCAGGTGGTCATCAATCTGATCATGAATGCGGCAGATGCGATGAAAGGCAGCGGCAGGATCACGCTGCATACCTACAAGGACAGACCCCATAAAAAGGTTTTTTTAGAGGTCAAGGACACCGGAGAAGGCATTGCCAGGGAAAATCTGTCAAAAATTTTTGACCCGTTTTTTACCACCAAAGAAGTGGGAAAAAGCACAGGACTGGGATTGAGCATTGTTTACGGAATTATAGAAGAGCACGGGGGCAGAATTTCAGTCAAGGAAACCGGGGTCAAAGGTACCACATTTATTATTGAATTTCCCCTGCATCTGCCCATGGAAAACGGGCCCCATTTTTGTGATCCGTCCGGGCCGGAATAAAAACAAAAATACCCTGCAAAGGGGTTGTACAAATAACAGGATAAAATCAGATATGCCAGACATCAAAGCCAATGATAACAAGTTTACCGGTGATCAAGGGGTGACAAAGGATCCAGCAGAAGTTTCATTTCAACCCAGGGTTCTGGTGGTGGATGATGAGGAACGGATCCAGAAGGCCTGCCACCGGCTGCTTACCCAGGAAGGATGCAATGTGGCAGTGGCTGACAACGGCATCAAAGGGCTTAAAATGATCGATGATGCCCATTTTGATATTGTGCTGCTGGATCTGATGATGCCGGGCATGTCCGGCATGGATGTACTCACCGGGATCAAATCCCGTCATCCGGATACGGTGATCATTGTCATCACGGGGTATGCCACCCTGGAACACTCCATTGAAACCATGAAAAAAGGGGCGTTTGATTTTTTGTCAAAACCCTTTTCCCCCCAGGATCTTCGGGTGGTAATTTCCAAGGCGATCGAGTTTATCCGGACCTTACAGGATATTGCCAGTGAAAAATCGCGCATGCGGGTGATGGTCAATACCCTGAGGGAAGGGGTGCTGACCACGGATCACCAGAAGCGCATCGTCCTTGCCAATCCGGCATTTTTAAAAATTATCGGATCCCGCACCCGCTCTGCCATCGGACGGCATGTCAACGAAATCATTGAGAATCCGCAGATCCTTGATATGATTGATCAGGCCATTGCACAGCCTGCGGGCCAGTTTTCAGAAATAACCGATGAGATCAGCGTGGCTGCCGGAGACGGCAAAGAAGAGCGGATTATCGGCATCCGCTGCATTCCTTTCCGGGACCGGCTCAACCGGAACCTGGGGGCTGTGACGGTTTTTCATGATATCACCGCCTTGAAAAAAATGGACCAGCTCAAATCAGATTTTGTATCCATGGTGGCCCATGAGATCAAAAGCCCTTTGAATTCTGTTCTCATGCAGCTTAAGGTGGTTCTGGACGGGCTGGCAGGCGATCTGACCCAAAAGCAGACCCAGATGCTGCAAAGGAGTGCGGACAAGATTTCATCCCTGGCAGAACTGGCATCTGAACTGCTGGATCTGTCCAAAATTGAATCCGGACTCATCAATCAGGAGCGCGAGGAACTTAACCTGACACAATTGATCAAAAATCAGGTCGGATTTTACCGGGGTCAGGCAGATGCCAAATCTCTTCAGCTGACAAAAAAACCCTGCCCGGATGACCTGTTTGTAATGGGCAACCGCACCAACATCGAAGAGGTGCTGGCCAACCTGATCTCCAATGCG
>JAIPDY010000070.1 GCA_021737445.1 Desulfotignum sp.
TCCCTGCTGCCGCAATCCTTTTCGAGAATCGATAAGCTCAGACTGCTTTAATGTCTGTTTGTTAATCCGGCCGCTGTGTTCTTCCTGATAATCGTAAACCCGCCTCTCCATGATGCTTTTCCTGAAAACCTCTGCCACATCTGACGGCGGACATGCCATCAGATCAGTGAACTGCTTCCCGGCAAATTCATACCACACAGCCTTTTTTTCCTGCTGCCAGGCGGAAAGATACAACATGGCAGGAGTGAACGTTTTATCAAATGCTTTGAGCCGGCTGATATTTTTTGCAACATATGATTTCAGTGGCTCACTGAAATCTTTGTGCAGTATTTTGCCATAATAATCCCCGTTTTTCAGAATCTGGGTGTAAGGATTTTGTTCCATTATCTGCGTGTCTCTTTCTTTTTTCAAATAACCCGGGCCATGACCCATGGATCAGGTACGTCAATACAAATATCACTCCTGGGTCAGGTTTATGTCATATATGTTTTTTGATCTTTTTTTTGATTTCACTGGTCACAAAGGGTTTGGTAATATAATCCGCACCACCGCATTTAAGGCACTTTTTTTTCTGGTCCGGTTTATCCATGGCTGTGATGAAAATGATGGGAATGTCTCTGGTTTCAGGATCTGATTTCAATTTTTTGCATACCTGGAATCCATCCATTTTCGGCATGACAATGTCAAGGAGAATCAGATCCGGCTTATTGGTCCTGGCAAACCGAATGGCATCCCGGCCATTGAGGGACACCCCTATCTTGTAATCGTTCTTAAGGGTCTGTACCAGAACATCCACATTGGTTTTGGTATCGTCAACAATCAAAATGGCGGGGTTACTGCCGGCTCTCATATTAAAATTCTCCGTTTTCTGACCGTCACTTTTTAATAAACATTGTCACTCCCGTGCTGCCGGCAGGTATATTTCCATATCTGTCCCGGCTTTTCCCCTGGATCTGACTCCTGTTACACCGCCATGCCGTGCAATGATCGCCTCACTCAGGGCAAGGCTCAGGCCAATGCCCTTTTTGATGTCCCGGGGTTTTGAAGAAAAATAGGGATCCAAAATTTGATGAACATCATTTTTATCAACACCACAGCCGTTATCCTGAACGGTTGCCTTGATGTAATGGCCCGGCTCAACAACAATTTCGCAACAACACGCTGCTTTTTCAATGGATACATTCTCCAGGATCACACTGATAACCCCCTGCATCGGCGCCACGGATTCAGATGCATTGACAATAATGTTTCCAACCGCCTGTGACATCAATCTGGAATCAACTCTGCAGGGCCATAAATCCTTGGGAATGTCAATGGTATATTTAATGTCTGTGCCGGACAGCAGGGATCTGGCAACACGGGACACCACATGACTGAATGAGGTGTTTTTTTCCACCGGCTTTCCAGCACTGGAAAGAAAGGAAAATTCCCTGGTAAGGGCGCGTGCACTGCGGCTGATCTTCAGAGCATTGGCCAGAAACCGGTTCCTTTCCCGGGGGGTTGTGGAGGCCATGCCGGATAGTTCAATGTAATCAGCTATGCCGGCCAGCAGATTATCCAGATCATGGGCCACCCCTTTTGAAAAGGTGTTAATCACCTGTTTTTCCCTTGATTTCAGCTGGCGTGCCCGGACGGTTTTGGTTTCAGAGATATCTGTGGTAAAGCCGTCAACATGATGCAGCCCCTCTTTTTTATACGGCTGGCTGGATTTTTCATACAGCCATATGAGATCCCCATTCAGGCACGCAAACCGGTACTCGATATCCAGGGCGGCATGGTTCTTGAAGAGATTTTTATAGGCGGTTCTCACCCGCGCGGCATCGGCATGATAGACCCTGTCCAGCCATCCGCTTTTTCCCATCTCCTGGATCTTATCAATGGAAAAACCGGTTATCTTTTCCACGGCCGGGGTAATACAGGGAATGTTTCCTCTGGCATCCAGGGTCCAGACAGTACAAGGGAGATTGCGCAGCAGTCTGTTCTGGAGCTGTTCATGTTGTATCAAGTCTTCCTGGCGCGTCAATGCATTCACAGACCGTTTTCTTCCTGTTTGTTGATCGCCGTCAGCCCCGATCTTCTTCCCGCGCCTGTCCTGAAAACTTGACGAATATTCTGATAAAATAGTATCAATGGTTTTTAAAAGCGTGGCCGGATCAGCCGGTTTGGAGATAACCGCCCGTGCCCCGACCTTCCTGGCAAGCTTTCTGGCCCTGGCACCGGTCTGGGTGGAAGAATAAAATACAAACGGGATATGCTTGAGCGTATCATCCAGTTTACACAGCCTGCAAAATTGAAACCCATCCATTTCAGGCATATGGATGTCTGAAATAACCAGATCACAGTGTTTAACCTGAAGCAGGCTGAGAGCTTTCTTACCACTGAGGGCGGATATGATGTCATATCCGTTTCTGGTTAACAGGACCTCCAGGACCTTCAGATTGACCTTGATGTCATCAACGATAAGGATGGTCTTCATTACTGCCTCACGGGGTGTTTAAAAATCAGGTCTGCCATATTGATCCTACAGTGGTATGGCTGCGCTGATCAGCAGCGTTTTTTTTATAAAATTAGCAAACACTACCAAAGAACACAGATTAAAGTCAAACAATAATGCCGGGGTGCCGGAGAAAATACAGGCATGCATTTTGCATTTCATTTGTAGAACAGGCAAATATTACTTTATGGAGAAAACAATGAGACACTTGATCGGTTGTCTGATACTGGCTCTGATATGGATGGCAAACCCGGTGCATGCAACAACCTGGACCATTGAAGATAGTTATATTGGCGGCAACTATGCACAAGAGTATGCCAAAAATGGTGGGGATGTCATCGCTATAAACAGTTCTGAATTTGATATTGATCTGATGAATGTCACCATTGAGACAAACGGAGACGTACTGGTTCAGATTGAAACACAATATCTGGACGGCACCCTCGGCACAACATATGGTGATCTGTTTGTCAGTATCAATGGCTGGAATCCTTCCGGGGATTCATCTTCAGGATATAGTACTGACATCTATACAACAGGAGAATCCTGGGAATTTGCCTTAAATACAGTTTCCGGGAATATGTTTGCAGTCGATGAAGACAATATCTGGCTGTCAGATGATGAGTTTTATTATGATCCCTACTCCTGGTACCGCCATGACCAGGAAGTGGTTTACAATCCCGGTGCTGATGAGATCTTTCTTCCCTATTCCTTTGGATTTGTCCATAACACAGATCTTGGATTAATTGAATACGCATTTAATCTGGAGGCTTTTGGACTGACCTGGGAAGATGAGCTTGACCTGGGGTTTCACTGGGCCATGACCTGTGCCAATGACGTAATTGAGGGCGGTATTCACAAAGCGGCCGTGCCTGAACCTGGCACCATGCTGCTGCTGGGGCTCGGCATCATGGGCCTGGGCGCGGTTGGCAGAAAAAAGCGGCGCACTTAAATTAATATTTAAAAAAATGTGTAATTTTTTACCACATAAAAAGCAATAATTTACTCAGTCATTTCAAAGGGAGATGTACCAATGAAGTCAATTTACATGATAACCGGCATTATTTTTTGCACCATAATTTTGTGGACAGGCATGGGCACGGCCTCCACCATTGTGGGTGATTCTCTGGATCTGACAGAATATTTGAAAACCGCCACAGATCAACCGCCCGGCAACAAAATTGACAAAGACAATGAATACAACGTCAATGCACTGGTTGATCTGTACAACACAGATCCTGATAACTTTTTTGACCTGCCCGAAAATTTGACCCTTCTGGGAAAATGGGAAGATGGCGACTGGAACAGCTGGAACGATGAAACTTTTTCAGAATTCACAGGTACATTTACCGGTAATGAGGGCGCCTGGAATGTCAGTGACGACTGGGATGCGACAGTTCCCCTTTATTACAGCCTCAAAGCCGGCAGCACAAAAAGCGGCGGGGGGTTTGAGCTATGGTATACCGATGGCGTTACGAACGGGGCCTGGAACACATTCGGCCTGGATTCTAAAGATCTGTCCCACATCTCCTTCTGGAAAGCTGACGGCAAGGTGGACCCTCCCACCAACCCTGTACCCGAGCCCGGCACCATGGCGCTGCTGGGGATCGGCCTGGCCACTGTAGCCGGATACCGCCGAAAACGTTCTTGCCGGTGACATGCCTTAATCCTTGATATATTATAATGTATCCAAAAAACCAGGGGATCTGTTTTTTCATCCCCTGGTTTTTTTGTGCCTGATAAGGCATTGACAACACAGGGCAATTGGTATATAAATTCTTTTTTCATACGCTGAATGTAACCCAAGGTTCAATTTTAATAAAATCGCACCATTAAACAGCTGAATCAAAAAATGGCAAACCCCTTGCAATAATTGCGTTTTATTTCGCCAGGGGCAAATTTTATTCATAAGGATGATGTAAAATGATCAGAGATCTAGAGCGGGTGAGAAATATCGGCATCAGTGCCCATATTGATTCCGGCAAAACCACACTTACAGAAAGGGTTTTGTTTTACACGGACAGGATTCACAAAATAAACGAAGTCAGGGGAAAAGATGGTACCGGTGCTGTCATGGATTCCATGGAGCTTGAAAGGGAGCGGGGCATTACCATTGCATCGGCAGCCACCTATTGTGAATGGAAAAAACACAATATCAATATCATTGATACCCCAGGCCATGTGGATTTCACCGTGGAGGTGGAAAGGTCTCTGCGGGTGCTGGACGGGGTGGTGCTGATTCTGTGTTCCGTCTCCGGTGTCCAGTCCCAGTCCATAACAGTGGACCAGCAGATGAAACGGTATGAAGTCCCCTGTATCGCGTTTGTCAATAAATGCGACCGATCCGGTGCCAACCCGGTCAAAGTCACCCGGCAGCTGAGAAATAAACTGGGACACAATTCGGTTCTAATGCAGCTGCCCATCGGACTGGAAGACAAACACGAGGGTGTGATTGACCTGGTGGCCATGAAAGCCTGTTATTTCGAAGGAGAACACGGAGAACGTGTGGCAGTCAGAGAAATTCCTGAAAATATGATGGATGAAGCCAAATCAGCCAGAGAAGAGATGATTGATGCTGCCTCTCTTTTTTCAGATGCGCTCACTGATGCCATTCTGGAAGAATCAGAGATCACAGATGACCTGATAAAAAGTGCGATCAGAACCGGCGTGCTTGCCAGACATATCACACCTGTTTTTTTAGGATCCGCGTATAAGAACAAGGCGGTCCAGCCTCTGCTGGATGCGGTGATTGACTACCTGCCATCTCCCCTGGATATCAATAATGAAGCCATTGACCTGGATAACAATGAAGAAAGTGTTATCCTGGAGAGCCGTTTTGACAAACCCACAGTGGCCCTGGCATTTAAACTGGAGGACGGCCAGTATGGCCAGCTCACCTATATCCGGGTGTATCAGGGTTGTATCACCAAAGGTGACACCTTGATCAACTCCAGGGATGGAAAAAAAACCAAGGCAGGCAGGCTCATCCGAATGCATGCATCCCAGATGGAGGATGTGGAGGAGATCCCGGCCGGCCATATCGGGGCCATGTTCGGGATTGACTGTGCATCAGGAGACACATTTGTATCTCCTTCCATCAATTATTCCATGCTGGCCATGCATGTCATGGAACCGGTTATTTCCCTTTCAATCGTACCCAAGGACAACAAAGCCCAGATCAACATGTCCAAGGCCCTGAACCGCTTTACAAAAGAGGACCCCACCTTTAAAACCTATGTGGATCATGAGACAGGTGAGACAATCATTCAGGGTATGGGCGAACTCCACCTGGAGGTCTATGTGGAACGTATGAAACGGGAATACAAAGCTGAAGTCTCCACAGGCAAGCCCAGGGTCGCATACAGAGAAACCATTACCCAGAAGGCTCTGTTTAACTATACACACAAAAAACAGACCGGCGGTGCCGGTCAATTCGGCCGTGTGGCCGGTTTTGTGGAACCCTGTGAAGAAGAGTTTGAGTTTGTAAACAAAATCACCGGCGGCCGGATACCCACCCAGTATATTCCTGCCTGTGAAAAAGGATTTTCTGCCTGCATGGCAAAAGGGCCCAAACTGGAATTTCCGGTCACCGGCATCCGGGTGACCATCGAAGACGGTGCCTACCATGCGGTGGATTCATCTGAAATGGCATTTCAGGCAGCTGCCAGAGGCGCATTTCTGGAAGCATATGGCAAAGCCAGACCGGTGATCAAGGAACCCATCATGAAGGTGGTCATTGAAACCCCCAACGAATTTCAGGGTTCCTGCATGGGATTGATCAACCAGCGGCGGGGAATTATCCAGGGGTCTCAGGAAGAAGGGGTCATGTCGGTTATTGAAAGCCAGGTGCCGTTGTCTGAGATGTTCGGTTTTTCCACGGTACTCCGGTCCGCCACCCAGGGCAAGGCCCAGTTTACCATGGAATTTTCTTCCTACAAGCAGGTACCGCAGTCCATTGCTGAAGAGATCATCAGACAGAAACAGGAAGAAAAAGCCTAAGACCGCAATATAAAGAGAGGGAATATGTTAAAAAAAGATCTCAGTCTCAGAAGTCCGATTGAAAAAATCATCGGCATTGAAAATATCACTGACAGCAGTTTTGGCGCGGTACTTTCCAGGGCAGGTGTCGGCAAGACCAGGTTTCTGGTTCAGATCGCACTGATCCAGCTGCTCAATGATGAAAAAATTGTACATGTCAGCCTGGACGATTCCATGGGAAAAATCAATCTGCGTTACAATGAAGGATATACCAACCTTGTGGACAGTATCGGGTATGTGGATCCCCAGAAAGCGCTTCGTCTCTGGGATGACATCAGCCTCAACAAAGTGGGCATCAGTTATAATGAAGCCAGCTTTGATACCACAAAAATAAAAGACTACCTGAAAAGCTTTAAAAAAGCCCGGCTGCCCCTGCCTGCCATCATGATTATTGACGGGCTCAATTTTGATGAAGATATCACAGATATTCTGGAAGATCTGAGGTCTTTGAATCAGGAATTTAACATCTCCATCTGGTTTGCCATGCAGACCCATCGGGATGAGAGCCTGAGCAAAGATGGATATCCTGTTCAGCTGGAAACCAGAAAACAGTTGTTTGACAAGGCGTTGTTTTTAAAACCGGTGAACAATAAAATCCAGGCTGTTGTACTCAAGGACGGCAACAAAACCAGTCAAAAATTTCTTTTGAACCCGGCCACCATGATGCTGGTGACAGAAGATAAATAAAACAGGATTTTAAAAAAAGACGCCCCTGGCCGATGCATGCCAGGGGCTTTAAAATATCTATACCCATTGCCGCACAAAATTTTCAATGGCCTGATACACCCGTTTTACCCCTTTTCCAGTCAAGATTCCATGCCGCTCATAATCAAACAGATAATATTCCTTGATCCCTGATCCCAGCCGGCTGAACAGCTTCTCTGTGCCTTTCGGGTTGACCACCGGGTCTTTTCTGGACTGGACCACGAGCACCGGTTTTTCAATCAGTTTCAATTTAGGCTCCAGCTGCACCATGAGCTTTTCCAGGTGATGGATGCCGGCAATGGGATTGCGCAGGTAATTGATATGGGGATTTTCCGGATGGTTGTCAATGAACTCCTTTGCCATGCCTTTAAGATTGATCCGCTTAATCATGATGTTCCAGGCATCAATGGCCGGCACAAAATATGATCCCATATCATTAAGGCGCATGGGAGGAGCCACCACAAAAATGGCTTCAAAATCCGCCACCCGGGTGGCCAGCTCAAGCACCAGGCCGGCACCGGTGGAAAACCCGCCGATCACCAGCCGTTCACAGGAGTGGCGCATGCCCACATAAGCCTCTTCCACCGATTCCATCCACTGTTCATACCCGGTCCGGGCCAGGTCCTCAGGGGATGTGCCGTGGCCTTTGAGCCTGGGTACATGAACAGTCAACCCTTTGGAATGCAGGTACCGGGCAAAAGATTTCATCTCCTCAGGAGCAGCCATATACCCATGGATCAGCAGGATACCGGAACTTTCAAACGGTTGATTCAAAAAAATCGGCCTGCCGATCCGCTTTTTTTTGGATTCACCCGCGATGTAGTGGGCTGCATAATCTGCGGTGAAATCCATGTTCATTTTTTCAATAATCCTGGATTTGACCAGTTGCCGGATCTGAATATAGGGTTTCTGGGCTATTTTTTTCAGGCAGATCTGGGCCTGTTCCACCGGTTCCACCTCATTGGCCATGACCAGTATGGGATTTTCCATGCGGATGGCATGAAAATCAGATAGTTTGTAAAACCGGGTCTGATCCTTGAAAAACCGGTTGCCGTCCATGCAGATGACCCCGGTTTTTTCCGCCAGGGCCAAAAAATCGGATATCTGTTTTAGCCGGTCATCCACCAGCAGATGAATCTGGTTGTGCAAAAGCGGATCTGCCACGTAACAGAGCCGGTTCAGTACCAGACAGGTGATAGCATAATACACCTTGCAGGCAAATTCATACCGGTCAATGCCGTCTCTTTTGTAAGGGTAATGTTTAAGAATGCTGGCCATGACATGGTCATGGTTGAGGGTGGTCAGGCTGTATACCTGGGCCATGTACCGCTCCATCACCGCAATGGCGATCCTTTTTGAAATCTGCCTGGATGTGAGATCCTCAAACGGCCTTACCCGGCGCTTTACCGTGAGCATGCTTTCCAGGTAGGGATCATTAAGGTAAGGGGCCATATCAATGGGGGTACCAAACCGGATGGTGATATCCACCCCGGTAAAAAGCATGGCCCCTTCAGTCATAAGTTCATCCAGCACCCGTTTGGATGGTTCCTTGACCAGCAGTTTTGCCATGGATCCCAGGATATTTTCCCGTGGATTAGCCGGGTAATAGGTGATATTCACCGGCACGATATGGGTGGAATGCGCCAGGATACCATCCATGTTTTCGATGTCCAGCTCTGCTGCCAGTCTGTGAAACTCAGGTGCGCCGGATGCTTTCAGGCGGCGCAGCCTTTCTCGGAAAAACTGGCACCGGAGAGCCACCACTGCCGCACCTGTATGAGGTCGTATGTTCCCCTTGTCATCAGTGAGAACAAACCGGCCTTTTTTCAACAATTTTTTGTTTTTCACCATCATGCCTTCAGGAAAGATGATCCAGTGGGCATACCCTGACAGCAAGGTTTTAAGCAGCAGGCCATCTCTGTCAGGCGCATCAGTGGAAACCGCTCCCAGCCGTCTGAGCAGGCCTTCAAGCACCGGCACCTGAAACAGTTCCTGGGCTGCCAGGGACCAGATCTGCTTTCCGGTGATGGAATGGATATGATAGGGAAGAAACACCGTTTCAATACGGGTAAAATGGTTGGCACAGAACACAACAGAGCCTTCAGGAATATTTTCTTGGCCCTGGATATGTAATCTGGCCCTGGAAAAACCGGAAAGCGATTTTAAGGTATAAGATGACAGTTTAAATGCAAAACGGTTCATGGGCAGGCCCTTGAAACAAGATAAATCCTGGGGTATCAGGCCGGGTATATTGTGTTTTGTGTGTTTAAGTGATAAAAACAGCACAATATGCCGGACCTGACACTGTTTTTTGATAACCTCTGGTAAGTATATGACCGAACCATACCCGGTTGTCAAAAACAATTTACCATATGGAGGATCTGCTTTGTATTCTAAAATCATTATATTGACATTTCCGCCGGAAGTGGCTCAGAAAGCTCTTGTCTGCCAGCTGGTTAAAAAATTTGATCTGCTGTTCAATATTTTGAGCGCAAAAATTTCCAATCAGAAACAGGGCCTCATGGTTATGGAGATTTCCGCCGCATCCAGGCCCGGGTTCAATAAAGGCATCAATTTTCTCAAACAGCAGGGGGTTACAGTGTCAACCCCTGAACATCAGATTTTCAAGGATGACCAGATCTGCACCCATTGCGGGGCCTGCACCGCGGTCTGCCCCACCCAGGCGCTTCACATCCGGCGGCCGGCCATGGAAGTTGTGTTTGACAAGAAAAAATGTTCGGTGTGTGAACTGTGCATTGTAACCTGTCCCAGCCGGGCCATGGGACTGTTCACCAAAGAACCGGAAACCGTTGCCTGATGAAAGAACCGACAATAGCTGTGGCTGTAAGCGGTGGAGTGGATTCTCTGATATCTGCTTTTTTGCTGAAACAGCAGTATTCCCGGGTATTTGGTCTGCACTTCACCACCGGTTATGAAACCCGGAAAACAGATATAGACCAGCTCAAAGACCAGCTGAAGATCGATATCATCACCCTGGATCTGGCCGCATCCTTTGAACAAAAAGTGGTGCAATACTTTGTGTCAACCTACACCAGGGGCAAAACCCCCAATCCCTGCATGATCTGCAACCAGAAAATCAAATTCGGCGTGCTGCTGGAACAGGCCCGAAAACTGGGGGCTGATTATCTGGCAACCGGGCACTATGCAACAATTGTCAATACCCTGACACAGCCGGGCCTGGACATTTCACAAACCCGGCTTGAAAAAGGAACCGATGCAAAAAAAGACCAGTCCTATTTTCTTGCCCGGCTTTCGGTTCAACAGCTGTCCCGGATCATCTGCCCTTTGGCCGGTTTTACCAAGGACCAGGTGAAAGCACTGGCCGCCCGGCACCACCTGGTCCCGGTCACTGCAAAAGAAAGCCAGGATATCTGCTTTATAGACCATACCGGTTTTTTTGAATTTATTGTACGAAAAGCCGGCATCATTGCCGAACCCGGTCCGGTGGTTGATGTCAACGGCAGGCAGGTGGGCTCCCATACCGGGCTGCATGCCTTTACTGTGGGTCAGAGACGGGGCATCAACTGCCCGGCATCCCAGCCCTATTATGTGAGAAAAATTGATCCTTTGACCAACACCCTTCATGTGTGCTTTAAACAGGATCTGGCTAAAAATGAGATGACGGTGGAACAGATGATATGGCATGGTGACAAAACCGATACAGTCCAGGAGGTGGCCGCCAAAATCCGGTACAGCCACAGTGAAGCTTTGGCCACACTGAGCCGCCGGGGCACCTTCGGGCATGTCCGTTTTAGTGAACCCCAGTATGCCGTGACCCCGGGCCAGGCAGCGGTGTTTTACAGAGGCCGGCAGGTGCTGGGATCGGCAATTATCCAATGAAAACCTTTTATATCAAAACCCTTGGCTGCAAGGTCAATCAATATGAATCAGACGGCATTGCCGCCGGCCTTGAAAACAACGGCCTGGTACAGGCTCAAAAAGGCCGGTTTTGTGATCTGTGCATCATCAACACCTGTGCGGTCACATCAAAGGCGGCCATGCAGTCCCGCCAGGCTGTCCGGAAACTGGCCCGGGACAACCCGGGCGCAAAGATCATTGTGACCGGATGCCATGCCCAGACAGACCCGGACATCATTAAAAATATCGATTATCCCCTTGAAATTGTCTGCCACCGGGACAAAGCCGGTTTGGCAGACCATATTGTCAAGGATCCATCCCCTTTTCCCATGGCTTTTAAACCGGCAGACCACAGTGCCGGCAACCGGTTTCACAATTTTACCAGGCCGGTTACCGGCAGCATGACACGGGCCTATCTGAAAATCCAGGATGGGTGCGATGCCTTCTGCACCTATTGTATTGTGCCTTATGCCAGGGGATCTTCTGTGAGCATGCCGGTACATATGGTACTGCATCACCTGGAAGCACTGGGAAAGGCCGGCTTCAAAGAGGTGATCCTCACCGGGATTCATGCGGGCAGATACGGCCGGGACCTGACCCCGCCATCCAGACTGACAAATCTGATGGAAACCATCCGGGAAAAAAAGCCGGTACACCGGATAAGGTTGTCCTCCATTGAACCCAATGAAATAGATGACCGGTTTCTGGATCTGGCCGGACCGGGCAATCTCCTGTGCGACCATTTTCATGTACCGCTTCAGTCCGGGGATGACCAGATTCTCAAAAAGATGAAACGCCCCTATACAACCAGATTTTTTAAAGAGATCATCTGCCGCATCCATGACAGACTGCCGTTTGCCGGTATTGGTGTGGATATTTTGACCGGATTTCCCACGGAAACAGACCAGCAGTTTGAAAACACCTATGCGCTCATCAAACAGCTGCCGGTCTCATATCTGCATGTATTTCCGTTCTCACCCAGAAAAAGTACGCCTGCCTTTTCTCTCAAGCCCCGGGTGCAGGATGCCGTCATCCAGGAACGGTGCCGCAGGATGCGGGCCTTGGGCCGGCAGAAACAGGTTGAATTTATCCGGGCCAACCAGGGACGACGTCTGGAAGCTGTTGTGCAAAGCAGATCAAATGCCACTGCCGGCACAATCAAGGCGGTGACCTCCAACTATTTGACCGTGCTTCTGGAAAAAAACAACGCCCTTAAAGGCAAAATTACCGATGTTGTATATGATCAATGGGACAGTAACCTGAACATATTTGGAGAACTTTGTAATGGAAAATGTATATAAAAAACTGGCCAGACACCTTGACAACACCCCGGGCGGGTTTCCTCCCACAAAATCGGGTGTTGAACTGCGCATCCTCAAGCAGCTGTTTACGCCTGAACAGGCCGGGCTGGCATGCTGCCTGGTGATGATGCCTGAACCGGTGGAAACCATTGCACAACGGGCTGAAAAGCCTGCTGAAGAGATTGTGCCGTTTCTGAAGGAAATGGGACAAAAAGGTTTGATTCTTCACATCCGCAGAAACGATACTGACACCTTCATGCTGCTGCAGTTTGTGGTGGGCATCTGGGAACATCAGGTGAACCGGTTGACAAAACAGTTGATCAAAGACTTCAACGAATATGTTCCCCATCTCATGAAAGCCCAGGAAAAACACAAAACCCAGCAGCTCAGGGTGGTACCGGTGGAAAAATCGGTCAACACCCAGCTGCACATCATGGATCATGAACACCTTGAAAACCTGGTGAAAAGCCAGTCCAAAATCCTGGTGGCACCGTGTATCTGCCGCCGGGAGCACACCATGGCAGGCAAAACCTGCGGCAAAATGGAAGAAGCCTGCCTGATCTTCGGAGGCGGGGCCTACATCTATGAAAGCCGCGGCATCGGCCGCACCATCACGGCGGATGAGGCCATGGAGATCATCCGCAAAGGGGCGGCCCAGGGACTGGTGGCCCAGCCGTCCAACTCGGTGAAACCCATGAACATCTGTCTGTGCTGCGACTGCTGCTGCCAGATTTTGAGCAACATCAAAAAAAATCAGGCCCCGGCCAGGATCGTTAATTCCAATTTTCAGGCATGTGTGGATACAGACCAGTGCACCGGATGCCGGGCATGTGAAGAGATCTGCCCAATGGATGCCGTGACCATGGATCAGGCCGGCATTGCACAGGTCAACCAGCAAAGGTGTATCGGATGCGGCCTGTGCGTGACGGTGTGCGAATTTGAGGCGATCTTTTTAACAGACAAAAAAGATCTGGAAAGGTGGGAACCGCCCCAGACCCTGGTGGATACCTACATGAAAATCGCCAAAGAAAAAGGGCTGTTCTAAAACCCCCTTTGTTTGCGGATATGGTCATAGGCTTCCTGAATTTCTGAAAACTTGTCATTGGCAAACTTGATGAACTCTTCAGGAAGCCCCTTGGCTTGGATCTTGTCCGGATGGTATTCGGTCACAAGACGTCTGTACTGCTTTTTGATCTGGTCGTTGGACGCGGTTTCATCACATTTGAGAACGGCATAGTATTTATCAGCCCTGCGGATATATTTTGATTTCAGCCGGTTAAAATCCGCATCAGACACATGGAAAATCCGGGCAGCCGAACGCAGGGTATCATCTTCCGCATCTGACAGATTTCCGTCTGCCGCACCGACCCGGAACAGCACATCCATCATCAGGGCAATGATATTGGGCTGGGTTCTGAATACCGAATAAAACTGCATGGCAAAAGCATCAAAGCTTTCCTGGGACCGGACCGCCTGCCTGAAGATATTCTTAGCAGATTCCTGGCCGGTGGCATCCAGTTGAAGATCCTGTTTCATAAAATCTTCCACCACCTGGATCTCCTTTTCGCTCACCTGGCCGTCCACTTTGCACAGCTTGGCCAGCATGGAAAAGGCCGCAGTAAAAAAAACCAGCTGGGCCTGTTCATTGGAAGACAGTGATCCGTTT
>JAIPDY010000071.1 GCA_021737445.1 Desulfotignum sp.
TATTAACGCATAGATTGTACAGCTACTGTCACCCAGGATGATATAGTTCATCAATGACGGACAAAAGACACCTGCCGGCAAGGTTTTCCGGCAGGTGTCCTGCCTTCAGGAGTCTTTTTTCTGCTCCCAGAATTCGCGGCTTTCCTTTAAGATATCGTTGATATCATCATCCAGCATGTCATCCTGGTCCAGGCTGTCCTCTTCCAGACCCAGGCTGTCATATTCAATATCTTCATCTGCCGGATCCTCATCTGCCGCAGATTTTTCATCCAGCGGCATGTCCGGATCATCGTCATCATCCAGATCTGCAAGAAATGCCTCATCCATATCTTCTTCAAGTGGCAGCGGCGTGTTGTCCTGGTCATCATCCAGTGCCTTTTCATAAAAAGATGATTTGGGTTCAGATGAATCAGTAATATGATTGCCTTGACGGTCAAAAAAAAGACTGCCGCTCAAGTTGAGATCAAAATCCAGGCGAAAGGCAATCTGGTTGTCATGAACCACAATTTGCCCGCCTTTTGATAAAAATGATGTCTCAGCCATGCGGTCCTTGAGAATTTTTTTGACCGTTTTCAGGTCAAGGTTTTTTTGCACTGCGGCGATCAGCTCTTTTTCTCCGTTTTTAATGACTTGGGGATCAGTGATTTTCATGGCAATATTTCCTTACGGTTAAATGGTTAAATCAGCCTTTGGCGGCAGTGAAAATCTGTGACAGTATTTATTTTAAACCAGTAAAACCGGTTTTGTCTATAACCGTCCTCTCTGGATAATTGCCACCAGCAGCCAGACACCCATGACAGCAGCAGCAATGAAACCGGCAATTCCGATGACAGATACCCCGAACAGCATGGGCGGGACCTCGGAATTGATCACAATGGCAGATCCCAGGATCAGGGCTGCGATGATGATGGAAAAAGATATTCGATTGCTGGTCTGGTCCTGGTGGACGATCAGTTTGTCCAGTCCCTGTATGTCAACGGCAATTTTAAGTTTTCCCTGTCTGACAAGGCGAAGTATCTCCATGGTATCTGCCGGCAGCTGCTGAATCAGTTTATAGGATTCTCTGGCAATATTCATGAACTCTTCGGCAATTTTTGAAGGGGCGTATTTCATGTATTTGGCTGTGGTCACATAGGGAACGGCATGGCCGAGTATGTTAAAATCCGGGTCCAGTTTTCTGGCTACATCTTCAATGGAAATAAACGCCTTCATCATTAAGAACATATCCGGCGGGATTCGCAGGCCGTGGTCCGCGCAAAGCGCCAGAAGCTGGTTCACCATTTTACTGGTTTTAATCTCTTTTAAGGATTTGGTCAAATGAACAGATATGAACAAAGCGACATTTTTTTCCAGCTGGGTCATGTCAGGCTGGGTGTCATAGTTGCATAGTTCACATAAGAGCTGGGCCGCAAGTTTTGCATTGTTTGTGGCAACGGCATGGATGATATCCACAAATAATTCTCTGGTGGCCTGGTCCAAAAAACCGGTCATACCAAAGTCCACCAGGCAGATGCGGTTGTTTTCCAGAATAAATATATTGCCCGGATGGGGATCTGCATGGAAAAATCCATGTTCAAACACCTGCTTCATGATGAAATCCCCGCCCCGCCGGGTGATATGTTTTCTGTCCAGGCCGGCCCGGTCAATAGCATCAATATCACTGGCCTTGATCCCGTTGACAAGCTCCATGGTCAATACCCGTTCAGAAGATTCTGCCGAATAAACCTTTGGAATATGGATGGTTTTGTCATGGAGAAACTGAGTGGCCATACGTTCCATGCTGGCTGCTTCAACAGTGTAATCCAGTTCTTTTTCCAGGGTTTTGGCAAATTCTTCCACAATTTTTACCGGCCGGTAAAAAGCAGCCTCTTCTATGTTTCTTTCCATGATACCGGCCAGGTGATGGATGATCTCCAGATCCACCTCAATGGTTTTTCTGATGCCCGGGCGCTGAATCTTCACCGCAAGCCGGTCGTGGCCGGTGATAGATGCCCGGTGAACCTGGCCGATGGAAGCGGATGCAAAGGGTGTTTCATCCATTGACAGGAAAATGCCGTCAATGGGTTTGCCAAATTCCGCGGCAATGATCTCCTTGACCTGATCGAATCCAAATGCGGGGATTTCATCCTGGAGTCTGGACAGTTCAGTGATCAGATCCATGGGAACCAGGTCCGGTCTTGAAGAAAGCACCTGTCCCATTTTGACGAACGTAGGGCCAAGCTCTTCTAAAGCCATCCGGATCCGCTGATTTTTTGACAGTTTTTCCACCCGTTCATGGGGCTTTGAAAAAGGGATCAGTTTCAGGCCGGACTCAATATAGCGGTCAATGTTCATGGCATCTAAGATATTGTCAAATCCATATTTAAGGATGATGCCGATGATCTGCTGGTACCGGAGAAGGTGCCGGTACCGTTTGCCCACCTTGCCGATTCGCTTTATGCTGAGCATGGAGGACCCGGTCAGCTTTTATTTTCTATTTTATTGACCAGATCGTCAATTCGTTTGTTCAGGGTCTGGATATCGGACCGGGTTGGCAGATCCAGTTTTCTTAAGATATTCTCCACCGCTTTTTCCAGACGTTTATCCAGTTTTGATCTGGCATCCTCATATTTTTGCTGGCATTCATCTAAAAATTCTCTGGCCTCGGTCTGGCTCATCTGGGTGGATTTGGCAAACTCTTCAGCCAGGTCTTTCATTTCGCCTTTGGACCGCAGGGCCATACCAACGCCGGTGAGAAGGCTCTTTTTTACATATTCAAACATGGTTTTCCTCCTGTTATTTAGAACCAAAAGACACGTCCTGGATGTTTTCCACGCAGGTATCCCCTTCCAGGATGGCATCCATTTTACCATAAGTGGCCGGTAAAAGCGTGCTAATAAAAAATCTGGCAGTTTCCATCATGCCGGCATAAAATGCAATGTCTTTGTTTTTAAACACTTTTTCCCCCACTGTTTTTCTGTCCAGGGTGCTGGTTTTTTCTGCCAGTTTGGGAGCGGCAATGCCGGCCCGCCACAGATGCATCCAGGCAAATGTGACATCACCGGTTACTTCCAGAAAAGGATGGGCAAATGCATAGGCATTCAACACCTGGTCCGATCCGGACCGCGTACCCAGGATCTGGGCCAGCTCCTCTAAGCGAAATACGGCATGGGACACCTTGGCACACAGGTTTTCTACGCCGTCAATGCCGCTGAACTCTTTTACGGTTTTTTTCATGCGGTCAATGAAATACTGGAATGCCTTTCCCTGGTTCATGGACAGCTTTCTGCCCAGAAGATCCATGGCCTGGATCCCGTTGGTGCCTTCGTAGATCATGAAAATCCGTGCATCCCGCATGAGCTGTTCCACGGGATATTCGCTGATATATCCGTATCCTCCATACACCTGGACCCCGTGGGAGCAGACCTCCAGAGCCCTGTCCGTGATATAGCCCTTGACCACCGGGGTCAGTACCTCCACCATGGCAGCCGTGTCCGCCTTGAGGTGGTCATCATCAGTGGTGCAAACCACATCATTGCACCAGGCGTAATAATAGATCAGAGACCGCATGCCTTCGGTATAGGCCTTCATGTTGAGCAGCTGGCGCTTGACATCCGGATGCCCGATGATGGGAACGCTTCTGGCTTCCGGGTCTTTGCCCGCAGTCAGATGCCTGCCCTGGATGCGTGTCCGGGCATAGTCCAGGGCATACATGTAAGAGGCGGATGCCACTGCAAACCCCTGGAGTCCCACAAAAGCCCGGGCTTCATTCATCATCTGGAACATGGCCGGCATGCCGCGATTTTCTTCCCCCAGCAGGGTGCCTATGCACGGCCCTTTATCCCCCAGGGACAAAGAAGCGGTGGCATTGCCGTGAATACCCATTTTTTTTTCCAGGCCTGTGCAGACCACGTTGTTGAAATCGCCTGGAGAGCCGTGTTCATTCACGATAAATTTGGGAACCAGAAACAAAGAGATCCCTCTGGTGCCGGCAGGTGCGCCTGGAATCCTGGCCAGCACCGGATGGATGATGTTTTCACACAGATCATGCTCGCCTGCGGAGATGAAAATTTTAGCCCCTTTGATGGAATAGGTGCCGTCCGGATTTTTTTGTGCCGTGGTGGTCAGGGCGCCCACGTCAGACCCTGCCTCCGGCTCGGTGAGCAGCATGGTGCCGCCCCATTCACCGGAAAACATTTTTTTCAGGTACAGCCGTTTCTGGGTGTCATCTCCGAACGCCTCCACCAGTTTGGCAGCCCCGTGGGTCATGCCGTAATAGAGCATGAAAGCTGAATTGGCCCCCACCATATATTCCAGAGCAGCCGTGCCCACGGTTCTGGGCATGCCCTGGCCTCCCGCAGCCGGGTCATCACACATGGCCAGCCATTCTCCTTCACATAACAGCCGCCATGCCCGCTTAAAGGATTCAGGCACCGTGACTTTACCGTTTTCCAGGGTGCACCCCTGTTCATCCCCCTGCTTGAACGTGGGAAGTATCTCTTTTATGGCCAGATTCCTGGCCTCGGAAACAATCATATCAATGGTTTTTTTATTGAATTCAGCAAAACTGTCATGGTCAACCTGTCCGATCTGTTCATGGAGTACAAAATCCACGTCCCTGCGGTCAGCGATTAATTGTGCCATAGCGGTAAAAATTCCCTTTTGCATGGGTTTGTTAAAAAAAACTAAAATTGTCTGCCTGATCCTTTCATTAGGCAAAAACAAAAAGGTTGTCAACGGGTGGCAGGAAAAAAAATATTGATTTATTGATCAATTCATACGATTGTATGGGGTAAAAATTTATCTCTTAATAAAAGCTGAGGCCGGACGATTATGGATGGTTGTGATACAGGAGAGCCATGATTATTAAATGCTGGGGTTCCAGGGGGTCAATACCGGTATCAGGCAGACAATATGTCACCTATGGCGGAGACACCACCTGCATTCAGATTACTGCCGGATCCGGAGAAACGGTTATTATTGATGCAGGCACAGGTATCCGCCGGCTTGGAAATTTTTTGCTGGAACAAAAAATTAACCGGTATTATATGCTGCTCACCCATTGCCACTGGGATCACATCATGGGCATTCCGTTTTTCAGACCTTTGTTGTACAGCCGCAACACCCTGATTGTTCAAGACAGAAAATTTGACAGATTCTCCACAAAAGATGTTTTCAACCAGGTCATGTCCTCGCCGTTTTTTCCTGTGGGCCTTGATGATTTGAATGCAGATATACGCTTTGATGCAGCTTTGAATACCAGGTTCCATATCGGTTCTCTTGAAATAGATACAATTCCCACCAGCCATTCCCAGGGCAGTCTCGGGTATAAGTTTACAGAAAATGGTAAAACTTTTGTATTTCTCACAGACAATGAACTGGAATATGCCCATCCCCAGAGCCGGGGATTTGACGGATACAAACAGTTTTCCCAGGACGCGGATATCCTGTTTCATGATGCGGAATATACCCGGGACGAATACCGGCATCGTAATGGCTGGGGCCATTCCTCAGTCCCCCAGACACTGGAGTTGGCCTTAAAAGCCGGGGCTGGTCAGCTGGGGCTCATCCATTTGAATCAGGACCGGTCTGACCAGGATATGGATAAAATTGTCCGGAACGGCAACCTTTTTTTCACTTCCCAAAACAGTAGCACTTTTTGTTACGGTGTTCCCTCTGATTTTGAAATCACCCTCTGATAACGGCAAAAAATGGCAAACCGCCATCCAATCCTTTTGCCATCCCCGGGTGGTCACCATGCTGTTTTTCGGGTTTTCAGCCGGGTTGCCCATTCTGCTGATTTTTTCATCTCTTTCTTTGTGGCTCAGAGAAGCCGGGGTCCAGCGGTCTGCGGTTACCTTTTTTTCCTGGGCAGCCCTGGGATATTCATTCAAGTTTGTCTGGGCACCGCTGGTGGATCAGATGCCTATTCCCTGGCTGACCCGGAAACTGGGAAGGAGAAGAAGCTGGATACTGGCGGCCCAGGCCGGAATAGTCTGTGCCATTCTGGGAATGGCGTTTACCGATCCCGGAACAGGCCGCCACCCACTGGTTTTAATGGGCATTGCAGCGGTTCTGCTGGGATTTTCTTCGGCAACCCAGGACATCGTCATCGATGCCTATCGCATTGAATCCGCCGGAGTTGATCTCCAGGCCATGATGGCTTCCGCCTATATCGGCGGATACCGCATCGGCATGCTGGTGGCAGGTGCAGGCGCGTTGATCCTGGCTGAATGGTTTGGATCTGCAAAAGGCAGCTACCGGTTTGAGGCCTGGCAGTTTACCTATTGCATCATGGCTGCTTTTATGCTGGTGGGAATGATCACTGCCCTTGTGATTGATGAGCCAAAATCCAATCATAACCCTGCTGATGCCTATACCTCAAAGGATTATTTAACAGGTCTGGGCCTGTTTGGCCTGGCAGTTGCCGCATTTGTTATGACCTTCCATTTATCCGGCCGGATCACCCCTGGTATGAAAGATGGCCTGGAACAATGGCTGGGCAATGCCGTTCTGGCCGGGTTGCTGGTGGAATGCTTCAGGCTGGGGGCAGGGCTTTTTGCAGGCGCCCTGGTGGGCAGATTATGCATGGCAAAAGGATTAGTGAATCAGAAAATGGTGACAGACAGCTATGTGGCACCGGTGCTGGATTTTTTCAGCCGGTACCGGCTTACCCTTGCCTGGCTGATATTGGCCCTCATCGGGTTATACCGGATTTCCGATATTGTACTGGGGGTCATATCCAATGTGTTTTATCAGGACCTGGGGTTTTCCAAAACCCAGATCGCCAGTGTGGTAAAAACATTCGGTCTTTTTATGACCATAGCCGGCGGATTTGCTGGCGGCATGCTGTCCATCCGTTATGGGGTTATTCGTATTCTGTTTCTGGGTGCACTGCTGGCATCTGCCACCAACCTTTTGTTCATGGGCCTGGCTTTCATGGGGAGCAATCTGATTTTTTTGTACCTGGTGATTGCGGCGGACAATCTGGCAGCAGGGCTTGCCAGTGCAGCCTTTGTGGCGTTTTTGTCCAGTCTGACCAATATCAAATTCACTGCCGTGCAATATGCGGTGTTCAGCTCTTTGATGACCCTGATCCCCAAGGTATTCGGCGGGTATTCCGGCACCATGGTGGATGCGGTGGGATACCCGGCCTTTTTTTTGCTGACCACGGTGATGGGGGTGCCTGTGTTATTGCTGGTATGGTATTGCAGCCGGCACCTGGATATTGCCGGGTAATCCGCATTTTTTTTCAAGGGAATAAAACAAAGAGTTGTAGTTTCTTACAAAAAGAATATTGCGCCGGGATGGTTTTATTCCCCGGATCAGGGGAGATTATAAAATGATAACCAGGTGTATATTAAATAATTGTTGACAAAAAAATGCCTTTTTTTTACTTAAAGGCGGGGAAAATTTACTGGCGTGACGTCCTTTTTCACAGGCTTTTGCCATCGTATGCCACACAGATGACAAAACACCTGAATATCTCAGACGTCACAGCTTACCGCCCATGGGGCGATAATAAACGGTTAGGAGGTTTTGATAATGACGCAGAAGGTGACACCAAACAGCGACCCTGTGGGGTCTGTCATGGTCCTTGGCGGCGGTATTGCAGGCATGCAGTCCGCCATTGACCTGGCCAATTCAGGCTATTATGTCTATCTGGTTGAAAAATCATACGCCATCGGCGGCATGATGGCCCGGCTGGATAAGACATTTCCGACCAATGACTGCACCATGTGAGTGATCTCACCCAAACTGGTCGAGGTCGGCCGGCATCTGAACATCGAGTTGTTGACGAATACCGAACTTCTGGAATTGGATGGTGAACAGGGAAATTTCACGGCCAGAATCAAAGAAAAACCACGATTTGTCGATATATCCAAGTGTACCTCCTGCGGGGAATGCACCAAAGTGTGTCCGGTGGATGCCCCCAGTGAGCACAATGAAGGGCTTAACCAGCGCAAGGCTATTTTTAAACAGTATGAACAGGCCATCCCGGGCGCATACGGCATTTCCAAACGCTCTGTCGCACCCTGCAAAGCCACCTGTCCTGCCCATGTGTCCATCCAGGGGTTCATCGCCCTGATGCAGCAGGAAAAATATGCAGAAGCATTAAAACTCTTTAAGCAGGAGCACCCGTTTCCCGGCTCCTGCGGCCGGGTTTGTCACCATCCCTGTGAAGCGGTGTGCACCAGAGGGGATGCAGACCAGCCGTTGGCTATCCAGTATCTGCACCGGTATCTGGCGGACCTGGATTTTGAACAGGAATCTGCCTGGATCCCGGAAATTGTTGAAAAAAGAGATGAAAAAGTAGCCATTATCGGGTCCGGCCCGGCCGGTCTCACCGCAGCCTATTACCTGGCCCAGAAGGGATACAAGGTCACGGTGTATGAAAAACTGCCGGTCAAGGGCGGCATGATGGCCGTGGGCATTCCCGAATACCGGCTGCCCAAGGCGGAGCTGGAAAAAGAGATCGCCGTGATCGAAGCTTTGGGGGTTTTGATCAAGACCGGTGTTACGTTCGGCACGGATATCACCCTGGACAGCCTGAAAAAGGACGGGTTTGCATCGGTGTTCATGGCCACGGGCCTGCACGGATCCCGGTCTTTGGGTGTCAAAGGCGAAGACCTCAAAGGGGTTCTGGGCGGCACCACCTTTTTGCGGGATGCTGCCATGGGCAAGGCGGACAAACTGTCCGGAAAAACCATTGTCATCGGCGGCGGCAACGTGGCCGTGGACGTGGCACTCACCGCCCGGCGCCTGGGATCCGACGATGTCACCATGGTGTGCCTGGAAAAAAGAGAGGAGATGCCGGCCTGGGACTATGAGATCGAAGAGGCCTTGGAAGAAAAGGTCAATATCGTGAACAGCAAGGGGCCGCTGCGCTTTTACGGTAATGATGACGGAAAGGTCACTGAGGTTTCCTTTCAGGAATGCACATCAGTATTTGATGAAAACGGCCGGTTCAATCCCCAGTACGATGACTGCCAGCTGATCACCCATGAGGCAGATACCGTGATCGTGGCCATAGGCCAGATGGGAGAGACCGAATTTGCCAAAGACCAGGGCATTGCCCTGACCCCGCCCGGCGGGTATGAAGCTGATCCTGTGACCCTGCAGACCCCTGTTGAGTGGGTATTTGCCGGCGGGGACGCGTTTTACGGCCCCAAATCCGTGGTGGATGCAGTGGCATCGGGCAAGACTGCGGCGGAAAGCATTCACCGGTATATCAACGGCCTGGACCTGGCAGAAGGCAGGGAAAAATCCTGGGATTTTGAAAAACCGGAAATAGACAATGTGCCGCAGATCAAACGGATGGAACCGGAAAAGCTGCCGGTGGCACAAAGAAAGGGTAATTTCAAGGAGGTTACCCAGGCCCTGGCCAAAGAGCTGATCGACCGGGAAGCGGCCCGGTGCCTGTCCTGCGGCATCTGTTCCGAGTGTTACCAGTGCGTGGAGGTGTGCCTGGCAGGCGCTGTGGACCATGACCAGGTGCCGGTGGTCCGGGATGTCAACGTGGGCTCGGTGATCATGACCACAGGCGCTGCCCCCTTTGACCCTTCCGGTATGGATGACACCTATATGTACAAACGGTCCAAAAATGTGATGACATCTTTGGAGTTTGAGCGGATTCTGTCCGCCGGCGGTCCCACCATGGGACATCTGGTGCGGCCTTCTGATGAAAAAGAACCGGAAAAAATTGCCTGGCTCCAGTGCATCGGATCCAGGGATACCAACCGGTGCGGCAACGGATACTGCTCTTCGGTGTGCTGCATGTATGCCATCAAAGATGCCATGATCGCCAAGGAGCATTCGGAAAAAGAGCTGGATGCCGCCATATTCAACATGGATATGCGGACATTCGGCAAGGATTATGAAAAATACTATAACCGGGCCGCAGACCAGGAAGGGGTAAGGTTTGTCAAGTCCCGGATCCATTCCGTGGTGGAGGAACCCGGGACCGACAATCTCATCCTTAACTATGTGGATGAAGCAGGCAAAATGCAGCAGGAAGTGTTTGACATGGTCATTTTGTCCGTGGGCCTGACCATCCCCAAAGAAAGTGTGGACCTGGCCAACCGCCTCGGGGTTGCCCTCAATCCCCATAACTTTGTGAAAACCAGTACTTTTTCCCCCCTGGAGACCAGCCGGCCCGGCGTGTTTGTGTCAGGCTCCTTCCAGGGACCCAAAGATATTCCCTCATCTGTGACCGAAGCCTCGGGTGCTGCCTGTGCTGCAGGCAGGAATCTGTCTCCTGCCCGGCATACCCTGACCAAAACCGTGTCCATGCCCACAGAGCGGGATGTGCTGGGAGAAGAACCAAGGATAGGCGTGTTTGTGTGCAAGTGCGGCATCAACATTGCCGGGGTCATTGATGTGGGAGAGGTGGAAGCCTACACCAAAACCCTGCCCAATGTGGTGTATACCGGTGAAAATCTGTTCACCTGCTCCCAGGACACCCAGGTGTCCATCAAGGAGATCATCAACGAACACCAGCTCAACCGGGTGGTGGTGGCATCCTGTACCCCCAAAACCCATGAGGGCATTTTCATGGATACCCTGGAGGAGGCCGGCCTGAACAAATACCTGTTTGAAATGGCCAATATCAGAAACCAGGATTCCTGGATGCATTATCATGAACCGGAGCAGGCCACTGCCAAGGCAAAGGATCTCATCCGCATGGCTGTGGCAAGGGTCAGTACTCTGGGGCCTTTGCATGACAAACGCATTTCCATCATTGACAAGGCCCTGGTCCTGGGCGGGGGCATCGCCGGCATGACTGCGGCAAAAGGCCTGGCTGATCAGGGGTTTCATGTGACCCTCCTGGAAAAAGAAGATGCCCTGGGCGGTCTGGGCAGGCGGCTGCACCATACCATTGAAGGAGATGATGTCCAGGCCTTTGTGAAAGAGCTTGTGGAATCAGTGGAAACACACGAACAGATTGAGGTGCTCAAACAGGCCCTTGTGGTGGAGTTCGGTGGATATAAAGGCAATTTTAAAACAGAAGTTCTTGTGGGCCCTTCCATGAAACAGCGCAAGATCGACCATGGGGTCATGATTGTGGCAACAGGTGCCAAAGAATACCAGCCCACGGAATACCTGTACAGCGAAAGTGAATCCGTGGTCACCCAGCTGGA
Source organism: Desulfotignum sp. (assembly GCA_021737445.1). Lineage (GTDB taxonomy): Bacteria > Desulfobacterota > Desulfobacteria > Desulfobacterales > Desulfobacteraceae > Desulfotignum. The sequence continues at coordinate 11,121 of JAIPDY010000071.1, forward strand.
AATGTCCGACATGCTGGCTCAACAAAAGATGGGAAATCCGGACCGGGTCATCATGATCCAGTGCGTGGGATCCAGAAACGAGACCAATCCCAACTGTTCCCGGGTCTGCTGTCAGAACGCCGTGAAAAACGCCATTGCCATCAAGGAAACCAGTCCGGATACAGACGTGTTCATCCTGTACCGGGACATGAGAACCTATTCCATGCTGGAGGAGTTCTACACCAAGGCAAGGAACATGGGGGTGATCTTTTCCCGGTTCAGCCAGGATGACCCGCCCAGAGTGGAAAAAGATGGTGACGGCAAACTGTCTGTCACCTTCAGGGACCATGTTCTGGGGCAGCACATAGAGGCGGCAGCCGATATTGTGGTGCTTTCCGCCGGCGTCACTGCTGCAGACACCAAAGAGTTGTCCACCATCATCAAGGCCCAGCGCAATCCGGAAGGGTTTTTCATGGAAGCCCATGTCAAGCTCCGGCCGGTGGACGGGGGCACCGAAGGGGTGTTCATATGCGGCACGGCCCACGGCCCCAAACTGATCACAGAAACCGTGGCCCAGGCCATGGCAGCAGCCTCCCGGGCCACCACATACCTGTCCCAGGAATACCTGACCCTGTCTTCCGTGGTCGCTGAAGTCAACCAGGCCAATTGTGCTTCCTGCCTGGTGTGTGTGCGGTCCTGTCCCTACCATGTGCCGGTGATCAACGAAATGGGGGTTTCCTATATCGATCCGGCCCTGTGCCAGGGATGCGGGGTGTGCGCATCTGAATGTCCTGCCAAAACCATAAAACTGAACTGGTATGAAGATGACTCATTGCTCAGCAAGGTGGAATCCCTGCTGGAGGGGGTATGATATGACAAAAGAATTTGAACCGGTGATACTGGCGTTCTGCTGCAATTACTGAGGGTATTCAGCTGCGGACCTGGCAGGTTCCATGAGATTGAAGATCCCGACAAATTTCAGAATTATCCGCCTTCCCTGTACAGGAAAGATTGATATCATCCATATCCTGAGAGCCTTTGAAAAAGGGGCGGACGGGCTCTATGTGGTGGGATGCATGGAAGGGGACTGCCACTTTAACGAGGGCAATTTCCGGGCAAGAAAACGGGTGGAACAGGCTGCCCGGGTGCTGGACCTGATAGGGGTCGGCGGAGAGCGGGTGAAAATGTACAACCTGTCTTCGGGTGAAGGCCCTTTGTTCGCCCAGTATTCCATTGAAATGGTCAACAAGATAAAGGAACTGGGGCCCAGCCCCATCCGCCTGGCCAGACAACGTATGTCAAAAAAGGCTGATGCTGCCTGAAAATACAACAAATAACCGCCTAGGATGAGGTAACCATGATAATAGCAGAAAAAAAACCCATTGAGGAAATTATCCAGGAAGTCAAGGATTTTGACCGGATCCTGATTTTGGGGTGCAATGAATGTGTCACCGTGTGTGAGGCAGGGGGTAAAAAAGAGGTGGAGGTGCTGGCATCGGTGCTCAGAATGTATTTCATGGCCCAGGGTCAGGAAAAAACCATTGGCGAGCGTACCCTGGAGCGCCAGTGTGACCATGAATACTTAGAGGAGATCAGAAATATTATTGACGACTATGATGCTGTTGTATCCCTGGCCTGCGGGGTGGGGGTCCAGTTTGCCGCCGAAAAATATCTGACCACGCCATTGCTGCCCGGTGTCAACACCATCTGCCTGGGGGCCAATGAGGACAGAGGGTTGTGGACGGAACGGTGCCAGGCCTGCGGGTCCTGTGTGCTGGCCCGTACCGGCGGCATCTGCCCGGTGTCCCGATGTGCCAAACGGGTGTTGAACGGCCCCTGCGGCGGGTCCACCAACGGCAAATGTGAAATATCCAAGGATACGGACTGTGCCTGGCAGCTGATCATCGACCGGTTGAAAGCACTTGACAAAATGGATGATTATGAGAAAGTAGCCCCTGTAAAAGACTGGTCCACCGACCGGGCCGGCGGCCCCAGAACCGTAACCAGGGAGGATGTGAAGATATGAGCGACTATGTGAGCAACAGCAGGCTGGAGCGCGTGTTAAAGGCTGGGCACTTAGGGGTGACATCCGAGTGCGGGCCTCCCAGGGGCAGTGATGCGGAAGAGGTCAAGAAAAAAGGCCTGCTCATCAAGGATTATGTGGATGCGGTGAATGTCACGGACAACCAGACCGCCATGACCCGCATGTCTTCTCTGGCCGCCTGTATCCATTTAAAACTGCTGGGTATAGAACCGGTGCTCCAGATGGTGACAAGGGACAGAAACCGGGTGGCACTGCAGAGCGATATCCTGGGGGCGGCTTCCTTTGATATCCCCAACATGCTGTGCCTGTCCGGAGACCACCAGAGTTTTGGTGACTGCGCCCAGGGCCAGAACGTCCATGACTTAGATTCCATGCAGCTGGTGCAGACCGTGCGCCACATGCGGGATGAAGGAAAGTTTCTGGGCGGTGATGATATCAAGCGGCCCCCGAAAATTTTTGTGGGGGCGGCAGCCAACCCCTTTGCAGATCCCTTTGAAATCCGGATACCGCGCCTGGCCAAAAAAATCGCCTGCGGTGCGGAGTTCATCCAGACCCAGTGCATCTACAATCTGGACAAGTTCAAGGAATGGATGCGCAGGGCTTCTGACAGGGGCCTGACCGAAAAAACCTTTATCATGGCCGGCATGACCCCCATGAAGTCGGTGGGTATGGCCAAATACATGAAAAACAAGGTGCCGGGCATGGATGTGCCCGAAGAGATCATCAACCGTCTGGCCGGGGTGGAAAAAAAGAAACAGGCCCAGGAAGGCATCGATATCTGTGTGGAG
>JAIPDY010000072.1 GCA_021737445.1 Desulfotignum sp.
TTTCCGTCAAGGACGATTATGGTTTTGTGATGCCTCAGGCAATGCCAGGGAGATTGGAAAAAATATTACGAAGTAAAAAAAATATTTGATGCATGAAAAGCCGATTTTACAGCATTTTTAGGTTCACCGAGAATTGCTGACAACCTTCGGCCAAATGGTGCGGATGATCTTCTGTTCCAAATTGACAGGTCGAACTTTCGACTCTATGTGAAAAATTCCGACCCTGCACCAATTTATCGGCAAGATACAGAACCTCAAACAGAAGAGGATACTGACGATAGCGAAACAAACTCTGGAGAAACACATGAATTTGCATATGAGCGTGATTTAAAGAACTTTCTTGCAAATAACCTGCAAGTCATCAGTCCCTCTCTCGCCTTATATAGAGACGGAGATATCACTGGTGTAGAGTTCCCTGTTGGTGGAAGATACATTGACATCCTGGCTTTTGATAACGGCGGACAGGATCTACTTGTTATAGAACTTAAAGTTTCAAAGGGATATGACAGAGTAATTGGGCAACTTCTGCGATACATGGCGTGGATAGAAAAAAATCTTGCAGAACCAAATCAGAGAGTAAAAGGGATGATCATCGCCCGAAGCATTTCAGACGATCTTCGTCTGGCGACCTCACGAGTGAAAGATGTTGAACTGTTCGAATACGTGCTCTCAATCTCCCTAAAGAAAATTGAAAACTGAAAAGTGCCAACAAGACCCTTGCACACGGACCGGGCTATAGCGCTCCTTCGTTGTTCGCTTTTTTTTATCAACCGCTTTCACAATACGCCGCCCGGCCGGTGAAGGGTTCGTTAACCGTCAGAAAAATTTAGCTTGAAAAAACATAGGGTATGATTTATTATCATACCCGGAGGTGATAAAAATGCCGGCATCAAAAATTGCAATTACAATTGACGATAAGACACTTAAACAGCTTGATATTCTTGTCAAATCAAAATTTTTTTCAAACCGTAGCAACGCCATTCAACAGGCCGTTGCTGAAAAGCTTATGCGCATTGAGAAAAGCCGTCTTGCGCAGGAGTGCTCCAAACTTGACCCTAAATTCGAACAGTCTTTAGCTGAGGAAGGCTTCTCATCGGAGTTGGAAGAATGGCCGCAATATTAAGGGGTAACATTCACTGGGCAGATTTAAATCCAGTCATTGGAAGCGAACAGGGCGGCTTACGCCCTGTTCTCATTTTAAGTCACAATGTATTTAACGAGAGATCGGGCACTGTAATTGCCGTCGCGATCACCAGCCAGCGTCAAAAGGCAGGCTATCCACTAACTATGGAACTTGTGGACGTCAAGCTTCCCAAAAAATCGTGGGTAAAGATCAGCCAGATTCGAATCCTGTCTACAAAGCGAATCGGCAAAAGGATATCAAAAGCATCCGACGAAGAGTTGGCGCTCATCATTGAGGGGTTGAATGAAATAATTGGCGGTTAACCATGCAGTGCACAGGTGGCTGAGAAGCATGACTGGCCTGATCCAATGGTGTGGTCACTGGCCCTGGAAGGCAAGAATGCCTTGATATCCTGAAAAGGACGGGATGGTATCATTCCCATATCATCCAGGCGCCCCTGTCGTCCCAGCGCTTCAGTGCCGGAGTGTTTTCTGCAATGCAGAAAAAAGGATTTTCTCAACGGCGAACATCCAGGGTGAGCTCGGAAGATACTGTTTTTTTGTCCTTTTCTTCAGCGGCTGAGGGTTCAAGAACCGTCAGCCTTCTTTCATCAATCATCCCTGCTTCCATAAATTCCTGCTTGACCGCTTCCGCCCGTTCACTGGCCAGTTCGCTCAACCGGGCTTTTGTTACCGGCTGTATTTCGACAAGTTTTTGAAACAGGGCCGTATAAAGCTTTCGGGACTGGTCTGACGGGAGTGGTTCAGCTTGCTTTTTCTCCGCTTTTTTGTCCGTCACAGCCGCCTGTTTTGCCGCACTCTCTCTGGCTGCGGCCAGTGCATCGGCGGAAATTCGCTCTGTGACCATCGTTTCGATGGCGCGCTGGACCAGGGGGTTGCTCACATCCATTGGTCCGGCATCTTCGTTGGGACCAACCACTCTACCTGCGCGCCCGGCAATTTCACGCCGGATCGCCATGGATTTCAGCGCCTCACCGTCTTTGACCGGATCAAACCGGCCCTTGATTTTCAGGGTGAGTTGCGGGCGTCTGGCAAGGGCTTCGGAAAGGGTCTTCACTTTTTCTCGCTCAGGAGGAGTCAGCACGGCCCTGCCCGGCTCAAACGCAATGGTTTCGAGATTTTCCTTTTCCACTTCGAGCATGCCGGTCAGTGCCCTGAAAGGGGAAGTGACAATTTTGGTAAAAAAATTGATAAGGGTTTTCCATATGAGATCCCCGTAGCTGAACTGAGGATCGTCCAGGTTCCCGGAAACCGGGAGCCCGATATCGATCCGGCCATCGCCATCTTTGAGGAGCGCAACTGCAAGCTCGAGGGGGATGTTGGGCGCATCAGGGCTTTCCACCTTCTCGCCCAGCGTGAGGTTGTCCAAAAAGATCTGGTTGCTCCCTTTGAGTTCACTCTGCTTGATCAGGTAGTGAAGATCGAGAGAGAGCCTTCCGGAGGCGATCCTGTAACCGGCGAACTTCCCCGTGTAAGGGGTGAGGTTGGTCATCTCCACGTTTCTGAAAATCATGTCGATGTCGGTGAAATGCTTGATATCGAGCGGCTCAATCTGTCCCTGGATACTGGATGTGCCATACTCATCCACCCTGCCTTCGAGCTGAATCTGCGCCCGCGCTCTTTTTTTGGAGGAGAGCCCGACGATTGCTCCCTTCAATTCATAGATCTTTGCGGCAAACGGTATGTGAAGACTCAGGTCTGCGAAATCGAGGATGCCTTTTTCGATGCGGATCCTCTGAACATCCACGGGAAACCCGCCGGGAGGTTCCACTTGGGACTCCGGTTTTTTTTCCTCACCCGTTTTTTTGTTATGCCGCAGCACCTTGTTCAGGCTCAGGCTCTTGTCTTTATATATGATCAGCTTTCCGTAGGGCTCGATGAGGCGGATTTCTCCGATGTCAAGCTGTTGAGGCCCAAGGCCCAGTTTAATATTGTTCGCCTTCAAGGCCTGCCAGGCAAGAAATCTTTTCGTGGTGTCCGACTTGGCTCCCAATTTTGTGCCTAACTCGGAAACGAGCAGATCGGCGATGTTCGCATCGCCGGAAAATTGCAGGTCAGGGCCATTTTCTTTCTCACTGTAGTTCACCTTTCCCGCAGCGTTGAAATTCCCCGCATCCACTTTCAGGTAGGCGTATTGTTCCACGTAGGGCTGAAAAGACGTCAGGGCCAGGTCTGACACACGGACTGTCGCTTCCGCGCTTTTCTGAGCGAGAGTGAAGCGTCCCCTGGCATTCATGGCGCCCCCTTCCAGTACCGTCAGAGACGTCTCAAAGGGAACAGAGGCCTTGCCTTCACTGCGAAAATCGGCAAGCTTCAGCGTGATGTTTTGAAGGTTCACAGTGGGCGCGGGCGAAAGCGTCTGATCCCTGAAAGCGACGCTCAACCCGGCCGTCTCCACAGAGTCGACGGAAACCGACCAGGGCCGTCCCTCAGCCTGGGCCTTGTCCACGGCTATCTCAATCTTTTCTCGAAGTTTGTCGACATTTCTTTTTCCGAGCACGCGCAACAGGTTCACTGTGCCGGCCTGTTCAAGCACCATGGCGGCATGCCCGCCCTCCACCATAACCCTCTCCAGGGTCACCTGCCGGGTTTCAAGATCTGTGCTGCCTCCCTTTACTGCAAAACTTTTCAGCGTTACCAGGGGCGCCTTTTGCCCCATCTCTTTCAAGGACACGCCCTCGAAAAGGACGTTCAGGTTCTCTGCCGAGACCCCCACCTTATCGGGCATGAAGGAAAGATCGGCCTTGCCCTTTACTCCGAGTCTGGAAACGCCTATTTCAAGAGGATAATGCCAGCTGCGATCACTGCAGGCCACGCTGAAATCATCAAGAGTGAGGGCCTTGAGAGCCACGCGCCAGGGCGGTCCTTCCAAGGCCTCAGCCTTAGGGGCGAAAGACCGGGGATCTTTGCCGGCCTTCAAAAGCTTCTGCCAGTTCAATCGCCCTTGTTCGTTGATGTCCGCTGTCGCGCGGCCCCGGGAGAGAGTCAGTTCCCCCACCTGAAACGATCGAGAGGCCAGATCAAACCGGCCGTCATCGAGACGAATGGTGTCCACAAAGAGAATCGGCTCCCGTTCCCCCCGGGCCTTGAGCTCCAGGGCCGAGACAAGCACTTTCAATCCCTTGATGACAAAAGAAGGGGATTTATCTGTATGGGCAAATCGGTAGCGGGTTTTGAGGTTTATTTCACCCCCCGGTTTGTCCAGAAGAATTTCATCCTGCAAAAACTCCCATACCGAAACGGTCTTGAACCCCTCCACCTTCACTCTGCCTTCAAGCCAGAGAGGATGGAGGGAAACATCGCCGGCCCCTGTTAGCTTTCCGCCGTGGGGAAGGGTCGCTTTAAAGGAATAGACTCCCTTTTTGTCCGGCAGAGTGGTAAGGTTTTTGAGCTCCAGGCCAATCGTCTCCAGCGTAATACTGCCCGGGGTGGGGCCGGATTGGTCCGTGAAAATCACTCTCCCCTGGTTCAAGGCAATGTGCGCAAAGATGATGCGCGGCAGGCGCATCTCTCCTTCGGTTTTTTCCTCCTTTTCTTTCTTTGGGATCCGGTCTGCGCTACCAAGAAGGTTTATGCGGCCATCAGGTTCTGTTTGCAGGTTCACGACAGGGCCTTCCAGGCGAACATCCGCAAAGGTCCAGGCCCGGCGCCAGAGACTGGAGATCTCGAAGTTGATGAAAATCGCCTTGAATGCGAGCAACGGGGATCCGTCTCTCTTTTTGAGGTCGAAGTTCTTGATATCTACTGTGAGGGTGTACGGGTTTACCCGGACCTCTTCCATGACCATGCGGCATTTGAAAGATTCCTGGGCAAACTGCGTGGATTGGCGCTTGATCAGATAGGGGGCAAGAAAAAAACCCGCCAGGGTGTAGGTGATAATAAGGGCAACAGAGAAGATGAAGACTTTGTGCAGCAAAACCCTCATGAGCCAATGTTTTCGAAGATGTTTGCTTTCCGGAGCATCCATGGGTTCATTTGCCTCCTTTTTATTTGATCCAATATACTGATTTATTATTGAATATTCAAGCTATGATGATAATACTTGACATGTCCTTATGATTCCCATAAACAAAAACCAAGGGTAACAGGAGGATTCATGAGTACTTATTCCACAGCGCCGCCTTCCGACGACGTACAGGTCAGGTGCCCCAGGCTGGGGCACCAGGTTCATTTCGGCTATTGCAGAGCTGAAAATCTTGGCAGTCCCTGCTTTAAGGCCTTAGACTGCTGGCATCTTCAATTCGATGTGGTGGGCCATTTCAAGCAGACCCTGTCTGAGGCGGATTTTGCCGAAGCATTTTTGCACCAGGCCCGGCCCAAAATGCAGACCCTGGTGGACCTGATCCGGCAGGCAAAGCAGGAAACGTCTGAAGAACCATCCGGGCCTGGCAAGGGATCTGCCTGATGTTTCTGGAAAGTGCCACAGTTCACCACCAGAGCTTTCCGGACACACAGGCGTATCCTTTCTGCCTTGCGGTGCTGCAGCAGACACAAACAGTTTGGTTCAACCAGCCGGTCACTATTTTTTCAGGGGAGAACGGCACGGGCAAATCCACGCTGCTGGAGGCCCTGGCCATTCGCTGCGGGATACACATCTGGCAGCCGGAGTTTTCCCTGCGGTGCGAGGCCAATCCCCATGAAAAAAATCTGTACCGCCACCTGTCGGTCACCTGGTCCCAGGGGCCGGTGCCGGGATCCTATTTCGGGTCACAGATTTTTTCCCATTTTGCCAGAAAACTGGAGGAGTGGGCGGTCAATGACCGGCCCATGCTGGATTATTTCGGCGGAAAATCCCTGATCACCCAGTCCCACGGCCAGTCGTTGATGTCCTATTTTGCCAGCCGGTACCAGAGAAAAGGGCTGTATTTTCTGGATGAGCCGGAAACCGCCCTGTCTCCCAGGTCCCTGGTGGACCTGCTCAATCTGATTGTCAAAGAGAGCGGCAAAGGCCATGCCCAGTTTGTCATTGCCACCCATTCCCCCATTCTCATGGCCTGTCCCGGTGCGGTGATTTATGGATTTGACAGCTCTGAAATTTTGCCGGTGAAATATGAAGACACCGATTATTACAGGCTTTACAAAGCGTTTATGACAGATCCCGGTGCCTTTATCGGGGTTGAAAATTAATATGTTATCTTAAATATTTTTTTAAAAAAAGGAGGAGAATGTAAGCAGTCAAAGGCCACACAGTCATTAACTTTGCCATTAAAGGAGATCCCATGAAGACCCAAAAGTTTTTGCTTACCGAACAGGAAATGCCCCGTCAATGGTACAACATCATGGCAGATATGCCCACCCCCATGGAACCGCCCCTGCATCCGGGCACGGGCCAGCCCTGCGGGCCTGAAGACCTGGCCCCGATTTTTCCCATGAACCTTATTGAGCAGGAGGTGAGCACGGACCGGTGGATCGACATCCCCGAAGAGATCCTGGACAAATACGCCATCTGGCGGCCCTCGCCTCTGTTCCGGGCCAGAAATCTGGAAAAGGCCCTGGACACCCCTGCAAGGATCTATTTTAAAAACGAGGGCGTGAGCCCGGCAGGTTCCCACAAGCCCAACACGGCCCTGGCCCAGGCCTATTACAACAAGGTGGCAGGCACCAAAAAGATCACCACCGAGACCGGGGCAGGGCAGTGGGGAAGCAGCCTGGCCATGTGCTGCGCATTTTTCGGCATCGAATGCAAGGTGTTTATGGTAAAAATCTCCTACAACCAGAAACCCTACCGAAGATTGATGATGGAAACCTGGGGGGCCAACTGTACGGCCAGTCCCTCCACTGAAACAAAGGCCGGCCGGTCCATTTTAGAAAAGAATCCGGATTCGCCGGGCTCTTTAGGCATGGCCATTTCCGAAGCAGTGGAAGAAGCCGTATCTGATGAGAACACCAAATATGCCCTGGGGTCTGTGCTCAACCATGTGATGATCCACCAGAGCATCATCGGTCTGGAAGCACAAAAACAGATGGAAATGGCAGGGGATTATCCGGATGTGATTATCGGCAGCGCCGGCGGGGGCAGCAACTTTGCCGGCCTGGCATTTCCCTTTGCAAGGGACAAGATCAACGGCAAACAGATCGACATCATTGCAGTGGAACCCACATCCTGCCCCACCATGACAAGGGGGCCCTTTGCCTATGATTTTGGCGACACCGTGCAGATGACACCCCTTTTGCCCATGCACACCCTGGGCCACAATTTTGTGCCCGCCCCCATCCATGCAGGCGGGCTGCGGTACCACGGCATGGCCCCGATCGTCAGCCAGCTGATTCTGGACGGCATCATCCGGCCGGAAGCGATTCACCAGATGGAAACATTCAAGGGCGGGCTGACCTTTGCCCGGTCTGAAGGCTATATCTCGGCCCCGGAATGCAACCATGCCGTGGCCATGACCATCAGAGAGGCTTTAAAGGCAAAGGAAGAAGGCAAAGAAAAGGTTATCCTCTTTAACTGGTCCGGTCACGGCCTGGTGGATATGGCATCCTATGAGTCATACTTCAAAGGGGACCTGTCAGACCATGACCTGCCCCAGGAACAGATCGATGCGGCACTCAAGGATCTGGAGACCCTGCCCAAACCCAGGCAGGCAAAGTAGCAGGACCTTTATAAGACAGATACAGATCCGGCAGGCGGCCGGTCATGAAAGAAACGGCCGCCTGCCGGATTCCGGATGAAGGAAAAAAAGATTATTCCAGGCTGTCCAGCGCTTTTTTGAATCCGGCAAATGAGCCGGTGATGGTTTTGTCGGGAACTGCATAGGAAAGCCTGAAATACCCCGGCCCCCCGAATCCGCTGCCCGGCACGGCCAGGATATTCTGCTCTTTGAGGATGCTGACAAATTTGACATCATTTTCAATGGGGCTTTTGGGGAACAGATAGAACGCACCGTCAGGCACGTCAAATTCATATCCGGCATCTTTAAGACCCTGGCAGAACAGATCCCGGCGCCGCCGGTAGATCCCGATATCCACGGTTACCCCCTGGAGCCGGCCCACCACATGCTGGAACATGGCCGGAGCATTTACATACATCATGGTGTTGGCCACCCCGGCAGCGCCCGCGATCAGGGCGGCATCCTCGGCTTTGGGGTGGATGGCCATATAGCCTATGCGCTCTCCTGCCAGAGACAGTTCCTTGGAATAGGAGGTGAGCACGATGGTGTGGTCATAGGCATCAAATACACAAGGCACTTCCACATCATAGGCGATTTTCCTGTAGGGCTCATCAGATATCAGGTAGATCCGCTTGTCAAATTTTTTGCTGGCTGCTTCGAGAACCCGTCCCAGGCCGTCCAGTTCATCAGCTGAGTACACCGCACCCGTGGGGTTGTTGGGGGAGTTGATAAGCACCACCCGGGTTTTTTCCGTGATGGCGGTCTGGATGGCTTCCAGATTCAGGTGGAAATCAGGCCGGGTGGGAGCGGTGACCAGAACTGCGCCTGCCACAAATGCATACTGGTTATAGCCAACAAAATAGGGGGCAGGGGTGAGAATCTCCTCTCCCGGATTCACCAGGGCACGCAGACAGTCGTTCAAAGCCCCGGCAGCCCCGGCAGTCATCACCACCAGATCCGGGGTAAGGCCCACGGAAAACTCCTTGTTCAGAAAATCAGCAACAGCCTGCCGCACATGGGCAAATCCCGGGTTGGGCATATAGCCATGGGAGATGGTGTCATCGTTGATCAAATCCAGCAGGGTATCTTTCACTGCTGCCGGCGGGGGCACATCAGGGTTGCCTAAAGAGAAATCATATACATTGTCTGCCCCGAATTTTTCTTTCATCCGGATGCCTTCTTCAAACATCTTCCGGATGGTGGAAGCTGCTTCCACCATTTTGACCATTTTGTCTGCAATCGGCATGGCATTGTCCTTTCAAAATTATACGTTCGATTTGGTTTTAGCATACATCAAAAATTGTGTTATGGAAACACCCCTGCAAAAAACCGGTTTCCGGTTTTTTGTAACCGGGCTGCCATGGTATTAACGCAGGCCGGCCGGATGCCTTTTTCCCACCTGGGATATCCCCCCTGCCTGACATACCGGATCAGTTCATGAAACACGGCCTGGGTGAATACATAAGGCCCGAACCTGAAATGGGTGTTGTCACACCCCACCTGCACGCTCTTTTTGGCTGCAAACAGGGCAATCATCTTTTGCATTTTCTGACGGGTTCTGTGGCCTGTTGGATCCTGTTTGAAAAGAGCCGGGTCCTGTGGAAAAGGGAACTGCTCATACACCCGGCCGATGAATCCTGTGAACCTGATGCCGTGGATGGCGCCCATCAGGTCTCCTGTATCCTGTGCGGTTTTAATGTGAAACACCCCGCAATCCAAAAAACAAGGAGATGGTTTTTCTGCCAGGGTGGTGACCCAGTCACAGAAATCATCACAGAAAAAGAAAAATTGCTCCAGCAAAAGCATGTCAGATGCAATGTTAAAGAATCCGAACGCTACCGGGCCGTGGGAAGCGCTGTTAAATGACAGGGGCATATTCTGGTCTCCTTTGTCCTTTGGGGATGAGCCATAGCATATTTCATGGGTTTGTGCTATGAAAAATCAGATGCGCAGCAAAAGGCTGCGCCGCAGCCAAAGGGGGAAAAATGGATCTCACAGTGTTCAAGGATATGGATAAGAAGCAATTGATGGCGTATATTGAATTTTTGCTCTGGAACTACCGGGTCATGGATGCATTCTGGTTCATCCGGGTCACGGAAAAATTTGATCTGGCCACAGCAGAAAAACTCAATGAACAGGTGTGGGATACGGTGGCCGGGTATGCTGCCAAAGACCTGATGAAAAAATTTCCCCTGCCGGGGACCGGGGAAAAATCCGGCCTGGCAGGTTTTGTGCACGCTTTGAAACTGTTTCCCTGGTGTATTCTGGTGGGATATGAGATCACACAGGAACCGGACCGGATCACCATCACCGTGCCCTCCTGCCCTGCTCAGGAGGCCAGGCTGAAAAGGGGCCTGGGTGAATATGTGTGCAAGCACATGCACAAAAAAGAGTTTGAAAGCTTTGCCTGCAAGGTGGATGACCGGATCCGGGTGCACTGCGAATTTGCCCCGCCAGACCCCCACCCGGATGACTTGTTCTGTAAATGGCGGTTCACCCTGGCCGGATGACGCAGATCTATCCGGTACCTTGGGACACTTAGAGCAGGGGAGGTCAGCGCAGATCCGGCTTGCGCACCTTGCCAAGGGATGTTCTGGGAAATTTGTTCCGAAAGGATATGCGGGCCGGCCATTTGAATTTTGCCAGTTTGCCCCGGCACCATGACAGGATATCCGCCTGGGTCAGACAGGCCCCGGGTTCGGGAATGATAAAGGCATGGCCGCACTCCCCCCATGTATCATGAGGTTCTCCCCTGACCGCCACATCTTTGATATCCGGGTGGGTCTTGAGAAGTTTTTCCACCTCTGCCGGATACACGTTTTCCCCGCCTGAAATATACATATCACCGGCCCGGCCGGCCAGAAAGAAAAATCCGTCTTCATCCATCCAGGCCAGGTCTCCTGTGTACAGAAACCCGTTCTTGATGGTTTCTTCGGTTTTCACGGGATCCTGCCAGTACTCCTTCATCATGATGGAACCTCTTACCACGATTTCTCCGATGCAGCCCGGAGGTGCGGGCCGGCCTCCGGGATCAAAGATGCCCACCTCGGCATGGAATACGGGCCGGCCCACGGTGCCGGGCTTTTTCAAGGGATCTTTTTCAGATGCCCACAGCAGAATGGAGGTCTCTGTCTGTCCCATGATCTGCCGGAAGGCCAGACCGGCATCGGCGCATGCCTGGATCAGATCCTGGGTGAGCCGTTCTCCGCCGCCGGCGCATACCCTCAGAGAAGACAGGTTTCCGCGCCTGGATTGCGGTACTTTGAGCAGTTCCCGGAATACCGTGGGCACGCCTAAAAATTTGGTCACCCTGAAATGTTCTATATCCCGGAACACCTGTTCAGGATCAAATTTTTTATGGAGCACCATGGTGGCACCCTTGTAAAAGGTTGGGGCTGCCTGGATGAAAAGCCCCCCGGAATGGAACAGCGGCAGAAATATCAGCATGATGTCACTGCTGTGGAGCTTAAAGAAGATGTCTGCGTTGAGGCAGTTGAAAAAGGTTTTTCTGTGAGAGAGCACCGCTCCCTTGGGCTGGCCTGTTGTCCCGGAAGTATACATGATCACCTGGGGCTCTTCCGGGTCTGCCGGTCCCAGGCTCCTTGTCAGAAACGGGCGGCTGCCGTCAAAATCTGCCACGGCATTGTCCAGCGCAAACACCCGGCTGCCGGCTGATGCCCGGCCCTTTACAGCCACCATCAGCGGCGGCAGATAGGCGGTGAGAACCAGGGAGCTGACAATGGGCGTAAAAAAATCCCCATGGACAAAGAGCCGGGGCCGGCAGTTTTTGATAAAAAAATCCAGCTCCCCGGCAGTGACCCGGAAGTTGATGGGAACAAAAATCGCCCCCAGCCTGGAGCAGGCCAAAAACAGATCCAGAAATTCGGGACAGTTGTAGAGCATCACCGCCACCCTGTCCCCTTTTTCAATGCCCAGAGACTGGAGCCAGCAGGCGGTTCTGTCAGATCTGCGGCTTAAGTTCTTATAGGTGATCACTTCATCTTGAAACACAATTGCCGGCTTGTCCGGGGTCAGTTCAGCCCAGCGCTGGACCCACCAGGCAATGTTCATGGATTTAATCATGACGGTCTCTCAATTTTTTTTCTGTCTGTAAAAAATCACCTGTCTTTTAATGTAACCCCTTTTGTTTGCAGATGTTTCATCATATCCCGGTCTTGAAAAATCCAGCAAAATAGGTATTTTTACCTAATGATTATAGGGGTTTTCCCGGATTGACAGGGCAATATGATTGTCGTAAAAAGTTTAGAACAGCCTGTGTGTGGAGATCCATCCCAGCCTGACCCCAATTCTCCTCACCAGGCAATGGCCTTAGGAAATGCGTCTGGGGGAATTCATATCCTTCCAAACAAATCCTTCCCAAAAGCGCCCAGGCGCAAACCGGCTTCCAGGTCCCCTTCCTGGAAGCCGGATTCTTTTTTTTGCCCTGTTACTGCATGCCCGGCATGATGATCCGGGAATCACTGGGTTTTTTTTGCTCAGCCTCCATTTTTTTGAACTGCTGGATCACTTTTTTGGTTTCAGCTTCCATGGCCTGGGGGAAGGCATCCATGGCCTGGTCCAGGGTGGCTGCTTCCAGCCTGGCCTGGATGGGTACAGGGCCATGGGGGGTGCCCAGCTGGGTGCTGCCCACAAAAAAGGTATTTCTGGAGGTATCTTCTGAACCGTCGGAAAATACAGGGGTTAATTTCTGGATGCTGGCAATTTTCAGGTCTGTGATGGTTTCTTCACGATAAAGGTTTTTTTTGTCGACCTGGAAGTCGATGTTTATGGGGCTGCCGCCATTACCACTCATGGGTTTCTCCTGTAAAAAATGTAAAAATGTTGTTGTATTTAAATCCCTGCGGTTGTGCCCGGGTGTGTCATGTCAGCTCTGTTCTCAAAGTTTGCAGTGTCTGGTTTCATGCTGTTGTTTTATACTGTAAAGACAAAGAGAAATCCAGAGGTTTATGTCAGGCACATTTGGAAATAGCCATCTGCCTGGACCGGACCCAGGTCCGTTTCAACAGATGAAAAATCTCCCCTGGCATGCCTTCGGGCAGATCCACCAGGGAAAATTCGGGCTGGATATGGATCTCTTTGATGTGCCTGCTTTCCAGACCGGCTTCATTGGCTATGGCACCCACAATATCTTTTGGTTTTATGCCGTGGGATTCCCCCACCTCAATGCGGTATCGTTCCATGCCAGGCCGGAGAGGTGTGGGAATAATGGGAACAACCGGTTCAGAAAAAGATGGTTTTTTGCCTGAGGCCGGCTTTCTGGTCTGTTTTGCGGGTCTTGCAGATGCAGCAGGTGTTTTGTCCTCTTTTTTTGCAGCCATCAGCAAAGGGGTGTCACCATGGGCCATTCTGGCCAGGGCCGCTGCCACCTTTGCCATGGGCAGGTCATTGGTTTGTGCATAGGATGCAACCAAAGATTCAAATGTTTCCAGGTCGCAGCTTTCCAGGGTTTTGCTGATGCTGTCATGGAAGTTGGCAATACGCTTTTGGTTCACGGCCTTTGGAGAGGGCAGATACATTTCTTTAATGGGCTGTCTGGTGGCTTTTTCGATTTTTTTTACCATCCAGCGTTCATTTCTTCCGGTGAACAAGATCGCCTCTCCGGTGCGGCCGGCCCTGCCGGTGCGGCCGATGCGGTGGATATAGGGATCCACCTGCCCGGGCAGATCATAGTTGATCACATGGGAGATCCGGTCCACATCAAGCCCTCTGGCTGCCACATCCGTGGCCACCAGGATGTCGATACGCCCGTTTTTCAGGCGGCTCACTGTCTGTTCTCTGGCAGACTGGGCCATGTCCCCGTTCAGGGGTTCTGCCTTGAACCCGCTGGCTTCCAGGTTTTTGGCCACAGCAAGGGTGGATGATTTTGTTTTTACAAATACGATGACCCCGTCAAAGGATTCAGCTGAAAGGATGCGCACCAGGGCATGGGCTTTTGTGGCACCTTTGGCCATCCAGAACCTCTGG
>JAIPDY010000073.1 GCA_021737445.1 Desulfotignum sp.
AAAAGCCGAAAGCCTGTCCAGTACAAGGTTCAAAAAGGGGACAGCCTGTGGGTCATTGCCAGAAAATTTTCCACAACCACCAAACAGATCATGGCCGGCAACCAGCTGAAAACCACCACCCTTTATGCGGGTCAAACCCTCACCATCACCCCGTTCCAACAGTCTTCCGCCGGCACTGCAGGTATTTATCGGGTTAAATCGGGTGACAATCCGTTCTTGATTGCAAAAAAGCACAACATGAGTTTAAATCGGCTCCTGGCACTGAACCACCTGAGCAAAAAAAGCAAGATTTTTCCAGGTCAAAAGCTGATCGTAGAATAACAACCCATGCGCCCCCGTAGCTCAGTGGATAGAGCATTGGATTCCTAATCCATGTGCGCAGGTTCGATTCCTGCCGGGGGCACCACAGCCAACGGCCATACCTCACATGCCAGAGACCGATACAATATCTGACTGCCGTCGTCAGGCTCCCAAAAAGCCTGAACTGCTTGCGCCTGCCGGAAATTTTGAAAAACTCGAAATTGCCATCCGTTATGGTGCAGACGCGGTTTATCTGGCAGGCAAGGATTTCAGCCTCAGAAATTTTTCCGGCAATTTTACAGATGATCAGCTGGCCCGGGCTGTGGCACTGGCCCATTCCTGCAATACCAAAGTGTATGTGGCATGCAACATCTATTCGCGCAATGAGGAACAAAAGGGTATTACAGCTTTTCTTGAGACCATCGGCAAAATCCATCCGGATGCGGTTATTGTATCTGATCCAGGCATTATCCTGCTGGCCCGCAAAATCATCCCCCATGTTGATATCCACCTGAGCACCCAGGCCAACACCACCAGTTGCAGCAGTGCTCTTTTCTGGCAATCCCTGGGTATCAAGCGGGTCAATCTTGCCAGAGAGCTTTCGCTGAAAGAAATTTTTTACATCACCGGAAACACAAACATTGAAACGGAAATATTTGTTCATGGGGCCATGTGCATCTCCTATTCCGGACGGTGTCTGTTGAGCACTTTTTTGACCAACCGGGACAGCAACCGGGGTTTGTGCAGTCATCCGTGCCGGTGGCGGTATGCACTCACGGAAGAACTGCGGCCTCATGAATTTTATCCTGTGGCTGAAGACTCCAGAGGAACCTATCTGTTTAATTCAAAAGACCTGTGCATGATCGGACATATTCCTGAGCTGATCCAATGCAAGGTTACCTCCCTTAAAATCGAAGGACGTATGAAAGGTGTCCATTACCTGGCGGCTGTGGTCAAGACATACCGTGATGCCATTGATACTTACATGGCTGCCCCAAAAAATTACACCATGAACCCCCAATGGCTGGATGAACTTTCCAGAATTTATCACAGAGAATACAGTACCGGATTTTTTTTTAACACGCCGGAGACCGGGTCTCCCAATTACAAAAATACCCACCAGGGCCAGATTCACAGCTATATCGGAACGATACTGGAATCGCTGGATGACGGCTGTCACCTGGTGGATATCAGAAACAAAATCTGCCTGACAGACCAGGTATATGTCCTGTCTCCTTTGGCTCCCACCAGAAAATCAGCTGTCAGGGCTTTATACAGCCCTGAAGGAAAACCCCTTGAACAGGCGCAGCCAAATACCCGGGCCATATTAAAACTGGCACACCAGTGTTTTGTCCATGATATTGTGTGTAAAATATGACATCTGCCAATTTTTTTAGGATAGTATGATGATACGCAAAGCCATACTGGATGATGTGAATACCATCCACGCTTTACTCCAGCTTTACAATAAGCGGGGGGAATTACTGGCCCGGCCGTTGAGCAAGCTGTATGACCATTTAAGGGATTTCTGGGTATTTGAAGATCAGAACACTTGTCAGGTCACAGGGTGCTGCGCCCTTCAGTTCTGCTGGGAAGACCTGGCTGAAATCCGGTCTTTGGCCGTGAATCCTGAACACACAGGCAAAGGTATCGGGACCCTGCTCACTGAACGGGCCATTCAGGAGGCATTTTATTTCAAAATTAAAGATTTATTCACCCTGACTTACCGGCCCAGCTTTTTTCAGCGGTTCGGATTCACTGTGATTGACAAGAACGATCTTCCCATAAAAGTATGGTCTGACTGCATCGGCTGCGTAAGTTTTCCCAACTGCGATGAAACCGCCATGCTCAAAAAACTTTGAAAACACACGGCCGGGCGGGATGAATCAATCAGAGGTGTAAATCATTTTAAATGGGATAGGGGCCCGGTGCAGCACTGAAGGCTTCGGCAGGATATGCTCTTGAGCCACTGTGAGCCAGTTGGCATCCGGCTTGACCTCCCTGAGCCTTCCGCCCTCCGAAGGCAGTGCATGGGAGGTGTAATCGTACCGGACGTTTAATATGCACACAACGCTTTTGCGGTAGCGGGCCACCACATAGTTTTTGCCAAAACTGTTCCGGGACATATTTCCCAGTTCAGCCAACGATTTTATCTTGTCTTCAGGCACTTTCACCAGAACCGCCTTGGATACCCCTTTTTCATCAATGCGCAGCAGATTTCTGGATTCACTGGAAGACACATACACAGTGGTGATGCCGTCCAGTTGTCTGAAATACTGTGCCGCCACAATGGCGGCGGTACGCCTGCCCCCTGACATCACCGGAACCCCGTAATATTCAAACAGTTTCTTCTGAAGGTCCTCGGCATATTTATCCCCTTTTTCATACAGATCCTTGGAGATATACCGCAGGTCTTTGGCCAGATCCTCTGATGCTTCAGCAATGGGCCAGTCCACCCGGACATGAAAATGGGTCAGGGCATACTGAACACGGGTCTGACGGCTGCGCTGGATCAGCAGGGCATAATCCACAGGCAGAAGCGACCTGAGCAGGGCAAAAAACTGGTCGGTTTCAAAATATTTGATGTTCCGGTTGAAATTCTCCACATTGGGAAAATATTTATGGCGCAGCAGGTTGGTTTTGGTGGTTTTGTTGGCATCAAAATACCGGATATATTTTTTGTGCTTGTCATCAACAGCATCTTCACAGAATATGATCAAAAAAGAGTTCTGGGCATCAAATTCAATGGAGGGAATTCTGGCCCTGGGTTTGAGTTCCCGCAGTTCCACAAACGGATAAGGGGTTTTCATGCGCAGAAAATTATTATAAGATCCCACCAGAGAATAGCCAATGACAAACTGATCCAGTTCATCCCGCAGTACTTCATAATAGGATCTTCTCAACCGGTCTTCCCTGCTCAGGCATTCTCTTTTCTTACAAAACGCAACCATCATCCCTCCCTTTAATTGGGTTAGCCCAGGGCGGTGACCCCCGGCAGCTGCTTTCCTTCCATCAAGTGTAAAAAGGCACCGCCGCCTGTGGACACATAGGAAACCTGATCCACAACACCGCACTTTTTGGCTGCCAGCCCGGTATCGCCGCCGCTCACCACACTGAAGGCATCGGCACCGGCAATGGCCCGGGCAACCGCACAGGTGCCTGCCATAAATGGTGGCATCTCAAACACCCCCATGGGACCGTTCCACACAATGGTCTTTGCTCCGGCCACGGCCTGACTGAACTGTTCAATGGTCTTGGGGCCGATATCCATGGCCATCCACCCATCTGGAACAGCATCCAGGGCAACGGTCTTTTTCTTAGCAGTTTGCGCAAATGCATCAGCAACGATCAAATCCTGGGGCAGCATCAAATGGACACCCTTTTCCGTGGCTTTTTGAAGAATTTTGCCTGCCGTATTCGTCAGATCGTTTTCCACCAGAGAATCTTTGGTATCAATCCCCCTGCTGAGCAGAAAAGTATTGGCCATGGCCCCGCCGATGAGTATCTGATCCACCAGATTGATCAGGTTTTCCAGGGCCACCAGCTTGCTTGACACTTTGGCACCCCCGATCACTGCCATCAGAGGTCTTTTGGGATTTTTAAATGCATCAGCATATGCATTCATCTCTTTTTCAAGCAGAAATCCGGCCACTGCTACCGGTACATGGGCAACCATGCCGGTAACCGATGCCTGATCCCGGTGGGATACGGCAAAGGCATTGTTTACATATACATCACACAGCCTGGCCAGTTCTTTGGCAAACCCGGCATCATTGGATTTTTCCTGGTCATGGAAACGCAGGTTTTCCAGCATCAGGATATCACCGTTTTGCATTTTTCCCACCTGGCTCTGAACAGCTTTACCGATGCAGTCTTTGGCAAACAACACCGGCTGTCCCAGAAGCTCAGACAGATGCCCGGCCACCGGGGCCAGGCTGAGCCGTTCATCATACCCGGCCCCGGGCCGGCCCAAATGGGATGCCAGGATAATTTTGGCCTGCCGCTCCTTCAGATGGTGGATCAAATCCAGGGTCTGCCGTATCCTGTTGTCATCGGTGATACGGCCATGCGCATCCATGGGCAGGTTGTAGTCCACACGAACAAACACCTGTTTGCCCTCAACCTTTACATCCCTGACTGATTTCATTTACTCCTCCTTTTTTTCCCTGATCCGGATTCGCCGGTGTACCTGTTTTTTCCTGGACCAGCGTTCAAAAAAGTTCATTATCCCGGCCTGCTCACTGCGGTCAATCAATTCCTCTTCCACTTTGACCCCGTCTTTGGTGGCCATGGCATGACGCAGGCACCGGGTTTTTACCGGGCAATGGTAAAAACAGTCTTCCGGTGTACGTCTCAACCCGTTTTCCTGCATGGGAAACACTTTCTCAAGGTTACCAAAACATGGTGGCTGTTTATCATTTTCCGGTGTCATCAGCTAATTTAAATTCCTTTTGAAATTGTGCGATCAGGCCCTGGGCAGCAAAACTGTAAACCCCCTGACTGCCCACAATCAAGTGCTCATGGACGGTGATGCCCACAAACCCCAGGGCAAACAATAATTTTCGGGTAATATCCTTGTCACTGGCCGAAGGTGTTACATCCCCGGATGGATGATTATGGGCAAAAATTACAGCTGCTGCCTGATACCCAAGTGCTTTGATAACAACTTCCCTGGGGTAGACCGCACTGGCGGTCAGACTGCCGGAAAACAGAATTTCCGATGCCAGGACCCTGTTTTTGGCATCCAGAAAAACCCCGGCAAAATGTTCTCTGCCCTTGAACCCGATAGTATGGTTCAGATAGTTCAGCAGATCATCCGGATTGTTTACCACATTTCTTTCAAAAATTTTTGCCGCCAGATAACGGTCTGCCACCGCTTTAATCAGACGGATGCCCAGGCTGTTAACAGGACCGACTCCCGGCACACGGCACAGGTCGGTTACATCAGCTTCCAGCACCGCCTGAAAACTTTTAAATTGTCCTAACAGATCCTTGGCTGTCTGTTTGCAGTCTTTTCTGGGGGTGTTCAAAGACAGCAACAGCTCAAGCACCTCATAATCATGGAACCCGGAAAGTCCTCCGGCAAAAAACCGGTCCCGCAATCTTTTGCGGTGTCCTTCACCTTTATGGGCCTGCTTAACGCGGGTCGTCGTCTCCGTCATCTGGCTGGATTTCTGAATCAAGGTCTTGGGCCTCTCCTTCTTCTTCAAAAAGCCGCGCAATACCGATGAGCTTTTCTCCGGACCCCAGGTTAATAAGCCTTACACCCTGGGTATTGCGGGAAATGATATTGATGCCGCTGATATCGGTGCGGATCAATTTTCCCTTATCAGTCACCATCATGAGTTCGTCATTGTCATCCACCAGGGCCAGGGAGACCATTTTGCCGTTTCGTCTGGAGGTTTTAATGGAAAAAACCCCTTTGCCTCCCCGGGTCTGGGCCCTGTACTCTTCAACTGCAGTGCGCTTGCCATAACCGTTTTCCGTTACAGTCAAAAGGGTCTGCTGGGCGCCCAGCACTTCCATTCCCACCACCTGGGAATCATCTGCAATGCGCATGCCCCGGACACCCATGGATCCCCTGGCGGTTGCCCGGACATCTGATTCATGGAACCGGATCACCTTGCCGCCGTCTGATCCCAAAAAAACATCCATGCTGCCGTCGGTGATGCGGGCCGCAATCAGCTCATCACCCGGGGCCAGCTTCACACCGATCAACCCGCCTGTCCGGGGTCTGGAATATGCCATAAGATCGGTTTTTTTCACCCTTCCCTTGCGGGTGGCCATGACCACATACCAGTTTTCCACAAAGCTATCCACCGTGAGCAGGGTGGCAAGGGTTTCTCCCTGCTCAAACTGCAAAAGGTTGACAATGGCCTTGCCCAGGCTGGACCGGCCTGCCATGGGCAGTTCATATACCTTGGACTGATACACCTTGCCAAAATTGGTGATAAACAAGACCGTGGCATGGGTGGAGGCCACAAACAGATGTTCCACAAAATCGTCTGTTTTGGTTCCCATGGCGGTTTTTCCCTTGCCTCCCCGGTGCTGGCTGGCATACAGGGTCACCGGATTGCGTTTGATATACCCGGACCGGGTCACGGTTACCACCATATCTTCTTGCGCAATCAGGTCTTCTATGCTGATATCTGCCGTGCTTTCAACAATCTGTGTGCGGCGCTGATCACCAAATTCTTCGGTGAGTTCAGTGAGTTCATCTTTGATCAACCCCTTGACCACCTGCTCACTGGCCAGAATCTCCCTGAACCAGGCAATATCTTTGAGCAGGGCGCTATATTCACTGATTATTTTTTCCTGCTCAAGACCGGTGAGCCTCTGGAGCCGCATATCCAGAATAGCCTGTGCCTGAACCGGTGTCAGATCAAAGGTGTTGATCAATCCTGTTTTTGCTTCTTCCGGGGACCGGGACCTTCTGATCAGGGCCACCACTTCATCCAGATGATCCAGAGCGATCTTTAATCCCTCCAGAATATGGGCCCGCTCTTCAGCCTTTCTGAGATCATACCGGGTCCGCCGGATAATGACGTTTTTCCGATGCTCGATAAAATGCACCAGAATATCCTTCAGGGTGAGCAGTTCAGGCCGGTTGTTCACCACGGCCAAAAAAATAATGCCAAAAGATGTCTGAAGATTGGTATGTTTATACAGCTGATTGATCACCACTTCGGCTATCTGGTCCCGCTTGAGGCCGACAGCAATCCGCATGCCCTGGCGGTCGGATTCATCCCGGACAAAAGAGGCCCCTGTGATCACTTTTTCCCGCATGAGTTCGGCAATTTTTTCCACCAGTTTTGCCTTGTTCACCTGGTAGGGAAGTTCCGTGACCACAATGGTTTCCTGGCCGGTCTTTTTGTTTTCCTCCACTTCCACTCTGGCCCGCAGGGTAATGATTCCCCGGCCACTGCTGTAGGCCTCATAAATGCCTTTGGTGCCGTATATATGGCCCCAGGTGGGAAAATCCGGGCCCGGAATGTGATCCATCAGGTCCCGGATCCCCATATCCGGGTTGTCGATCAGGGCCTTGAGCCCGTCCACCACTTCCCTGATATTATGGGGCGGAATGTTGGTGGTCATGCCCACGGCTATTCCAGAGGAACCGTTCACCAGCAGTGCGGGGAACCGGGTGGGAAGAACCACCGGCTCTTCCAGGGTTTCATCATAGTTGGGAATAAAATCCACGGTCTCTTTTTCCAGATCAGCCAGCATCTGGTGGGAGAGTTTACGCATGCGGATTTCCGTGTACCGCATGGCAGCAGGTGAATCACCGTCCACAGACCCGAAGTTGCCCTGTCCGTCCACCAGGGTATACCGCAATGAAAAATCCTGGGCCATGCGCACAATGGTGTCATACACGGCAGAATCGCCGTGCGGGTGATATTTACCGATCACATCACCCACAATGCGCGCGGATTTCTTATAGGATTTGTTCCAGTCGTTGCGCAATTGCTGCATGGCATACAATACCCGCCGGTGCACGGGTTTAAGCCCGTCACGCACATCCGGGAGCGCCCGGCCGATGATGACGCTCATGGCATACTCAAGATAGGACTGTTTCATCTCCTTCTCGATACTGGTCGGATTGGTCTCTTTTAGGATCATCTAAATATTTACTCCGAAAATGAATTAATTTGTTTTGCTTTTGCCGGCTCAACCATGGATTGAAAACTGGAAAAATATATGTCTGAAAGTGTCAAAAACAGGGTTGCGATCAAGGGGCCGTAAATGATGCCCATCAATCCATACACCTGCAACCCGCCGATAATGGCAAAAAACACGATGAGCGGGTGCATGGCCACCCGGTCCCCCACCAGTTTGGGTTTAAAAATATATTCGATTCCCCAGGAAAGCACGCCGTAAAATACCAGGATGCCAATACCGGTTATCACCGAACTTTCCAGCAGAAAAAATACTGCCGTGGGAACCAGGACAATGCCAATGCCCACAATGGGTAAAAATGCCATGAATCCCATGATCACGCCCCACAAAAACGGGGAATTCAGTCCCAGAAACCAGAACAGCAACCCGCCGGCAGTCCCCTGGATCAATCCGCCCAGGCCGTTTCCAATGAGAACCGCCCCTGCCATTTCATTGAATTTTTCAAACAGTTTTTTGTCATGCACATCCTGGAGGGGTGACAGGTCATACAGGTACTGAATGAACCGGTGCCCGTCCATGAACATGTAAAACACCACAATGAGCATGAGAAAAAAGTAAAACACCAGGTTCAGCAAATTTGAGGTGATGAATCTGGCCTGCTGAAACAATGAGAACCCCACCATTTTTCCCAGTTCCGATACAGGGGAAAGCAGCTCCTGCCAGGACATCGTCTTTTGCACCCCTGCCCGTGCCAGAAGGTCATTGATCCGGTCCAGGGCCCGGGTGTTTTCCAGCAGCTGGATCAGCTGGTTTGAAAAAACGGCATCCCTGGCCAGATTATACAGTCCCAGAGCTTCTTTGGACAAGATCCCCACCATAAACACCACAGGAATAAACACCACACAAAAGATAACAACACATGTGACCACCGCTGCCATGCGCATGGACAGCTTTTTTACAAACAGATTGAAAACCGGCCTGAAAATATTGGTGATCACCACCCCGAGGACAATGGTGGCGGTAAAGGGGGCAAACAGATTTCCCAGCAGAAAAATGGATATGCAGAACAGCGCCAGAAAAAAGAAAAACACCCCTCTTTGAAAAACGGTCTGCTCCAAGATATCACCACGTTGACGTTAAGAAGAAATTCTTACGTATTCAAAAACAGTGTAAAGCCGCAGCATGCAACGACAATATTGCACAAAAACGGCTTTACACAAAAAAACACCGCAACGGTCAGCTGCTGATTATTCCCAGGGCAGCCAGCACCAAAAGAATTTCAAAAATCACCACTTGAACAAAACTGCCGAAAAAATGGTAGACAATTCCACCGCCGATGATGGCAGGTACGGCCATATAGATGAGTATGCCCAGTTTCCTTGGTATATCCATAGTAAAACACCTTTTCATGCATGTGATTTTTCAGCGGATAACCGCTGAATCTGATTTGCAATTCTTACCATTTTTGTGCATCCAAGTAAAGGATAAACTTACCTTTCAATGACCATGGCCATGCCCATGCCGCCGCCGATACACATGGATATGAGCCCTGTGGCATATCCTTTGCGCTGCATCTGATTGATGGCTGTGACCATCTGTCTGGCACCGGTACATCCGATGGGGTGGCCGATGGAGATGCCTGACCCCAGTTCATTGGGTTTTTCCACATCGATGTTCAGTTCCCGCATGCACCCGATGGCCTGGGCAGCAAAGGCTTCATTGAGTTCGATAAGATCCAGGTCACCCACGGTCATGCCGGTCTGTTTCAAAACCTTTTTCACTGCCGGAACCGGGCCCAGTCCCATGTAGGCAGGATCCAGGCCGCCGGAGGCAAAAGCTTTGATCCTTGCCAGTTTTTCAAGCCCCAGTGCATCTGCTTTTTCTTCAGACATGAGCAGCACTGCCGCGGCCGCGTCATTGATACCTGATGCATTACCCGCCGTAACACTGCCATCTTTTTTAAATGCCGGCCGCAGTTTTCCCAGCTTTTCCATGCTGGTTTCCATGGGCCGCTCATCTGTATCCACAACAATGTCCCCCTTGCGGGAGGTTATGGTCACGGGCACGATCTCTTTTGCAAAGGTGCCGTCCTTGACAGCAGCCATTGCCCGGTTGTGGCTGAGCAGTGCCAACTGATCCTGTTCTTCTCTGGTGATGCCGTATTTGTCCACGATGTTCTCAGCGGTCAGGCCCATGTGGTACCCGTAAAAAATTTCATATAATCCATCAAAAACCATGAGATCATGGACAGGACCCTGGCCGGTGAGTTCCATGCGGTGTCCCCACCTGGCCCTTAACAGTGCCATGGGCGCATTGCTCATGCTTTCCTGGCCCCCGGCAAGGATGACATCCGCCTGTCCGGCCATAATGGCCTGGGCACCCAGGGCAATGGCTTTCAGGCCTGATCCGCAGATCTTGTTGATGGTAAACGCTGTGGTAAACCGGGGCAGCCCTGCCTTTATCATGGCCTGGCGGGCGGTGTTCTGTCCCTGGCCGGCCTGGAGTACATTGCCCATGATAACCTCATCCACAAACAGTTCTGTCAGGCTGTCATCATAGTCATACCCCTTTTTTTCAAGGTCGATCATCCCCTGGTTTTTGAGGGAATCTGGGGAAAAAGAGGCCTGTGCTTCATCAACAGCCGGCCGCAGGCCCACCCGTTTGAACACCTCTTTCATGACACAGGTGCCCAGATCCACCACAGGTACATTCTTTAAAGATCCGCCAAAAGAGCCCACCGGGGTTCTGACCCCGCTTACAATGACCACGTTTTTCATTTTATACCTCCACACTTGTTGATTTTTTTGCTACATTACAGTTTGCAGCTCACCGCACTGTTCTTTTTAAACAAAAGTTACATTTTAACTATACCATATCCATCCCAAGGTCCATAACAGACAGTCACATAAAAAACAAGAAATTATGCAAACCGGGCTGCAATTGACAAACAGCGCTATTTGCGCAAGACTGTTGCAATTTATGCAGATAGATTTTTACCTTCAAGGACAGGTTATATGACTACACACGTTGTGGTGGCAGGCTGGGGCCAGGTCACCCAGCCCAAACAGGCAGAGCTTCCCAAAGATGTCATGGGCCTCATGGTCCAGGCCGCCAGAACAGCCGGAAAAAAACTTGCAGACCCCTCTTTGCTCTCCCGGCTGGACGGCATCATGGTTGTCAGGCCCCTGAGCGCCCACTACCCGGATGTACCGGGCCAGATAGCAAAGCACCTGGGGGCAAGCCCCGGATTTTCCCATATCTCCAAAATCGGGGGCAACTCCCCCCAGACCCTGATCAACCAGGCATCCGCCATGATCGCCGGAAACGCGCTGAACATGGTGCTGGTGGTGGGGGCCGAAGCCTATGTTCGGCACAACCAGACAGGCAGACGGCCTGAAAGCGCCCTGCTCCAGGGCATACCCGAAGATTATGCAGGAGATGATGCCATTGGGTCCACATTGCTGGAAAACCGCCACGGCATCCAGCATCCCATGCAGGGGTTTGCCCTGTTTGAAACCGCCCTGTGGCATGCATCCGGCCTGGATCTGACAGCCCATCTTGAAAAAACCGGAAAGATGTGGTCGCAATTCAGCCAGGTGGCGGCCGCCCACCCCCATGCATGGACCAGAACCGTGAAAACAGCTGAAGAGATCATCACCCCCGGACCCAACAACCGGCCCATTGCATTTCCCTACAACAAATTCATGAATGCCTTTATCACGGTGGACCAGGCAGCTGCCGTGATTCTCATGTCGGAAAAAACAGCTGCCACCTGCCGGCAAAAAGACCTGCGACCGGTGTATTTCATGGGGGGCGGATATACCCGGGACCGCCAGCGGTTCCTGGTTGAAAAAAGTGATTTCACTGCCAGCCCGCCCATGAAGGCGGTTGTGGACAAAGCTTTGGACAGGTCAGGCTTGGCCCTGGACCAGATGGACTGCTTTGATTTTTATTCCTGTTTTCCCTGTGCCGTGTCCATTGCCAGAAAAATGGCAAACCTTGCAGACACCGATCCCCGGCCTTTGACCATTACCGGCGGCCTGGGGTTTTTCGGCGGACCGGGCAACAATTACAACCTGCATGCCGTGGCCACCCTGGCAGACCATATTGCCAACGGAAAATACCGCACCGGCCTTGTGACCGCTTTGGGATGGTTCATGCACAAACATGCTGCAGGCATCTACAGTTCCATGCGGCCCCAAAAAAGCCTGGCCTCTATGGACATGGAAGATACCAAAGACAGCCTGGCAGGCTCCCCCCCGGTGCCTGTTGACGAAACACCTGCAGGCAAAGGTGTTGTTGAGACCTATACTGTTGTATACCATCCGGATCACACCCCGGCCTACGGGGTGATCTACGGCCGCACCAGCCAGGGTCTGCGCTTTGTGGCCAACACCCCGGATGACCCGGATCTGTTTGCAGCCCTGACCGGCCATGACATGATGGGCCGGACCGTCCGCCTGAAATACAATGCTGCACAAGGCATCACCCGGGCATATTTTTGAAAAATACCGACCTGGGGGTAGCCTCTTAACTTTTAGCTCTTAACTTTTAGCTCTTAGGTTTTAGCTCTTAGGTTTTAGCTTTTCGGCTGTTGTCCCGCAATGCAAGCCAGGCCTCCAGGCGCTGCTTCACGATCTTTTCATATCCCCTGTCCGTGGGAAAATACAGGCGCTGTCCATCTAAGGCATCCGGCAGATAGGACTGGGGGGCATACCCGCCGGGATGGTCATGGGCATACTGGTATCCTTTGCCATATCCCATCTCTTTCATCAGCTTTGTGGCAGGGTTGCGGATATGCAGGGGCACCGGCTGGTATCCGCTTGTGTGCACCAGGTCGCTCACTTTTTTCTGGGCAGCGTAAACCGCATTGCTTTTGGGGGCGGTGGCAAGGTACACCGCTGCCTGGAATAGGGACCCGTCCCCTTCCGGCCGTCCCAGAAGGCGGAAGGATTCCCCGGCGTTCAGGGCCATGGTCAGTGCCCCGGGGTCAGCCATGCCCACATCTTCTGTGGCAAACCTGACCATGCGGCGAATCAGGTAATAAGGGTCATCTCCGGCTGTGAGCATGCGGGCCAGCCAGTAGATGGCGGCATCCGGGTCGCTGCCCCGCATGCTTTTGATAAATGCTGAGATCAGATTGAAATGCTCTTCTCCTGCCTTGTCATAGAGCAGCGCTTTTTTATCCACCACCGCTTCCAGGTCTTTTACACTGATAACAGGTTTGTCCTGAAAATGCAGGGCAGCGGTTTCAAGGCTGGCCAGGGCGATGCGGGCATCCCCGTCCGCGGCCCGGGCCATGCCGTCCAGGGCATCTGGTGCAAACCGGTCCCTGTCCCATCCCAGGCCGCAGGTTTTGTCTGTCAAAGCCCGGACCAGGATCTGCCGGATATGGGAAGGTTCCAGGCCTTTGAGGGCAAACACCCGGCACCGGGACACCAGGGCAGGAATCACCTCAAAAGAGGGGTTTTCCGTTGTGGCCCCCACCAGGGTGATGAGCCCGGTTTCCACATGGTGCAGGAACGCGTCCTGCTGGGATTTGTTGAACCGGTGAATCTCATCCACAAACAGCAGGGTCCTTTTTTTGAACAAACTGCGCTTTTCTCGAGCGGTTTCAATGATTTGCCGGATGTCT
>JAIPDY010000074.1 GCA_021737445.1 Desulfotignum sp.
TCCAGGGAAAGGGACACAATAATGATGATCAAAAAAAAAGGAAATATCTGCCAGATCAGTTTCTGTTTTTTTATCATTGGTCTCTAAACCGGTACCCGACACCCCTGACTGTCTCAATATAGGATGCACGGGTTTTTAATTTTTTTCTCAGTCCCACAATAATCACATCAACGCTTCTTTCTGTCACCGCATAGTTCTCCCCGTGAATGGCATCCATAATCTGGCCCCTGGTGAACACCCAGCCTTTCTTGTCCACCAGAAAACAAAGCAGTTCAAATTCAGACAGGGTCAGATCCACCGGTTCTCCCTGGATGGTGACCACGTGCCTGGCACGGTCAATGACCATGTCTCCTGCCTGGCAGATACCGGCCGGGGTATCTGTTTCACCGGTTTTTCTGCGGCGCCTCAGAATGGCACGGATCCTGGCTTGCAGTTCCCGGGGGCTGAAGGGTTTGGAGATATAGTCATTGGCCCCGAGTTCCAGACCGGTGACCACATCTGATTCCTCCCCTTTTGCCGTGACCATCACAATGGGAATCTGTGCTGTCTGATCATTGTTTTTCAAATAACGGGTTACCTCCAGGCCGTCGATTCCCGGGAGCATGAGATCCAGTACAATAAGGTCCGGCCGGGACTGTCTGGCAATCTTGATGGCCTGCTCTCCGGTGCCGGCGGTGAGAATGGTATATCCCTCGCTTTTGAGATTGTATCTGATCAGTTCAACAATATCTTCTTCATCATCTACAATCAATATGGTTTCCCTGGGCATTGGTCTTTGTCCTGTATTATTTTTTTATGGATCGTTTTTGTGTGGTACCAGGCGCTGCCGGCCCCGTGAACAGACTGCCGGCATATTCAGGTATGGCGTATGATATCCCCTTCAATAAGGTAGATCACCTCTTCGGCAATATTGGTGGTGTGGTCCCCTATCCTTTCTATATGCCGGGAAATCAGATACATGTTGATAATTTCCGCCACCATATCAGGATGGGCACGGATATCGGCTTTCATGGTGCGGTAGGCATCATCTCTCATGGTATTGACATCATCATCCATTTCCAGAACCGACCAGGCCATGGCCACATCCATGCCCACCAGGGCATCCAGGCTTAATTTAAGCATGGCGGCAGCCTGTTCTGCCATGGCGGTATAGTCATATCCAAACCGGTTGGGATCCTGCGAAGATGTTTTAAACCGCCTGGCAATATTCACAGCATAGTCTGCAATACGCTCCAGATCATTGTTGATCTTGATCACCGCCACAATCAGGCGCAGGTCTGTTGCCACAGGCTGATACAGTGCCAGCATCTTGAGGCACTCTTCTTCCACCTCAATTTCCTGTTCATCCACTTCAAAATCTGAGTCTATGATAAACTGGGCCAGTTTAAGATTTTTTGTGCGGACCGCTTCAATGGATTTTTTAAACCGGTCCTCCACCAGGGCACCCAGGGAAAGAATTTGTTTTTTAATCTTGTCCATTGCCCGGTGCAGATGGGTTGTCATGATTCCTCCAGATGATAGGTAAATCAGGGATGCTACAGGTGCAGGCACCTGTTTTTTTTGTTATTGTGCAGCACATTTTGCCGCGTTCATGATATTTTTATCTTTTTATTGCTAGAATTGCATTAGGACAGTGTTATGCAATCATTAAATCAGATAAAATGCGTTTGTCAAGGCTTGCTTCATAAGATATATCAGGTTAAAACAGGCAGTGAAAACATTTACAAGAGCCTGACCAGGAGACAGAAATGAAAAAAGATACCCATGAATTTATCCACAACTACAAGGGGCTTGGTGCATTTGGCATGGACAGGCAAACCGATGAACAGACCCTTATGTTTTATCTGCAAAAATTTTCTGAAGACCGTTTCATGGAAACTTTTCTGCCACGGTTGTCTGACGCGGAACTGGAAACGGTCTACCTGTTTATCAATGATTTTTTGAAACGTCATATTTCAGAAGATGAATACCATGACCTGTTTTTAAAAGACCGGTAAAAATGGAGTTTATTACCCAGGGCTTTGTCAAGGCGGTCTTTTTGCTGATCCACCTTGATCCGGCCACTTTTTCAGCCATATCCGCCACATTGAAGGTGTCCACCATTGCCATGGCATTGAGCCTTGCGGCAGGGCTGCCTGCGGGGTTTGCCCTGGGATATTTTAATTTTCCGGGCAAACGCCACATAAAAACCCTGGTGGACACCCTTCTGGCGCTGCCCACAGTTTCTGTGGGCCTGATTATCTATGCTGTTATCTCCAGCCAGGGGCCCCTGGGTGACTTAAACCTGCTGTTCACCCTCACCGGTATTGCCATGGGCCAGACCCTTCTGGCACTGCCCATTGTCATTGCCATCACCGCCGCTACTGTGGAAAACATCGATTCCGACCTGAAGCTGACCCTGGTTTCTTTGGGGGCTGCCAGACACCACATTTTGCGTACCTGCCTGTGGGAGGTGCGGTATGGGATTCTGGCCGGCGCTGTCACCGCCTATGGCAGGGTTCTCACAGAAGTGGGGATCTCCATGATGGTGGGGGGCAATATCAAATACCACACACGCACCATCACCACCGCCATTGCCCTTGAAACCAACAAGGGCATGTTTGCCGACGGCATGGCACTGGGGATGGTCCTCATTGCCATCGCTTTTTGTGTCAATATCTGCCTGTCTTTTCTGAGGAAACAATGACCCGCACTTCTTTTGCATACCGCCTGGATCAGGTCACCCATTTTTTTGGAGACAAAAAAGTGATAGACATTAAACACCTGGAGATCCCCAAAGGATCCATAACCGGGCTGATGGGCCCCAACGGGTCAGGCAAAACCACCCTGCTCAAGCTGCTGGCCTTTGCCATACCCCCCTCTTCCGGCTGTATTTTTTTTAACGGCCGGCCCGAATACCCGTTTTCACCGAAAATCAGATCCAAGGTCACCCTGGTGACCCAGAAACCCTATCTGCTCAAGCGGTCTGTGTTTGACAATATCGCCTATGGCCTCAAGATCCGGCAGGACATCAAAGACCTGAAACAAAGGGTCTGCCGCGCCCTGGACAGTGTGGGACTAACCTTTGACCAGTTTGCATTCCGCCAGTGGCATGAGCTGTCCGGGGGCGAGGCCCAGCGGGTGGCCCTGGCAGCCCGGCTCATCCTCAAACCAGAGGTGCTGCTGCTGGATGAACCGGTTGCCAGCGTAGACACCCGGAGCGCGGCCCTGATCCGCACGGCATCACTGGCCGCCCGCCGGGACTGGGGCACCACCCTGGTCATTGCCAGCCATGACCTGGCCTGGCTGTTTGACTGCAGCGACACCCAGATATCGATCAGCAGCGGCACCCTCTTTGCCACGGGCCGGGAAATCATTATTCCCGGCCCTTATATCCCCCCTGAGCACCCGGGCCAGGCATGGACAAAACAACTGGAAGACGGCCAGACCATTCTTTTGCCTGCCAGGTCAGGTGCAGCAAAAACTGCGGTGATCCGGCAAGAAAACATCTGTCTGGGCACAACCGGTGAAACCAGCCATGAAATTGACAACCGGATCAAGGGGCAGGTGCAGTCCATGCACCTTACCGGGCAGAACCGGCAGATCATGGCCACCATCGCCATGGGAGAGATGAGTGTCATGCTGGGCACAGCAACTGATCAGGCTGCTGCAATGGGGCTCCAGCCGGGCACACAGATCACTCTTTTGTTTTGTTCCTGCAACATCATCTGGCGCTGACCTTACGTTATCTGATCACCAGAAAATAGATTTTCCCCCGCACATTCATATGGCCTGCCGCAAACCGGGCATAATCATCACTGCCGCAGAACAGATCGGCCCGGGCCGGACCCCGGATGGCTCCGCCTGTGTCCTGGTTCATGACAAACAGTGAAACGCGCGGCCATTGTTCCGGATCAACCGCGCTATCCGGCCCGGACTGCACCTTTTTAGCCAAGGTTTGAACCAGACCCGGCGGGTTGGAAGGATCAGGCAGCCGGGTTTCAATAAAACCGGGCGCTCCTTTTGGAAATATCCGGTAATCGGTGGCCATGGACCGCAAAGGGGTCAATGTCACACCGATATTGCCCAAAGGTCCGCCCGTGCCGATTTTAAAAAACACAAAACTTTCATTGTGGTGCAGCACCTCATCCATGCGATGGGGGTTGTTTTCCAGCCATTGCCGGATGGCCTGCATGGACATGTTTTCTTTGGCGATCTCCTGATTGTCGATCAGATACCGGCCGATGGACCGGTACCGGTTGCCGTTGACACCGGCATACTGTATCCGGATAATCTCATTTTCCGGGGTTTGAATCCGGCCGGAACCCTGGATTTCCAGAAAAAACCGGTCCACCCGGTTTTCCAGCCAGGCCACCGGCGGAGCCCGCAGATAAAAATCAGGCATCGTGTTGATGGCCTGCCGGGAAAAATAGGGCACCACCCGGTTTTTGTCCACCCTTCCTTTCAGCCGGTCATGGTCTTTGTACCGGTCGGAAAAAAGAGCCAGATCTATTTCCACAAGATCAGAGGGAACCGGATAAAGCGGATATTGAAACCGCTCATCTGAAAACAGGCTCCCGCTGTAGGTGGGCTCAAAATATCCGGTGAACAGCACCTGACCGTTTTCATTGGCCGTGCTTTCATACACATGGAACCGTTCCTGGATAAAGCGGTTGAGATCCTTCACAGACGGGCCTGTGTCCACAAACGCCTGAAGGGTTTCAATGGACCGGATCATATGGGTGGCCGTATATTGATCCGGGCCAAATGCAACCATCCTGGATCCCGGCACTCTGCGGTAGTAGGCCAGGCTCTGGGCCAGGGCCTGGTGGAATCCTGAAAAATCCATGCTGTCCATGAAATGGGGAAATTCTTTCTTTGCCAGTATTTTTAAGGCATGCTCTTTGATCTCACCAGGGGGTTTGTCTTCAAAAATACCGCAGCCTGCCAGCCAGAGCAATGCTGTGCCTGCCATGATCACACCCAGCCGCCGGCCCAATGATCTGCCTATATTTTTTTTTTTACATCTTTCACGCTTCATGGTCGGGCCTTTCATAAAAACAGGGTGTTGTACCGGCATCTGACGGGTCAATGGTTTCCAGATCCGGCAGTTCCCGGGTGGCGAGCCCTAACCGGTCCAGGTCCCGGGCCGGAGGCATGACCTGTTTTTCCATGACCTTCACGGTGCGGTTAAAGCTTTTGGCGCATTTTTCAATGTCTTTGCCCAGATGGTTCATGCTTTCTGCCATGGCACACAGGCGGCGGTACAACTTTACCCCCAGGGTGCGGATCTCCTCAGCGTTTTCAATCCCCTCTTTCTGCTGCCAGGCATAGGCCACCGATTTCAACAAAGCGATCAGGGTGGTGGGGGTGGCCAGGATCACCCCTTTTCTCACACCCTGCTCAATGAGATCCGGCTGAAGGCTCAAGGCAGCTGAAAAAAAATTTTCTCCAGGAATAAACAGCACCACAAATTCCGGGGCCGGAGAAAACGCCTGCGAATAGTTTTTGGATGACAGCTGGTTGATATGGGCCGCCACCTGGCGGGCATGGTCTGCCATGCGGGCGTGTTTTTCTTGTTCATCAGAGGCTTCCAGCGCATCCAGATACGCCATGAGGGGCACCTTGGCATCCACCACAATCTGCCGGTTGGACGGCAGGGTCACCACCATGTCCGGCCGCAGGGATCCTTTTTTTGTTCCCTTGACAGGCTGTTCGGCAAAATCACAATACCTTGCCATGCCTGCCAGTTCCGCCACCTTTCTCAGGGTGATCTCCCCCCATCTGCCCCGGACATGGGGCAGGCGCAGGGCCTTGACCAGGTTGCCGGTTTCCAGATGAAGCTGGTGCTGCACCCGACCCATCTGGGCCAGTTTTTCAAAAATGGCGCCATTGGCCCTTTCCCTGGCCGCCTCCATGGCTTGCAGCCTTGTTTCATACTGGTCCAGGGTCTGACGTACCGGGTCCATGGACTGGCGGAGGGCCTGGCCCTGAACGGAAAAATCCTTTTTCGCCTCCCGCACATACCCTTTGAAATAGTTATCGGCCATCTCCATGAACCGGGAGGCATGCTGAAACAATGCCTGATCAGACAGCTGTTTCATCCGGGTGGAGAAAAACAGCACCCCGGTGCGGGCCAGGATCACACAGACCAGCACCCCCATGCCAAACCCGGCCCCCAGGTACCCCAGGTTCTCAAGGGAGACCACCATACCGTCACACCGGCCTGTTCATGTTTTCACAAATATCTTTGGCCTGCCAGGTGCCGCTTTTTCCCCCGGATTTGGATATCAGGCAGATCTGTGACAACACCATGGCTTTGTCATAGGATTTGCACATGTCATAAATGGTGAGTCCTGCCACAGACACTGCGGTCAACGCCTCCATCTCCACTCCGGTGCGGCCGGTGAGAGACACGGTGGCCTGGATACGGATGCGGCTTGTGTCCGGCTCAAAAAAAAATTCAATTCCGGCATGGGTGATGTTCAACGGGTGGCACATGGGGATGAGGTCTGAAGTTTTCTTGGCAGCCATGATCCCGGCGATCCGCGCGGTTTCCAAAACATTGCCTTTTTTCACCTTTTCATCCGTGATCCGGGCCAGGGTGTCGGTCTGCATGGTAATAAAACCCTGTGCCACCGCGGTTCTCATGGTCTGGTCCTTGTGTCCCACATCCACCATGCGCACATGGCCCCGGTTGTCCAGGTGGGTAAATTCAGTCATGGGGTTTCCTTGATATACAGGTTCATTATTGAAAAAACTGGGTTTTGCGGGTGACTTGGGATTTGATCTGGTTAAGGGTGTCGGTGAGGGTGTTGATCACATTTTCCCGGATATTGCCTGCCACCACCAGGAACATGACATCATCCCCCACCTTCAATGGTTTATTTTCCTGAATATACACCTGGATATCCACGATCCCGGGCCTGGACCGTTCCGCTGCCAGAATCTTTTCCAGCTTTGCGTGATCCACCTGGATCTCCAGCCCGGTCACGGGCCGGCCGTCCCTGGAAGTCGCCCGGACAACCCCGTTGTGGGCCAGAACCATGCCGGCTTTTGAAAAATCCGGATGCGCCTTTATTTTTGCCATCATCTGTTCCATGGTCACACTCATTTTGTTTTTCCTTATCATTTTGCCATCTGTCTGGCCTTTTCAAGATCCGCCGGTGTGTTCACGTTAAAAATAAATCCCATGTCCGGGTCCAGTTTTTTCAGTACCGACACCGGCACCTCTTTTACATGTTTTTTTTTATAAAACTTTTTAATCATAAAAATATGGTTTTCCAAACTCTTTTCGATCAGGGGGATGCACTCTTTTGAATACACGGCTGACAAGGGTTCCAGACCGTCATCTGTTCTGGGGATCACCACATGGTCCCCGGGAGCTGCTTTGTTGACCAGGTACCGGGTCACCGGTTCACTGGCAAAGGGAATATCACAGGCCGTGACATAGGCATGGGGGTATGAGGAGTAGAACAGTCCGGCATGAAGCCCTGCCAGTACACACCGGGCAGGAATAATGTCGGTGACCACCATCATGTCCAGTCCGATGAACTCTTTGGGCTCATTCACCACAATAATGGTTTCCTTAAACAGTTTTGAAAAAAGCGTACAAAGCCTTTCCAGCATGGTGATGCCCCCGATCCTGTGAAAGGTCTTTTTTTTCCCGGGAAGCCGGCTGTTTTTCCCCCCGGCCAGAATCACCCCTGTGCAGTCAAGTTCCATTGGCGCCCGTCCCTGGCAAAGATCATCAATGGGGTTCATTATAGCTGACTTCCCCTGAAAATCAAGGTATTGCCCCCCAAAGAAAAAGATGGTACATGTTTTTTTAACAGTATACCCTGTTGTAAATGAAAGGCAGCCCATGAAACAGACCCGACCCATTCTCAATGACCAGGATTTCAAGCGGATCATTTCCCGGATCGCTCATGAAATCATTGAAACGCACCGGGGAGCAGGAGACCTGGCCCTGGTGGGCATCCAGACCCGGGGGGATTTTCTGGCCAAGCGCCTGGCAGACAAAATCA
Organism: Desulfotignum sp.; assembly: GCA_021737445.1. Classification (GTDB taxonomy): domain Bacteria; phylum Desulfobacterota; class Desulfobacteria; order Desulfobacterales; family Desulfobacteraceae; genus Desulfotignum. Next base: position 8,007 of record JAIPDY010000074.1, read on the forward strand.
GGCATATTGAGGGGGTCACCCTGCCTGTGGGCAGCATGGATATCAACATGTACAGGGATGACTGGACAAAAATCAGCCACCAGCCCGTTGTCAGGCCCTCTGATATCCCTTTTTGCGTGGATGACAAAACAATCATCCTGGTGGATGATGTGCTGTACACCGGCAGAACCATCCGGGCAGCCATGGAGGCGCTCATGGATTTTGGACGGCCCGCCCGCATTGAACTGGCCATCCTGGTGGACAGAGGACACAGAGAACTGCCCATCCAGGCGGACTACAGGGGTATTTTTGTGGACACCGAACACCAGGACACCATCCAGGTGCATGTGTCTGAACATGACAAACAGGATCTGGTATTCAAGGAAATCATTCAATGAGCACGGCAGAACATAAAAAAGCAGGGATAAAACATATCCGTGTTGCGGTTATCAGTGTATCCACCACCCGGAAGCTGTCTGATGACAAAAGCGGGGCCTGGATTAAAAAACAGGCAAAAAAAGAGGGGCACGAGGTGGTGGTCCACCAGGTTGTCAGTGACGATATCATTGCTATCCAGGAGCTGATGACCCATGTGGCTGAAAAAATTGCCCCCCATGCCGTTATCATGACCGGCGGCACCGGTATCAGCCCCAAAGATGTCACCATCGAGGCGGTAAAGCCGTTTTTTGAAAAGGAACTCACCGCATTTTGTACCTTGTTTGCCCAGCTCTCCTTTGAGGAGATCGATTCCGCCGCCATCGGATCCCGGGCCACGGCCGGCATTTTCAAAAACATTCTGGTATTCTGCATCCCGGGCAGCATCAAGGCCTGCAAACTGGCCTGCAGCGCCCTGATCTTCCCGGAACTGGGACATCTGTTAAAACATATGAAGGAATAAGGCATGACAGCGCTTGAACAATTTGTTTCAGAGTGGCAGGACAGCGGCAGCGGCGCCAGACAGGCATTTGAAGAACTGCTGGCCCACATGAAAACTTTTGACCATACCCGGATGGAATTTGTGGCCAGGCCGAACGTCAGCTATTCGGTCCGCCCCGGGCATGCACAGCAAGATAAACGAACCCTGTTCGCCATGGTGGATGTTATTGATGATGATCCTGACAACCGGTGGCTGTCAGTGTGTTTTTATGGAGACATGATCACTGATCCGGATGACAAAGGGGACCTGATTCCCGGCGGTCTTTTGGGAGAAGATGGATACTGCTTTGACCTGGATGGATATGATGCCGGTCAGCTGGCATATCTCAAGGAACGTCTCACCCAGGCCCACGGCAATGCACCGGAATAAACGCTCCGTCTCACCCCCCCCTGCCGGGAACCTGTATGCCGGCAAAAAGGCAGTCAGGCAGATCAGACAGAAAACCGGATATTTAAAATATCCCCGTCTTTGACCGTGTAGGTTTTGCCCTCCACACGGAACCGGCCGGTTTTCTTCAGTTCTGCTTCAGATTTGCAGGCCATAAGGTCTTCAAAGGAAAACACCTCAGCCCTGATAAATCCTCTTTCCAGGTCTGAATGGATCACACCGGCTGCCCGGGGTGCGGTGCTGCCCTGCCTCAAAAGCCACTGGCGCACTTCGTCTTTGCCCACCGTGAAAAAGGAGATCAGGTTCAAAGAGCGCAGGCACAGGAGGGTGAGCACCTCCAGGGCGGTTTTTTCAATCCCCAGAGCTTCCAGAAACTCCTGTTTTTCCGCAACCGTATCCAGCAGGGCGATCTCCGCTTCCACCTTGGCAGATACCAGCATGGCCTCAATGGCCTGGGCATCGCAACTCTGCGCAAACCGGTCCAGCAGATCCCGGTTTCCCAGATCCTCTTCAGACACATTCACGGCAATCACCATTTTTTTTCTGGTGATAAACGGATAACTGCGGATCATCTTTTCTTCATCAGGGGTCAGGGCCATGAGCCGCAGCGGATTTTCCAGTTCCAGATGCTGCTGGATGCACTGCATTAAGGCCAGCTCCTTTTGCCTTGCCTCATCCTTGATCTTTTTCACCTCATCGGTCAGGCGCTGGATCCGCTTTTCCGCAAAGATCTGATCATGCATGAGCAGCTCTGCATTAACCGTTTCAAAATCCCGCCACGCATTCACTGAACCAGATGCATGATATACCGCATCATCTTCAAAGGCCCGGATCACATGACATATGGCATCCATGTCTGCAATGTCCTTGAAAACATCGCCTCCGGCAATGGTCTCAGGTTCCAGCCTGGGCAGCAGCACCAGTTCCAGCCTGGCCCTGACCTGTTTTTTAGGTTCATACATCTCCTTCAGGGCGTTGAATCTGGAATCCAGGATATCTGCCGCCCCTGGCACCGGTTTATTCGCTTTTGCCGCGTCTGTGACTTCGTTTCCTGTCAAGATCTGAAACAGGGTCTTCTTGCCTGTCTGGGGCAGGCCGATAATGCCGACTTTCATTTTGTCTTTATATGTCCTTTCTGATTTTTTTTAAGGCAGCTTGATCCGGCGCTTTTCAGGATTGCGGTGCGCTCTGTAAAGCACGGCCACATGTCCCACCATACCGGCAACAGCTGCATGGGTCTGCCGGCAGATGTCATCCAAAAGCGTTGTTTTGACTTCTTTGTCCTTGTGGTCCACAAATTTTATTTTCACAAGTTCAGCCCCGTCCAGGGCGGTTTCTATCTCTTCCACCAGGGCCCGGGTCACCCCTTTTGCTCCCACAAAAGCCCCGGGATTCAAATGATGGGCAAGGCCCCGCAGGTATTTGCGCTGGGCACCGGTTAGCTGCATCACCATCTTTTTTTCCTTCCACTTGAATTTATTTAAAAATATTCTTATATCACAGATAAAAACTCATGAACAGCAAACAATAAGGAGGCCTCTGCCATGACAACATATCTTGGGGCAATTGACCAGGGCACCACCAGCACCAGGTTCATCATCTTTGATAAAACCGGCACCATCATCGCCCAGAGCAGACTGGAACATGCCCAGATCTGTGAACAACCAGGATGGGTGGAACATGATCCTGCCCAGATCTGGCGCAACACACAGACTGTCATCTCACAGGCCATGGAAAAAGCCGGTATTACAGGCAAAGACCTTTGCGGCATCGGGATTACCAACCAGCGGGAAACGGTTCTGGCCTGGGACAAACAGACCGGAAAACCGTTGTACAATGCCATTGTCTGGCAGTGCGCCCGCAGTGATGAGATCTGCCGGAACCTGGATATGGTGTATGGCAAAGACTGCTTCAGACAGAAAACCGGGCTGCCCACTGCCACCTATTTTTCAGGCCCCAAAATAAAATGGCTGCTGGACCATGTGCCGGCAGTGAAACAGGCTGTTGAAAAAGGGTGTGCCCTGTTCGGCACCATGGACACCTGGGTGATCTGGAACCTTACCGGCGGGCCGGGAAAAGGAAGCCATGTCACTGACGTGACCAATGCCTCCAGGACCCTGCTTATGGATCTTGAAACCCTGGACTGGGACAAAGATATTCTTGATACATTAGGAATCAGTTCTGACTGCCTGCCAAAGATTGTTCCCTCCTCAGATCCAAAAGCGTTCGGCAGAACCGATCCTGAAGGCCCCTTAAAATGCGGGGTAACGGTTGGCGGTGCTCTCGGAGACCAGCAGGCAGCCCTGTTCGGCCACACCTGCTTTGCCCCTGGTGAGGCCAAAAACACCTATGGCACCGGGTGTTTCTTACTGTTCAACACCGGAAGCACCATCACATTTTCAGACCATGGCCTGCTCACCACCTTAGGGTACCAGATCCATGGACACAAACCTGTGTATGTGCTTGAAGGATCCATTGCCTATGCCGGTGCACTGGTGCAGTGGATAAGAGACAACTTAGGTCTGATCACAACGGCCCCTGAGATCGAAACCCTTGCCAACACAGTCAAAGACAATGGGGATGTCTATTGTGTGCCCGCCTTTTCCGGGCTTTTTGCCCCATACTGGCGGTCAGATGCCAGGGGCGTGATTGCCGGGTTGACCCAGTTTGCCAACAAAGGCCATATTGCCCGGGCGGTTCTGGAAGCCTGTGCCTTCCAGACCAAAGACATTGTGGAGGCTATTTCCAAGGATATCGGTAAAAATCTGAATCTTACATCCCTCAAAGTGGACGGCGGAATGGTGGAGAACAACACCTTGATGCAGTTCCAGGCGGATATTTTAGACACAAAGGTTATCCGTCCCAAAATCACGGAAACCACAGCCCTGGGTGCAGCCTATGCAGCTGGCCTTGCAGTGGAATTCTGGCCGGACACCCAATCGTTGAAAAAAAACTGGCAGGCCCACACCACCTGGGAACCGGATATGCAACCCTCTTTGCGGGACAATCTGTATGCTGGATGGAAAAAAGCTGTGGAAAAATCCTTTGCATGGAAAAACTGATCCAGGAACTGGGCATCCAGGTTGTTATTGCCCCTGCCTGACCCCTGCCCCACCATCTTCTGATAAAATTTTCCTTGTGTATATTGCCGATTAATTTTATAAGATACTCTGATTTTAACCGGGATATCTTTGGGTTTGCCGGAAAATCAGCAGCTGTGAAACTGTATGATGATGGTTGAAAAAAAGCATCATCTCTTTGCATAAACATGACATTAATCATTTAGGAGGTTTTATGACAACATTGGTATTTGGCCACAAAAACCCGGATACAGATTCTGTCTGTGCCGCTATTGCACTGGCAGATCTCAAGAAAAAACTGGGCGAGGATACTGCCCCGGCGGTTCAGGGCGAACTCAACCCGGAATCCAAATTTGTCTTAGACAAGTTCGGCGTTGCCGCCCCAAAAGTGGTGACCAGCTATGCAGGCAAGGATGTTTACCTGGTGGACCATTCCGACCTGGCCCAGAGCCCGGATGACCTGAAACAGGCCAACATTCTGGGTATCGTGGACCACCACAAACTGGGTGATGTGACCACGGGCCAGCCCCTGGAGTGCTGGATATGGCCGGTGGGCTGCACCTGCACCGTTATTTCGCGCATGTACAAATACCTGGGCGTGGAAATCCCCAAAGATATCGCCGGCATCATGCTGTGCGCCATTTTGTCCGACACAGTGATCTTCAAGTCTGCCACCTGCACAAATGAAGACAAGGCAGTGTGTGCCCAGCTTTCTGAAATCTGTGGTGAAACTGACCTGGAAGCCTTAGGGATTGAGATGTTCAAGGTCAAATCAGCTGTGGAAGGCACCCCGGTCCGGGAGCTGGTGTTCCGGGACTACAAGGACT
>JAIPDY010000075.1 GCA_021737445.1 Desulfotignum sp.
CCATGGCGTATTATTGCCTGGCCATATGGGGACCCCAATATATCTGGTGGTGGAATTTTGAAGGGTTGCGGGTATCTTTTGTTGTTGCTGTTACAACCATTGCCGCTCTTTTCATTGCTGTTTTCCGGCAGGGCCTGAATTTTGACCTGTTGTTCACCCGAATTAATTTTTGTGTGTTTCTCCTGTGGATATCATACGTAATGTCCTATTTTTTCGCCCCATATGGCGCTTTGCTGGGTGAGGTGCCTTATCTGACATTCATCCATTTTTCCAAAGTTATTTTTTTCTATTTTGCTGCGGTATTGCTGATGGATGATATCCAGAAACAAAAGTATTTCTCATATATTATCATTGTGGCCATGATCCATTTGACCTGGTGGGCAAATTATCAATACCTTTCCCAGAACTGGCAGGCGTTCAATATGGGGCGGCTCATGGGGCCGACGGTTCCTGCCGGTGGGTCCATTTACAGTGATGAAAATGCCTTTGCCATGTTTTTTGTCACAGCTGCGCCGTTTTTGTTTTACTGGGGGTTGCATCTGGCAAACCGGATACCCCGATATGCAGTATGGGCAGTGATCCCTTTGGGCTGGCACGCCATATTTCTTACCGGCTCCAGAGGCGGGCTGGTGGGGCTGGCTGCCAGTCTGTTCGCAGGGGTGATATTTTCAAAAAATCGATACTTGTTGATATTTATATTGATACCCATGTTTTTGCTGGCATTTTATTTTCAGGGCGGAGACCTGCTTAAAAGCAGAACAGAAACCATTGTTGACTACCAAGGAGAATCTTCGGCTGAAACCCGTCTGGAAGCCTGGCGTGCTGCCCTGGATATGCTTTATGCCCATCCGGCAACTGGGGTGGGCATCGCCTGTTTTGTCCGGGCCATGGCTGATTTCAGCGATAAACAGCCCCGTGCCACCCACAGCGTACCGTTGCAATTTGCCGCAGAGGTCGGCATATTGGGTCTGGCTGCCTATTGTCTGATTGTCTGGTTTGTTTTGTGGCAGGGATTTAAAAACAACCGCCTGTTAACAATTTATGGATCACAATTTGACGATAATGAACTGGCAACGCTTCATTATTTAAACGAGTCCAGTGTTGTTTCATTTTTCGGCTTAAGTGTCTGTTCGCTTTTTTTATCACTCAACTATTATGAAGTGTTTTATTTTTTATTAATTATTGCCGGATACGCCAGTTATTACATTCATCACAAACTGATGACTGCTTATCATGGATAACACAGAAATGATCCAAGCAAAAAAAAACGAGTTTAGAAATGATGATGTCACATTGTTTTAAATGCGTATCGATTTTCCTGTTGTCTTTCTTGGGGACCTTTTTTGTAAATCCTGGAATCTGCCTGTCGGACACTCTTGTTGTTTCCACAGTCAAGGAACTGATGGCAACCGTTCCGTTGAACAAAAAAGGCAATCTGACAGTATTGATTGAAGACGGGGTGTATGAGATCCCGCACCGCATTGAGATATCCGGGGACCGGGTCACTTACAAAGGCATTTCGCTTAATCCGGATGCTGTGGTGATCAAAGGTAAGGGACACGACGGGAACGTTGACAATGTTTTCAGTATCAACGGCAGTCACGTTTATATCCAGAATCTTAAAATTGGACAAGTCAAACGGCACGCAGTTCAGATCCATGGTGAAAACAAAGTGGAAAAAGTGTTTATCAGCAATATTCATTTTTTTGACACCGGTGAGCAGATGCTCAAGGGATCTTTTGATAAAAACAGACCCGACCATTTTATCCGTTCGGCCATGGTGGAAAACTGCGTGTTTGAATTTACCAGTGGCAAAGCCTTTCAATCTTACACCGGCGGGATCGATGTTCACCACGGGGAAAACTGGGTGGTGAAAAACAATGTGTTCAAAAACATTACAAATCCCGGGGGCAAACTCACAGAAGGGGCTGTCCATTTCTGGAACCATTCAAAAAACATCATTATTACCGGCAATAAAATCATCCATTGCGACAGGGGTATTTTGTTCGGCATGGACAACTCCCCTGTTTATTCAGGGCGGATTGCCGATAATTTTATCCATACCACAAAAGATACCGGCATTTATCTTTGCAACGCATCAGAGGTGGAGGTGGTTAACAACACCATTTATATTGATTCCACCTATCCCAATGCCATTGAATACCGGTTTGAAAAAACAAAGGATGTGGTGATTGCCGGCAATTTTGCCAACCGGGCGATCAGATCCCGGGATGGTGGGTCTGCCAGGGTGTTTGACAATGACCTGTCTGTAAAAAACAATTGGTATGTAAAACAAAATCAGGCTGAGTCACAGCCGGTTGAAATACCTGCAGCACGTCCGGACAAATCAGAACCAGTTCATGAACCGGTTACTGAGGCTTCTCAGGTTGAAAATCTGAGGGCATGGCATACAGATGGCCAGACATTTTTAACCTTTGATATGGGGAAAAATGATTTTCCGGATGCAGACATAACCTATGGACAGTATTTTGAGAGAAAAAAACAGATCAAAAATAACGTGCAATACCACATTTACCGGTCAAACACCCCCTTTAAAGACGTCAGACAATTGATTCCCCTGGCCCGGGTGGATGGGTTTACCGGTTGGAATGAATTTTTTTATGGAATTCACACCAACGCAGAAAAATATTCGGGCAGAAAAGCCATCCGGTATACTGTTAAACCCAAAGAAGGTCCTCTGGCACTGAATAAGGGGTTGTTTGTATATACACCGGATCAAAAAGGCTCTTTTTATTATGCGGTCACGGCTGTCACAGGCGGCCGTGAAAACAAAGAAATTCTAATCGGACAAAATGTCACCCAAAATCCGGTTCAGGAAAATACCGGATCCGGGACACCCATATTGCAGCGGGTTGAATCCCCAAAAGAATTTCAATATATCAAAAATTCCATCCTGTATTTTTTTACCCGTTGGGAAACCTTTCCCAATGCCGGAATGAATGCCCATCCCTTTGATTATCTGGTGGCGGTTCCTGAAAATGTAAAAAATCCGGTACCCGTGGGAATTCATCTGCATTCATGGGGGGGAAATCTTCTGGGGGGATATGCCTGGTGGAACAACGCGGAAAAAGGGGCGATTCTGCTTGCTTCCAACCAGTATCCCTATGACTGGTGGACCGGGTATCATGAACATCTGTTTTCAAAAAATTCTCCGAAGTCAAAAAAGGAGTGGCAAAATGGCGTGGTGCGGCCTTTTACCATCAACCGGCTGTTTTCTTTTCTGGCATTTATTGACAAAGACTCCCAATGGCCGGTGGATCTGTCCCGGACCTTTGTTGCCGGTTCTTCCATGGGGGGATCCGGCAGTGTGATGATGGCCATCCGGTATCCGGAAAAAATCGCCTGGGCCAGGTCCTGGGCCGGGGTGCATATCCCGGAAGAATCTCCGCAGTTCAAGGGGTCTTATGCCGAGGTATGGGGAGATCCAAAGTTCAATGTCAAATTTGAAAACGGGACTTCGGTATGGGATTATTATAACAATGTAAAATATCTGTACGCTCATCCGGAAAAAGAGATGGGATTTATCACGTTTGCCAATGGCAAAAACGACGGCCAGATCGGATGGGGTCAGGCTGTCAAGTTTTTCAAAGCACTGCAAGAAACCAAACGGCCCCATCTGTTTGTCTGGGGGCAAAAAGGACATGGCCAGCGGACCGTGATGCCGGGCAACAACAGCGAACGTGTCATGCCGCTGGATATCCGGACCGATCAGCTGCTGCCGGCATTTACCCGGTGCAGCTTAGACAATGATCCCGGTAATGGCGATCCCGGAAACGGCGACCCGGCCGGGCAGGCCAACCAGTGGCTGTACTGGGAGGATCACACCCTGGTGGATACCGGTGACCGTCTGGAGATGACCGTCGCACTCATGGACAAGGCCCCTGCTCAGGTTTGTACCGTGGATATCACCCCCCGCAGGGTTCAGCAGTTTCATGCCGTGCCCGGCACTATTTTGTATTGGAAAAATAGTGATATCAGTGGCCATGTGATCCAGAACGGACAGATTATTGCAGATGCCCACGGCTTGATCACCCTTGAAAAAATAAAGGTGTCCAGGCAAAAGAATAGACTTGTGATTTCAAAAAATCCGGTGTGAAAATGAAACCCTTTTTTAAAATTTTGTGTTTTTATCTGTGTTATATCATTGTCTGGCCTTCAGGATGGGTTGTCAACCTGGAAAAACAGATGAATACACAGGCAGAAGGCTGGTTCGCTTTTTTTGCCCAGTTCTGGGCACTGGTGCCGGGGCTGCCCGGCAACTATCTGCGGGCCGCATTTTACCGGCAGGTGCTCGATTTTTGTGACAAAACGTGTGTGATATCATTTGGTGCCCTATGTACCCACCGGCAGGTGAAAATTGAAAAAAATGTGTATATCGGACCCTACTCGCTGATCGGGTCATCCTGGATCAAGGCCGGCACCCTGATCGGTTCCCGGGTCAGTGTAACCAGTGGAAAAAAACAGCATGCCTTAGATGACACCGGGCAATGGAAAGGGTTTGATCCCAAAAATATGGTACAGGTCCATATCGGTCCCCGGGCCTGGATCGGGGAGGGGGCTGTGGTGATGGCAGATGTGGGTGAGACCAGCATGATCGGGGCAGGGGCCGTGGTGGCAGCCCCGGTGCCGGACCATGTCATGGGCGCGGGCAACCCGTTTCAAATCCGCAGAAAGATCCATGAAAATTAAGTTCACAGAATCTTCAGGCATCAAAAGGGTGAATGAGCCGGTGAGTTTTGGTGTCCCGTTTCCCCGGGGGCATGTCACCCATCCGGACCGACTCTTTCTGACAACCCAAAAAGGTGAAATTCTGCCCTTTGGGCACAAGGTTTTGGCAACCTGGCCGGATCACAGCATCAAATGGCTGCTGGTGGATATTCAGGTGTCAGCAGATCCGGGTGAAACAATCTTTTTTGAACTTGAAAAAACAGCAGATACCTCTTCAGTCAAGGCGGATGGAACAGATCCATTCACAACTTCCGGGTTCCGGCTCCGACACCAGGCAGGCCGGATAACGATACAATCTGCTCAGCTTAACATGCAGATAAATACCAAGGGGGTTTTTCAGCCGTTTTACAGGGCAAAATATGATGGCAAAGATCTCTTTTGCTTAGGTGACAGCGCAGTTGTTCTACAGGATGCAGAAGACACCATCTGGCAACCTGTCATAGAAGAGACGATCATTTTTCATGATACCCTGCTGCGCAAAACCATCTGTACCAGGGGATGGTTTGAAAATACAACCCGGCCCCGGTTTTTAAAGTTTGAGTGCCTTACCCATTTTTTCTCCAACACCCCCTGGGTCAAGTTTGAATTTTCCATCTGCAATACCAATGCAGCGGTTCACCCGGGCGGTGCCTGGGATCTGGGAGATGAGAACGCGTTTTATTTCACATCGCTGACTGTGCGCCTTCCTTTGGATGACAAAGATTTTAACACGGTTTTTTATACCCCTGAGTCGGGGGTACTGCCGGTCCGGAAGGCGGAGTGCTCTTTTGTCCGCATTTACCAGGACTCCAGCGGTCATGACAACTGGTTTTCCAGAAACCATGTCAACAAAGACGGGCACATACCGCTTCAGTTCCGAGGGTACAAAATTTTTCACGCAGGTGATGTGAAGGGGTCCGGTAACCATGCTGCCCCGTTCATGGGGGTTGCCGGCCGGCAGGCAGCTGTCGGGGTGTATGTAAAAGATTTCTGGCAGAATTTCCCCAAATCCCTGGCAATAACCAAAGATAGCCTTGATATCGGGCTGTTTCCTGAAGGATTTGGTGATTTATTCGAACTGCAGCCCGGAGAGCAAAAGACACATGCGTTTTATGCGGGGTTTGCCCCGGACATACCAGGGATCACTCCGCTGCTGTCTGCTGTGGATCCCCTGGTTCCGCAAATTTCCTGTGGGGCGTATCATCAGGCCATCCCGGGACCGGGCCCTGTGCCGGCAAAAAAAGGAACGCAAAACAGGGACGTGGACCTGTATGACCGGCTGGTGGCGGGATTTATCAACAAAGACATTGGGTATGAACAAAAAAATATTTCAATCGATGAGTTTGGGTGGCGTAATTTCGGAGATATTTTTGCCGACCATGAAGCTGTGTCTGCAGCCAAAGATCAGATCTTTGTTTCCCACTACAATAACCAGTATGATGTCATCAAAGGCGCAGTGATTCAATTTATGTGCACGGGTGAACACCAGTGGTTCACCCTGGCAAACCATTTGGCAGATCATGTGGTTGACATCGATATTTATCACACACACAAAGACAAATACCAGTACAACCATGGGATGTTCTGGCACACAGACCACCACCTGGATGCCCATACCTCCTCCCATCGCACCATATCTGCGGCACACAGGCAGTTTAAACCGGATGGGGCTTTTGGCGGTGGACCATCTGCGGAACACAATTATGCCACCGGATTGCTGTATCTTTACTGGATCACGGGTCATCCAAAATACAGACAAGCGGTCAAGGACTTGGCCGGCTATATCATTGCCCTGCTGGAAGGGCCGGATACCTTGTCAGAGACGATATTTCAGCAGATGAGGCATCTGGCGGCAAAAACAAAGGCCCGGTTTTCAAAACCCGGTCCCCGGATTTATCAGTTTGACGGTCCCTGCAGAGCCAGTGGGAATGCGTTAAATACCCTGCTGGACGGGTATCTGATCACAGATGATCCCATGTATCTGGACCATGCCCAGACTCTGATTGTCCGGGCGGTGCATCCGGAAGATGACCCGGGCCGGATGGATCTTTTAAATGCGGAAATCCGGTGGTTTTATACCATATTTCTCCAGGCCCTGGGACGGTATCTGGACATCAGGCTGTCTGAAGGCCGGGTGGATGACCTGTTTTGCTATGCCAGGGATGTGTTGCTCAATTATGCCGGCTGGATGGCAGAAAATGAATACCCTTACCTTGAAAAACCTGAAATACTGGAATTTCCCACAGAAACCTGGGCAGCCCAGGACCTGCGCAAAAGTGATGTATTCGCCTGGGCATCGTTTTTTGCCCGGGACCCGCAAAAACAGATATATGAAGAAAAAAGCAAATTTTTTTTCTCCCATGCTGTCCATGAATTAAGCCGGTTTAAAACCCGGCATTTCACCCGGCCCATGGCCCTGGTCATGTCCAATGGGCTGGCTTGTCTGGGTATGATACATCCGGATTTTGACACAGATCAATATGCTTCATCTTCTGGTATCAGATATGATGCCGGTCAATTCAAACAGATGCAGCCAAATCCTTTGTTTTTGAATCAGTTGTTTAGAAACCTGACCCGGTTTTCTTTTAGAAAAGAATGGCACTGGATCTCACTTCAGGTTCAACTGGTTTTGAAAAGATAATATTCTGATGTCCCATTGCAGAAAAAAACAGTGGCTGGCGTTATTGTTTGCGGCGGTTCTGGTCCTGATCATGGCCGGTTCCCTGATGCCTGTAGCTGAAATACCGGAGTCCGAAAAAACATTCCGGGAAAGAGTGATGTCCGTGGTCTTTAACCTGATGCATGTTCCCATGTATGGGGTGTTGACCCTGGTATCCCTTCACTATTTTGAATGCATCCGGTTTTCCCGGCCGGTCTGTGCAGCGGTCACAGCCTTGATTGCCATGTCTGTAGGTGTTCTCATCGAAGTGCTTCAGATTTATGTGCCTGGCCGTTACGGCAGTTTTTCCGATATCGGTCTGAACGCCACCGGTATTGCTGGCGGTATGGTTTTGTTTTTTAAAATTTGCTGCAAAGCAGAAGAGTGAAAGTTTGCAGGCGCTTTTTTCTTGAGTTTTCAGATAACGGCCATGGGGATATACCCATGCCCGTTTTTGTTTTGAGGAATCAATTGCCGGATGCCATGGAAAATGATAAAAGCATGTGATACATGACAATTTGGTTCTGTGTGCAGCGGCGGGATATTATCGCCATTGTTGGCAGGCAAGTGGCGGTCGGCCGGTTTGAAACAAATAAAAAACAATTGACAAGGATGTCAGTGAATGGAATCAGAAATCATAGACAGGGCAAGGGTCCGGGAAATAAACAGGCGCCGGACTTTTGCCATTATCTCCCATCCGGATGCCGGAAAAACCACATTGACCGAAAAACTGCTGCTGTTCGGCGGTGCCATCAAACAGGCAGGCGCTGTTAAATCCAGGAAAACAAACCGGGCTGCCCTGTCTGATTTTCTGACCATTGAACAGGAACGCGGCATTTCCGTGTCGTCTTCTGTCATGAAATTTGAATACAAAGATTATGAGATCAACCTGCTGGATACCCCGGGCCATAAGGACTTTTCCGAAGACACCTACCGGGTTCTCACGGCAGTGGACTGCGCGGTCATGATCATTGACAACGCCAAGGGCGTGGAGCCCCAGACCGAAAAACTCATGGAGGTGTGCCGCATGCGCAACACCCCCATCATCACCTTTATCAACAAGCTGGACAGGGAAGGGCTGGAGCCGCTGGATATTTTTGAGGATATCGAAGACAAGCTTCAGATCGATTGCGTGCCGCTGACCTGGCCCATCGGCATGGGCAAGCGGTTCAGGGGGGTGTATAATTTTGAAGGCAAAGAACTGGGGATTTTCACCCCGGGTTACACCCCCAGAGATGATGACGGCATCTTTATCCAGGATCTGTCAGATACCCGGCTGGATGAACTGGTATCCACGTCCCAGGCGGATCAGCTCAGAGAGGATGTTCAGCTGATCAAAGGGGCGGCAGAACCTTTTGACATGGATTTGTACCTGAACGGCACCCAGACCCCGGTGTTTTTCGGTTCTGCCATCAACAATTTTGGTGTAAAAGAGATGCTGGATGCGTTTGTAAGAATCGCACCCGCCCCCGGGATCCGGCCGGCCCAGACAAGGGATGTTAATCCTTTGGAGACCGATTTTTCAGGGTTTACCTTTAAAATCCAGGCCAATATGGATCCGGAGCACAGGGACCGCATCGCGTTTTTCAGGATCTGTTCCGGAAAATTTATCAAAGGGATGAAGGTGAAGCATCACCGCATCGGAAAAGAGATCCGCCTGTCCAATGCCACCATTTTCATGGCCCGGGAACGCAGCAATGTAGAAGAAGCCTATCCCGGAGATATCATCGGTATCCACAATCACGGCACAATTAAGATCGGAGATACCTTTACCACCCGAGAGCCGTTGAAATTTTTAGGGATACCCAGTTTTGCGCCCGAGCATTTCAGAAGGGTTCTGCTCAGGGATCCTTTGAAAACCAAGTCCCTGAACAAGGGATTGACCCAGCTGGCTGAAGAGGGTACCATCCAGGTTTTCCGGCCCCTGCTGGGAAACATGCACGTGATCGGGGCTGTGGGGGTGCTGCAGTTTGACGTGACCATGGCCCGGCTCAAGGCGGAATACAATGTCAATGCCGGATATGAATCCATTGACCTGGCGGTTGCCAGGTGGGTCACCTGTGATGATGACCGGATTTTAAAACAGTTCAAAAAAAAAAACGAAGCCAGTCTCGCCCTGGATGCGGAAGGCTGTCTGACCTTCATGACCACCAGCGGGTATCAGCTGGGATTTATCATGGAAGAGTGGCCGGACATCCTTTTTCACAAGACACGCGAGCACAATATATAACGTAAACTTGATATAACGTAAACTTGAATGAAAGGAGTGTCCATGACAGCGCAGCGAATTCACAATTTTAATGCAGGGCCGGCAGCTCTGCCCCTGCCGGTTTTAGAAAAGATCCAGGCCTCGTTTCTCAATTTCAATGACTCAGGCATGTCCATTACTGAAATCAGTCACCGGTCTTCCCATTTTGATGCGGTGATCAATGATGCTGTTGAGCGGGCCAGACAGCTGTTGAAACTGGACGACACCTGGCACGTGCTTTTCATTCAGGGGGGGGCATCGCTGCAGTTTGCCATGATCCCCATGAATTTTCTGGGCCAGGGACAGACTGCGGATTACATCAACACCGGCACCTGGTCCACCAAAGCGATCAAAGAGGCTCAGATCCAGAAAAAGACCATCCAGGTGACCGCTTCTTCCGAAGATAAGAATTTTTCCTATATCCCGGAGGCCATCCCCTGCACCCCGGGGGCCAGGTATGTGCACATCACCACCAACAACACCATCAAAGGCACCCGGTTTGCACAATTTCCTGAAACCGGCGGCATCCCCCTGGTGGCGGACATGTCCTCGGATATTTTTTCCCGGCCCCTGCCCATGGAAAAATTCGGCCTGATTTACGCCGGTGCCCAGAAAAACTTAGGCCCGTCCGGCACCTGCATGGTGAGCATCAAAAAAGATTTTCTGGAAACCGCTGAAGATGACCTGCCTTCCATGCTCAAATACAGTACGTATGCTGCCAAAAACTCCATGTATAACACCCCGCCCTGCTTTGGTATCTATACCATCGGGCTGGTGCTCAAATGGATCCAGGAGCAGTTTGGAACCCTGGAAAAAATGGCGGCATTCAATGAACAAAAAGCTGCCATTCTGTATGATGTAATCGACGGGTCCGGGTTTTACCGGGGCACTGCCCGCAAAGACTCACGCTCCCTGATGAACGTTACTTTCCGCCTGCCCACAGAAGAACTGGAGAAAAAGTTTGTGGCAGATGCCCTGAAAAAAGGCATGGGAGGCCTTAAAGGCCACAGGTCTGTGGGCGGGTGCCGGGCCTCCATCTACAATGCCGCCACCATGGAAAGCGTGATGGCCCTCAAAGAGTTCATGACATCTTTTGAAAAGGAGAATGGATGATGAAAGTGCTGGTCAGCGATAAAATGGATGAGGCAGGCATAGATATATTCAGAAACCAGGCAGGTATTGAGGTGGATGTGAACACCGGCCTGTCACCTGAAGAACTCAAAACCATCATAGGATCCTATGATGCCCTGGCCATTCGGAGCGCCACAAAGGTGGACAAGGCCCTGCTGGATGCGGCAGCCAGCCTTAAAGTGATTGCCAGGGCAGGGATCGGCCTGGACAATGTGGACATTGACGAAGCCACCAGAAAAGGGGTGGCGGTCATGAACACCCCGGGCGGTAATACCGTGACAACCGCTGAACACACCATTGCCATGCTGATGTCACTTACCCGGAACATCCCCCGGGCCACAGCCTCCATGAAAGCGGGAAAATGGGAAAAGAAACTGCTCCAGGGCCGGGAAATTTTCAATAAAACCATCGGTGTCGTCGGTTTCGGCAATATCGGTTCCATTGTGGCCAATCTTGCCAAAGGCCTGAGAATGCGGGTCATTGTGTATGACCCCAATATCTCGGGTGAACACATTGAAAAGCAGGGATTTGAATATGTGGACATAGATACCCTTTACAGCCAGGCAGATTATATCACGTTGCATGTGCCCCGAATGGAAGCCACTATTGATCTTCTGGATGCGGATGCGTTTGAGAGGATGAAAGACGGGGTATATGTAATCAACTGCGCCAGGGGCGGAATTGTCAATGAATCTGCCCTGTATGACGCCATTGGTTCTGGAAAGGTGGCTGGTGCGGCCCTGGATGTGTTTTCCACCGAACCTCCCGGGGATCTTCCCCTGCTGGCCCTGGATCAGGTTATTGCCACCCCGCACCTGGGGGCCTCCACCAAGGAAGCCCAGACCAACGTGGCCGTGGCAGCCGCCAACCAGATCATTGCCTATCTGCTCTTTGATACCGTGATCAATGCCGTGAATGTGCCGTCAGTTACAGGAGAGGTGCTGCGCCAGCTCAAACCGTTTCTGTTCCTGGCCGAAAAGATGGGCAAAATGCAGGCACAGCTTATTTCAGGCGGTATCAGGGAAGTGCATATCGAATATATAGGCAAATTTCCGGATCTGGATCTCAAATCGGTTACCATTGCAGCCATCAAGGGACTGCTCAATGAATTCATTCCCTATGAGGTCAACTCTGTGAACGCCATTTCCCTGGCCAATGAAAAAGGGATCAAAATATCTGAGGCCACTGTTCAGGATTCAGGCAATTTTTTAAACCTGATCCGAGTGACCGTGGTCACAGACACCGGAACCGATGTTGTGGCCGGCACCATCTTCGGCAAAGATACCGCCCGCATCGTGCGCATAAACAAATTTAGGCTGGAGGTGATCCCCGAAGGTCACCTGGGACTGATCCACAACGTGGACAAGCCCGGCTCCATAGGCTCCATCGGCCACACCCTGGGAAGACACAAAATCAATATCTCCCGCATGATGGTGGGCCGGGAGGAAGACGGCCAGCGCAATATCATTTTTTTGAAAACCGACACCCCGGTACCGCAGGAGGTGATAGAGGAGATCGAAAACCTGCCCCTTGTGGTGAGCATGAAAACTTTTGAACTGTAGACAGCATGCGTGATCCAGAAAGAAAGATTCCCTACAACTACACCTCTGCCACCGATGATCAGGTCATACGTCATCTTTTTGGATCAGGCATAATAGATCACATACATTCTCTGGATGCCAAAAAAGGCACCGGCAGATCTGCCAGGCTTTTAAACCGGTTCATGGGAGATCTGTTCATCATCCAGAGAAACCCGTTTCTGTTCCAGGAACTGGTGGCACATCCCGGGCAGCGCCGGCGCCTGTTCACCGAATTTGAAAACGATCTGGATATCATAGAAAAAGCAGCCCGGCACCCGGAGGTTATCCCGGTGCTGGCTGCCTGCAGAAACGCCCTCAAGCAGATGGGCCAAGCCATCTCCACCCAGTCTGCCTTCCGGCAGAAAATCCTGCGGGCTTTAAGTTTTGTAATCAAAAAAGACAATATCTGTGTTGATCCCTTCACCCTTACAGCCCATGCAACAGATGCCCCAGACTGGCGGCGGTTTCTGCCGGTGGCTGTGCTGCGGCCCGAAAAACAATCCCAGGTTCCGGATCTGGTGAACAAAATCCGGGAACTGGGGCTGCACATTATCCCCCGGGGGGCAGGCACCGGCCTGACCGGCGGAGCCACCCCGCTTGCGGCTGACTGTGTCAT
>JAIPDY010000076.1 GCA_021737445.1 Desulfotignum sp.
GTCATGCCGTAGGGGGCCGCCACCACGGGGAAGGGGGCGTATTTGGTGGCCTGGATCCCGTCCTGGGCTTTTTTCAGAAACGCCTCGATTTCCGCATATTTTTTGTCATGGCAGAGTTTTGCCACAAATCCCAGATCGGCTCCGGCGGAAAACGCGCCGGGCATGCCGCCGGCTTCGTTGCCGATCACCAGGCCTGCGCCGTTTTTGTCCACATAATCCAGACCCTCGGCAATGGAGTCCACGATTTCTGCGTTGATGGCGTTCATCTTGGTATGGAACTCCAGGCAGAACACGTCGTCTCCGATGTCCACCAGGGAGGCGGAACCATTTTCCATGACCGTCTTGTTATTGCCTTTGGCCGCGGCAATGGAGACCAGAGAATCGGGTACAGGCACGGGTTTGTAGGCAGCTGAAACAAAGTCATAAAAATACCGGACCCCGTTTTTCAGCTGGTAGAAACCGGTATGGCCGGCATCCAGCATGGCCGTGACATTGGCCGGAACTTCCAGGCCGTCAGCGGTCATCCTTTCCACGGCTTCTGCCACACCATAGGCATCCCAGAGTTCAAAGGGTCCCATCTCAAAGTTATAGCCCCATTTCATGGCATTGTCGATTTCAACGATGGTGTCGGCTATTTCCGGGATACGATTGGCTGCATACTGAAAGGAGTTGGCTGCCAGTTTCCAGGCAAATTTGCCGGCTTTGTCATCTGCCTTGAGCACGATGTTGACCTTTTCGGTGAGGGTGCCGGCTTTTTTGGCTGCACCCAGGCAGGGAAAGGTAGGCCGTTCCAGGTCTTCATACTCCAGGGTGTCCAGGTTCAGCACCTTGCGGATCTTTTTCCACTCCGGGGTGAGTTCTGTTTTGTAGAACCCTGCCTTTGTCTTGTTGCCCAGCAGGTTTTTATCGGCCATTTTCTGTACAAAATCCGGCAGCTGCATGATGTCGCGCTGCTCGTCATCTTTGCACAGGTCATAGGAGTTTTTGGCCACATGCATCATGATATCCAGGCCCACCAGGTCCGTGGTCTTGAAGATGGCGGTTTTGGGCCGCCCCATGGCCGGTCCGAAAATGGCATCCACCTCGGGCACGGTGAGGCCGTCTTCCTGCATGAAGCGCATGGCCGCACTGATGCCCTGGATACCGATGCGGTTGCCCACAAAGTTGGGGGTGTCTTTGGCCCATACAATGCCTTTGCCCAGGTTTTTCTCGCCGAATTTTGCCATGAAGCCTAAGATTTCCGGCAGGGTGTCCTTACCCGGAATAAGTTCCAGCAGGTGCATGTACCGCACCGGGTTGAAAAAATGGGTGCCCATGAAATGCTGTTTGAATTCACTGGAAAACCCTTCGGTGATATCCTGGAGCGGAATGCCCGAGGTGTTGGTGCTCACAATGGCGCCGGGTTTTCTGATCTTTTCCACCTTTTCGAACAGGCTGCGCTTGATGTCCAGTCTTTCCACCACTACCTCAACGATCCAGTCGCAGTCGGCCAGTTTTTCAATATCATCCTCCAGGTTGCCGATGGAGATCAATGCAGCATCCTTTTTATTAAAGAACAGGGACGGAGATGATGCCAGGGCAGCGTCCAGTCCGGCCTTGACGATGCGGTTCCGGGCTGCCGGGTCGGTTTTTTCTTCATCCTTCAGGTCAAACGGCACAATGTCCAAAAGCAGTACCTTTACACCGGCACCGGCCAGAAGCGCGGCAATTCCGCCTCCCATGATACCGGACCCGATGACTGCGGCCTTTCTTATTTTTCTTACCATAATGTCCTCCTGTTGTAAGCGTGGTTAACCAGTTTGTTTTTATGAATGAGTATTCATTTTTGAATAACAGAAAAACCCCGGGGTTGTCAAGGAAAATAATTTCCCGGATACTGAGGAATAATGTCATTCAATTTCAAAATGTTAGGGTGTAATTATTGAATGATGCCGCCCGGGCAGATCCAGGATGAAAGGAATAACAAAAAAATGAATTATCATTCATGATTTAACGGGAAAGGTCCTTGAAAAAAAAAACCGGTTCTGGTAGGGTAACCAGTCAATTTAATCAGGTTATCAATATATTTGTATAGGTGGAGACCTCTTGATGCACCAGATACCAGCAAAGATTCAGGAATTTTCCGTTCTGAGCATAGCTTCAGTCGCAGGCTTGATTCTCAAACTGCAGCGGCCTTCAGGAGATATCCCCTGGCACAGGGACGGCAAAACAGACCCCTGGGACCTGGTGGAATCGGTGATGGGGTTGAATATTGCCGGATATACCCGGGATGCCCGCCGGGCAATGGCATGGCTGCAACAGCATCAGAATCCTGACGGATCCTGGTTTTCCTCTTATGTGAATGAGATTCCTGAAGACAAAACCTGCCAGGCCCATATGGCCTGTTATATTGCTGTGGGAATGTTTCATGCTTTTCTGATCACCCGGGACCGGTCATGGCTGGACCGGTTCTGGGGTACCATGGAAAAGGGCGTTGACTATGCCCTGGGCCTGCAGGTGCCTGCCGGGGAGATTCATTGGGCCAGGAGCCCGGAAGGAAAAATTGACACCATGTCCTTGCTGGCAGGGTCTTCTTCCGTGTTCATGAGCCTTAAATGCGCTTTGACCATCTGCCATATCCTGGACCGGCCCCGGCCGGCATGGGAAGATGCATGGATCAGGCTTGCCCATTCCCTTAAGGAAAATGTGCACAGCTATAACGTAAGCAAGTCCCGGTTTTCCATGTACTGGTTCTATCCTGTTCTCTGCGGAGCCATCCAGGGGGAAAAAGCCCGGGTCAGGGTGGAAAAATACTGGCACAAATATATGATCGACGGACAGGGGGCCAGGTGTGTGTCAGACCGGCCCTGGGTGACCATTGCGGAAACCTGTGAGCTGGTCCTGGCCCTCCATGCCATGGGCAACCGCCAGAAAGCCCAGATCGTATTTTCCTGGATCCAGGACCGGGTGTATGACGACAAGACCTTCTGGTGCGGGTATACCTATCCGGACATGGTGATCTGGCCGGAGGAAAAAATATCCTGGACCAATGCAGTGGCCCTTATGGCGGCTGACAGTCTTTATGACCTGACCCCGGCATCCGGGCTGTTTTGCCATGAAAACTGGGACGGGTTTATGTTTACGGGAAAACACCGGTGATTCGGGACACCCGGCCCTATTATATCAAAAAAGCCTGGTACCGGCTCCAGCACCTGTATGTGCGCCACTACCTGGTCCCACACCTCACCGGTCTGGGGGAACATCCCTTTATCATCAAGCCCTGGCATATCGAACTGTTCGGCGGCCCCATCTGCATCGGCTCCCATGTGACCCTGCTGGGATGTTCAGACAAGAAAACCCGGCTCACGGTCTGGTCTGACAAAAAAGAGATCCCCGGCATCACCATCGGGGACCATGTGCTCATCTCCCCGGGGGTGCGTATCAGTGCGGCCCACAGCGTTACAGTCAAAGATTCGTGTATGCTGGCAAGCCACTCATATATCACGGATTCTGACTGGCACGGTATCTATGGCCGGTCATTGCCGCCGTCTGACTTCAGTCATGTCGTTCTGGAGGAAAATGTGTGGATCGGGGATTCCGCCATTGTGTGCAAAGGGGTCACCATAGGTAAAAACAGTATAGTCGGTGCCGGCAGCGTGGTGACATCAGACATTCCTGCCAATGTCATAGCTGCGGGCAATCCTGCAAAAATTATCCGCAGTCTGGACCCGGACAAAAACATCATCACCCGCAAAGACCGGTACACGAATACAGAACAGATGACCCGGTTTTTAGAAGCATCGGAAAAACAAAGCCTGGATGGCAATACCTTTTGGGGCTGGCTCCGGTCTCTGGTTTTTCCGGGCAGACAGGCCAGGTGATTCAGCCGGTATCCATTTCCTTCAGGATGCCGGAAAGCTGATCCAGGCACAGGGCTATTTTTTCAATATCAAAGACCTCAGCATGCTGCATCAGGTCTTCCCCAAACGTCCGGAACATGACAAGATCGAACTGCCGGCCCATCTCCATGATATTTTCGGCAATGTCCCGGGCATCTGATATTTTCACCCCTCCCTGGGTTCCGGGCAGCAGCGGGAGAATTTTTGTTTTCACCAGGGGGGCAAGGTCCGGATACCGGTTCAGGGCCTGGCGGAAAACTGCCGGGGACAATACCGGCACAGGGGCTGCCACAGTGATGTCAGGTAATGACCTGTCAGATGAATGCGGGCTGGTTTTCTTGACAAAACTGACAGCCACTTGGGGGAGCAATATTGTAAAGGTACTGCCGCGGCCCGGGTGACTGTCCAGACTGATATGGCCCTGCATCAGTTCCACCAGCTGCCTGCTGATGGCCAGGCCCAGGCCGGTTCCCCCGTATTTTCTGTTGATGTCTGCGTTTTCCTGTTCAAAGGATTCAAAAATCAGTTGATGTTTGTCTTCTGGAATGCCGATACCCGTATCCCGGACCTGGATCATCAGGTCCACAGTTTCCGGAGATGATCCGGCATTGATTCGGGCCAAAAGGCTTATTTGACCTTTTTCTGTGAATTTAACCGCATTTTCCACCAGGTTGGTGAGCACCTGGCGAAGGCGCATATCATCCAGAATCAGATAGTCCGGCATGTTTTCATCAATCTGTATGAGAAATTTTATACCTTTATGGGCAAGTTTGATTCTGAAAAGGTGATGAATTTCTCTGAACAGGGTGTCCAGGGAGACAGTGGTTTTTTTTATGGCCAGTTTGCCGGCTTCGATTTTAGACAGATCCAGGATATTGGTTATCAGGACCAGCAGGTGTTTGCCGGCTGTGGTAATGGCCTGAAGATAATTTTTTTGTTGTGTATCAGTGACCATGGTGGACAGCACTTCACTGAAACCGATGACAGAATTCAATGGTGTTCTGATCTCATGACTTATGTTGGCCAGAAATTCACTTTTTGCCTGGTTGGCTTTTTTGAGTTCAACCTCTTTTTGCTTTCTCACCAGTATCTCATTGTTCAATGCCTGGTTCAGCAGGGTCAGGTTCCTGGTACGTTCCACCACACGGGTTTCCAGTTCCTGGTGGGACCGCTTCAATGCCTGCTCCGCTATTTTGCGCTGGGTGATATCCCGGGAATTGATGACCACCCCCTGGACAGCAGGATGGTTCAGCAGATTCTTGCTGATTGATTCCAGGGTACAGTAAGAGTTGTCCTGGTGTCTGAATCGTTGTTCCGTGGTCTGTTCCGGCAGTGTTCCCTGGATGCGTTTTTGAAACCGGTTATGGGCTGAGGACCGGTCCTCTGGATGGAGAAAATCAAACGCATTTTTTTCCATGAGGAGATCCGGATCATACCCCAGTATCCGTTTGGTGGACGGGCTGATATACTTAAAATTTCCCTGGGCATCCAGTATCCAGATCAGATCACTGGCATTTTCGGTCAAGGCACGGAAATGCTCTTCACTGTATTGCAGGGCAGTGAGGGTTTCCTTGAGCCGAAATGCCATCTGGTTGAATTGCTTTGCCAGATGGCCGAACTCATCTTTGGACTGGATGGGGATACGGGTGTCCAGATCACCTTTGCCGATTTTTTCGGTCCCCTGAACCAGTTCCTTTAATGGTTTTGTCAGCCGGCGGGTCAACAGCATCAGGGCCAGGGAGATAATCAGCGCTGCAACCCCGCCCATGGCATATAAATAGGGCCGCATTCGGCTGGCGACACCATAGATCTCCTGCATGGGATCCACTGCCAGAACATACCATTCCCAGGGCTTAAAATAGGCAAACCGGGCAAGGCTGGGTTCCTGATTCATGTCCATCACCAGCTGCCGGGTTTTGGTTTTGTTCCTGAGAGCCTTAAACCAGGTTGTGTCACCAACATATGTGTCAACCATCTTTTTATCGGGATGGAATACAATAAAGCCATCCCTGGTTACACCGAAAATATATCCCATTTTCCCCACACCGATGTTTGCGATTTCCACTGCCGTGTCCATTTTGGCTTTGGCAATACTGGCGGTAATATCTGCCAGACCGTATTCATGGAGCATCTGTTCCTGGGAGATGACAATGACCATGGCTTCAGATAACCGGGTGTCCAGCCAGGTTTCCCCCAGGTCAATCAGGGCGGTGCGGGTAAAATGATAGGTGGTTCCGACAATGGCAAAAAGTGAAAAAAGGGTGGTCAGCAGTATTTTGCCATAGGTATTCATGGCAGGAGCTTTACCACTCCTAAAAATTTTTGCAAATAAAAAATTGATGCTTACCATATTTCTTAGTTCAATTGTGAAAACAGATACCTGTTATGCAGGTATCACCAAAAAAAGACAGGAGATGGAATATGGCCCAGGAGATCGTGACCTTACCGGTAACCGGCATGAGTTGTGCCAATTGTGCCGCCAATATCGATAAAACCCTGGCCGGCATGGACGGTGTTGTTGATGTATCTGTGAATTTTGCCTCGGAACGGGTCAGTATCCAATATATTCCGTCAGTGGTATCTTTGGATGACATGCAAAAAAAAATTAAAGACCTGGGATTTGAACTGATCGTGGCTGATGATGAGGCTGATGCCGCTGATGTGGAAGAGATTGCCAGAAACAGGGAAATCAGGGACCAGACCAGAAAATTTGTCATTGGCGCGGCCTTTGCCCTGCCCTTGTTTCTTTTGAGCATGTCCAGAGATTTCGGGCTGACCGGGGCCTGGAGCCATGCACCATGGATGAACTGGCTGTTTCTGCTCCTGGCCACCCCGGTGCAGTTTTATACCGGATGGGACTATTATACAGGCGCTTACAAAGCCTTGAAAAACCGGTCCGCAAACATGGATGTCCTCATTGCCTTAGGGTCGTCTGTGGCCTATTTTTATTCTCTGGCCATCCTGGTGGTGCCGGCCCTCACAGGGCATGTATATTTTGAAACCGCTGCTGTGATCATCGTGCTGATCAAATTCGGCAAACTCCTGGAAGCCAGGACCAAAGGCAAGACCGGGGGGGCCATTAAAAAACTCATGGGCCTGGCCCCCAGAACCGCCACCCGCATCGAGAACGGAGAAAAAATCGAAGTATCCATTGCCAGTGTGCAAGAGGGTGATCTGCTGCTCATCCGCCCGGGAGAGCGGATTCCCGTGGATGGCCGGGTGACGGAGGGACGCTCCAGTGTGGATGAATCCATGCTCACAGGAGAGCCGGTCCCTGTGGAAAAAAATGTGGAAGACATGGTTACCGGCGGCACAGTGAACAATGACGGCCTGCTGCAGATAACCGCCACCCGGGTGGGAAAGGATACGGTCCTGGCCCAGATCATCCGCATGGTCCAGGAGGCCCAGGGCAGCAAAGCCCCGATCCAGGCGTTGGCAGACCGGGTGGGTGCCGTGTTTGTCCCGGCTGTCATCGCCATCGCCCTGGTGACATTCGGGATCTGGTGGATGGTTACCGGTGAATTTGTGCCGTCCATGATACGCATGGTGGCGGTGCTGGTCATTGCCTGTCCCTGTGCCCTGGGGCTTGCCACCCCCACAGCCATCATGGCAGGGACGGGCAAGGGTGCGGAAAACGGGATCCTGTTCAAGCGCAGCCAGGCACTGGAAACCGCTGCCAAACTCACCACCATTGTCCTGGACAAGACAGGGACCATCACTTTGGGCAAGCCGGATGTAACCGATCTGGTACCTGCTTTTGAAGCGTCGCTTTCCGAAGAAGACCTGCTGGTGCTGGCAGCTTCTCTGGAGCAGGGATCTGAGCATCCCTTAGGCAGGGCCGTGGTGGAGCATGCCAGGCACAAGGGCCTGGATCTGACTGATCCAAAAGAGTTTGCCTCCCACAGCGGGGACGGGGTCCAGGGCATCATATCCGGCCGCAGCTTGCGCCTGGGCAAGCCCGGCTGGTTTGACGGGCAGGTGACAGATGCTTTCGACAGCCGGATCAGGCAGCTGCAGGACCAGGGCAAAACCGTGATGGTGCTGGCGGAAAATGACAAGGCCCTGGGACTTGTCTGCGTGTCCGACGTGGTCAAGCCTGAATCAAAACAGGCCATTGCCGCTTTGCAGAAAGAAGGGTTGCGGGTGGTCATGCTCACAGGGGACAACGCAGCCACGGCCCGGGCCATTGGTGCCCAGGTGGGGGTGGATGACATTGCCGCAGATGTCCGGCCCGGGGAAAAGGCGGATAAGATAGATGAGATACGCAAAACCAGCAAATGGGTGGGAATGGTGGGGGACGGCATCAATGATGCCCCTGCCCTGGCAAAGGCTGATGTGGGGTTTGCCATCGGCACAGGCACGGATGTGGCCATTGAAACCGGGGATGTGATCCTGTCTTCGGGAAAGCTCACCGGCATTCCCCTGGCCATAGCCATCAGCCGCCGCACCATCGGCACCATCCGCCAGAACCTGTTTCTGGCGTTTATCTATAACATTGTACTCATTCCCGTGGCTGCAGGCGTACTGGCACCCTTTGAGATGTTTCCGCAATTTTTGCGCCAGCTGCATCCCATACTGGCGGCCCTTGCCATGGCAGCCTCCAGTATCTCGGTGGTGAGCAACAGCCTGCGGCTGTATTCAGCAGATATTTCCCACAGACAAGAGGGATAAAAAAGGAGAAAAAATGACACAAAAACCGGTGCTGGAAATATTTTCCGATTATGTCTGACCCTGGTGCTATTTCATTACCGGGCGTATTGAAAAACTGCAGCATAACTTTGATATAGAGATCATCTGGCGGGCCTTTCCTTTGCATCCGGATACCCCGGAACAGGGAATTTCCCTGGAAGCGCTGTTCAAAAAGAAAAATATGGATGTGGATGTGGACCAGGTCATGGCCCATCTGAAGAAAACCGCTGCCGCCGAAGGCCTTGCCATGGGTGACCGCCACAAAACCTACAACAGCCGCCTGACACAGGAAGCAGGGCTGTGGGCACAGAGCCTGGGAAAGGGCCATGCCTTTCACACCGCCGCTTTCCAGGCCTATTTTGTTGACGGCAAAAACCTGGCCAGAAAAGAGGTGGTCATGGATCTGATCCGTGCCGCAGGCCTGGACCCGGATGCCGGAGAAAAAATGATAGACGGGCGGACTTTTTCCAAAGCTGTGGATGCAGACTGGGATCTGTCCAGGCAAAAACAGGTCACTGCGGTGCCCACCTTTATCATGGGGTTGGAAAAACTGGTGGGGGCCCAGCCCTATCCGGCCCTGGAAAAAATGGTTTCCCGGAATATGGGCTGAGATATATCAAAGGCAATTGTGAAAACAGCCGGGATCTGGTACACAACACCATGACCTTTACACTCTCAGATATCATGGACCTGGATTACCTTCTGTCCCTGGATGAACAGGCTGATACACCGGAACAGACAAGGGCGGTTGCCGCCAGGGACCGGGACATCTTCTGCCAGCTGGATACCGCAGACATGTCTGATACAGACCTGATCATGTCCTGGCTGGCGTACAGAAAACTGGTGTTTTTCCACCAGGCCGGAGAAAAAGGAAAATGGCACCTGCCGGGAAAGCTGTTTTCCCTTCTCTATTGCTGGATGGCCCGGGGTCTGGCCCTGGTTTCGGGGATCATCGGCATGGCAATGGCCTATGGGTTCCTGGCATACCATGGGGTCCGCCCTGTGAATGTGACCCTGTTTTTTGTGGTGTTTGTGCTGTTGCCGGCAGTGCTGTTTCTTTTCACCCTGGCAGGCCTTGTCCTCCGCCGCAGCCGGCTGTTCCGGTCAGGCCCCGGGGTTTTCTTCACCCTGATATCCGGTGTTTTGTTCCGGGTGGTTCCCGGGATCCTGGAACGGGCAATGAAACGGTTTGGTAAAATGCCGGATGATGCAGGAAAAGCCCGCCTGGATGCAGCCCTTTATTTCATCCGCACCAAAAAACAGGCGTATGGGTTTTTGTTTTTCTGGCCGATGCTGATACTCTTGTCCCTGGGTGCCCTTTTTTTTTCCTTCGGGGCTTTGGGCGGCACCCTGTTCCGGGTGGCTGTCAGTGATGTGGCTTTCGGGTGGCAGTCCACCCTTGTGGCCTTCCCGTCCCTGGTGCATGATATTGTATCCCTGGTGGCGGCTCCCTGGGCCGCCTGGGTGCCGGATCACCTGTCCGGCCCCACCCTGGAGCAGATTGAAGGCTCCAGGATTTTTCTCAAACAGGGCATCGCCTCCCTGGCCACAGAAAATCTGGTCTCCTGGTGGCCGTTTTTGTGTTTTGCCATGGTTTTTTATGCCATTGTCCCCAGGCTGCTGTTGATCCTGGCCGGCTTTTATGCCCAGAGATCGGTGCTGGAACAGTATGATTTTCACCGGCCCCGGTTCCGGCGCCTGTTGGTGCGCATGAAGTCCCCTGTCATGGATATCGGATTCAATGAACAGCCGGTGAACGGATCAGATCAGAGATCCGCCCGTCATGACCGGCAGACCTTTTCTTCCACAGACACAGGCCATGCTGCCAAAGCACAGCAGAACATAAAACAGCCCTCCCGGGCGGCAGATACAGCCCAAAAAAATACTGAAACCCGCACCAGTGAAGATGTGATTGCCGGAGTGGGTGTGCTCACCCCGGCAGTTGTGCTTGTTTTGGCATCCATTTGGAATGAGACTGACCAGGCACGGATACAGGAGCTGATCCGGCAGCAGTTTTTACTGGATGTTTTACAGGTGATCCCCATTGATATGGACCTTGAAACAGATGCAGATCTGCTGGAAAAAAGTATCCCCCCCAGCGCCGATCCTGTGATTTTTCTCCAGGAAGTGTGGCAGCCCCCCATACGGGGCCTGCTGCATTATCTGGTACAACTCAAGCAGGGGGTGCTGGCGGATAAAAATCTCTGGGTGCTGCTGACCCGTACACCGGATGATGAAGACCTGGCCGTGGCTGCCGATGATACCGATTTTAGCGTATGGCAGACCTGCATCGCCCGGCTGGGCCGGCCCGATATCCTGGTGGAGAGGATCCGGCCATGACTTCGGATGCCATGACCGCCCCCGGTTCCGGAACCGTACCGGAATTTGCCGTACTGGGCCACCCCAATGAAGGCAAGTCTTCTGTGGTGTCCACCCTTACCGAGGACGACCAGATCCGGGTCAGCCCGTTTCCCGGAGAAACAACCGTGTGCCGGACCTATACCGTGAGAATGGACGGCCGGGATATCATCCGGTTTGTGGATACCCCCGGGTTCCAGGTGCCCCGGCAGGCCCTGGCCTGGTTCCAGGCCTATCAAGGCGATGCCGGCCGCATCCTGGACCGGTTTATCCAAACCCATGCATCTGACCCGTTTTTTGCCGATGAATGTGAGCTCCTGGCTCCCGTGGCCAGGGGCGCCGGCATCATTTATGTGGTGAACGGATCCAGGCCGGTCCGGGCCGATGATCTGGCGGAAATGGAGATCCTGCGGCTCACAGGAAGGCCCCGCATGGCCATTATCAATTCCAAGGATATGGACAAGGACTATACCAGAGCCTGGCGGCAGGAGTTTGGCAAATATTTTAATGCGGTCCGGGTGTTTAATGCCAACACCGCCGACTTTCATGAGCGGATCCGCATGCTGGAGACCCTGAAATCCATTGACCAGGAATGGGAACCCGCCCTGACCCGGGTGGTACAGGCCTTTGTACAGGAATGGGAAAAACGCAACCGCCTGGCCTGCGCCTATATCACCCATGCCATTGAAAAAAGCCTGGTATTTTCTGTATCCCAAAAACTGGATGACACCACCGA
Organism: Desulfotignum sp.; assembly: GCA_021737445.1. Taxonomy (GTDB): domain Bacteria; phylum Desulfobacterota; class Desulfobacteria; order Desulfobacterales; family Desulfobacteraceae; genus Desulfotignum. The sequence continues at coordinate 11,662 of JAIPDY010000076.1, forward strand.
CCCGGTCATGGCAAAAGAGAATCTGTCCGCAACCTATAGAAAAAGCCTGCGGGATATAGAAAAATCTTTGTTCCATCATATCCGGTCCCTGTTCAAACACACGGTGTATGAGGTCACCCTGCCGGAATACTCCGTGCTCCAGCATGACCTGTTTGCCCAAAAGACCTGGGATTTGCTGGGACTCACCAAAAGCCAGCTGGCAGTGGCCGGGGCCATTGTGGGCGGCACCATGGGGGTAATGATAGACACTGCGGCCCACGGCCTGAGTTTCGGCCTGTTCATGGCCATGGGCGGCATCCTGGGGGCGGGATCTGCCGTGATGGGCGGCAGGCGCATGGCAGAGGGCAGCCCCGCCGGTATCCGCCTGGGCGGGGACCGGCTCCAGGTGGGACCCAACAAAAACATCCAGTTGCTGTATATTCTTCTGGACCGTGCCCTGATCTATTATTCCCATATCATCAAGCGGCCCCATGGCCGGCGGGATACAAAAACAGTTCAGGCAGACCGGGATGAAACAGGCACAAAACTGGGATTTTCCACCCGCATGACCCCTGGCCAGCGGCAGATATGCGCCCGGTATTTCAAGGCTGTCACCGGCCGCAGACTGGTCCGGGACAAAAAAGCCGCTCTGGCATTTGCCGTGCTGGTGCAGACCCTGCTGGAAGAGATCGCAGACCAGGATAAATTCTAATACCACGAAGGTCACGAAGAACACAAAGTAGCCCTTCCTTCGTGTTCTTCGTGACCTTCGTGGTAAAATGATCTGACAGCCCTGAGGGCCTGAAATGGATGGATTGAGGGTTAGAATGAATTCACCGGAGGCCAGGCTAAAAAATTATGTACATATGCAGTGACCTGACCTATATTTGATTTTTGTATGTGTTCAGGACCTGTTTCCTGTTAAAAGATCTGCCAATTGTAAAAAAAGGAAATGCCGATCCATGTTGACTCATCTGTTCAGCCCCATCAAAATAAAAGACCTTACAGTGAAAAACCGGTTGATGATGTCTGCCATGAGTATCAATTTCGGGGTGGATGCACACTGCCATGTAACAGATCAGCTCACCGCCTATTTTGTGGAGCGGGCCAGGGGCGGTGCCGGCATGATGCTGGTGGGGGGCGGCAGCGTCCACCCCGGGGGGCAGGAGCTGCCGGACCTTCCCCAGATGTATGAG
>JAIPDY010000077.1 GCA_021737445.1 Desulfotignum sp.
ACCAGGGATGTTCCCAGCAATCGGATGAAGAGGCGGATCTCATGGCCGCACTGGCCTGCCGCCTGATATGCGGCCACGGGTTTCCCCCGGACCGGATGGCCGTCATAACCCCCCACAGGGCACAGAACAACGAAATCCGCAAACGGCTTTCAAAGATGATCTCAGACGTGGGCCAGACCCTGAAACGGATGACATCGGACACGGGCCCGACCCCGAAGGGCATCCAACTCCCCCTTGTGGACACGGTGGAGCGGGTCCAGGGTACGGAGCGGGATATCATCTTCTTCGGGTTGACCGCATCGGATCCGGATCATTTGACCAGTGAATTTTTGAACAGTCCCAACCGGCTCAATGTCGCCATGACCCGGGCCAGAAAAAAGCTGATCATCGTCGGCAGCAACGCTTTTTTCTCCGTGATCCCCCATACGGAATCCCTGCTGGCGAAAAACAGCTGTTTCAAACAATTATTGTCCCATTGCCGGGAAAGGAATGCGATTATATTTTTTCAGCCTCAGAAAACGCATGCAGTGGATAATGATCCAGAACTTCATACATTTTTCAAATCATGCTGAATGACCAAAATTCATTGATCCTCTTTCCTGATTCCATTCGCTTTAACAAATAGTCCAACTCTGACTTGATGCTCTGGGTGTTCATGAGGTGAAAGTTGTTGTATCACAGCTTCAAAAATGTCATGGCCAGCCTTCAAAATTATTGCAATATCATGATTCTCGTTTATAGGAATATATCCAATTTTATAATCATTATATCTTAATTCAACCGCATGATCGTCATGAAGATTTCCTTCATCTAACACAATTTTGATTTTGGTACCTATCGTGAGTTTGCTAAAAACATATGCGCCGTGATAATAGCTAAAGCCCGCTATATGAAATGATTTTAGAAAAATAGTATCCATGGGATTACTCCATTCGTAAGTGTTTGAACGCTGAAATCAGCGACGCGGCTTTTTACGTCCGCTAAATTTAATTTTTGGTTTGTTGTTTTTCTGCGGCTTTTCTTGCAGTACCTTCCAAAGCCAGTTGAATTAATTCATGATATTCGGAAATAATATGATAATTTTCCTTTGTTTCACCATGTGTGCCCCCGCTTTCAAATTCGACCACCTGTCGGAGATGCGGATTTGATTTCTTGGTAAGGAACTGAGAGATATTGCTCAGGTAACGTCCACTTTGACCGATGTCATTTCCGACCCCAGCTTCATACAGGCCTTGCTTTACTTCATCTCGATTGTAGATTCTATCCTCTTGGCTGATTATTTCCAGGAAAGCTCGAAAGCGAGGGGTAAGATCACTATCCCTGGTAAGAGATTCAATGATCCTAATTTTTAATTGTTCTGGCTCCAAATTTGATTTTTCTAAAGAAAACGAACTCTTTCCGGATTGTTTCATTTCTTTTTGTTTGCTTTCCTTCTTTTCAATGTAATCCTTTGCTTCAGGGAGTGGAATAATTATTTCGGGATTAATGAAAAGTTCGCCCTTTTGATCAAAATAGGGTGTCAATCGTATACATTCGATATTTATTTCTGATTCACGAAGCCACAACACGGCAGAAATAACTTCGGAATGGAATTCCTTGGCAACCAAAATTATCCTTTGGCGTTGGTTTAGATCTTCAGTCTCACAGTTGATAAATTCTTCGATTTTTACCTGAGCGTCATCACCATCCGTGCCAAGATACTCAGCAAAATACTTATAAATTTCGTCGTGAGAAAAACTTGAGCAGTAAGAAGCATATTTGATCGCCTGCCAATCTACATCCGAACCGGAATCATCCCGTTTTAATTCAATTACAACCGATGCCCCTTCTTTATCCACCGCAAGTAAGTCAAGACGTCGGCCAGACGGCAAAATTAGCTCCTTAGAGATTATTATAAGAGGCTCGCCAAGTATTTCCGATGTTCCTGCAATCCACTCTTGGATGTCAAAACGTTCCCTAAGATTTAGTTCACTGTATGTTGTAGCTGGAATCTTAACAAGTTTTTTATTCTCAATATCCACTCTATACATTTTGACACTCCCTCTGCGGAATTATAGCTGTCTTTAAAAGCCAACGTAGCGTTCAGGGGAAACCAAAGCTCCCACATAAATTTTAAATCCCTGGCGTCATTCAGCCTGATATTTTTGCCAAAAGGTGCCCGGCCCTGGTTTTCTCTTGAAGCGTATGGTTAGCACCAACCGGCTGCATGACGATGTTCACAAGCAAATTGTATTGTGCGCAAAAGCGGATATTGCTCAGGCACAGCTGCTTTAGCCACTTTTTTCCCTGAGATCACCAAAGCTATTTCAACAAATAACTCTGAAGTGGTCATAACGCGACCTCCAGCCAACGTCTTAACATTTGTATTACTTGCAAAACCGAGCAATGCTATTTGTTCTATATCGTTTGGCAAACTTATTCCTTCGAATAGGGTGGGTATGTATTTTCGACCAGCCTCAAACTTTTTAGTATATCGCACCTCTCGTTTTGCCCAGGAATCGGCATCCATCGAAGGTTCAATGTGGACTAGATGATGATACGTCGGATGGAAAGCGACTACATCAAGTTCACATTCATATCCTCCCTTTAGCCGTGGGCCAACTTGGATATTCCGGCGAACGAAGTATCCTTGATACTCATACCACTCTGCTACTAATTGTTCTAAATGATTCATGTTTTTGTTCTAACAAGTTGATGTCTGGTTTTGTTTATCCTTTAAATTTTAGTGATATCTGACCACAGAAAAAATCAAAGAGCAACAATCCTTACCCTATACTGAACTTTGCCAAGACTTAACAATAATTGCAATGATTAATTCCATATAACCATTGCCTCGATATCATGAATGCCATATCAATGAAATATCTGCTATTGCCGGCGTATTTTGAAAATCCCGTCAGTCTGCATTGATATGGGCCCTTGATCAGATAAAAAATTCCATGTGAAGTGTTCGATTTCAGAGCGCGTATCCGGCAGTCTCTTCAAATCAAAGGCCCGGCACCTGCGGCCCATGGCAAGAGTGATGATATTGAAACGGTGTTCGAGCCAGGCCCAATCTCTTTGCCATGACACCCAAAAGCTGTCTGCCGGTTGTTGTCGACACCTGGGCCTGGATATTTGTACACAAAACTCCCCGGGGTGTCTATGATATTCGGGATTTACCGGCATTAGCCGGGGGGCTTTTACCTGTTCAACAATGCGGTTATCCCGGTCTTTTTATGTTCGACCGGCCGGTTGATAAGGGTCTTTTTCCCCTGTTCCATGCCCTGGAGGAAGGCATTTGTATCCATCCGGAAGGATGTCCGGTTTTTTCTCAACCGGGGAAACAACCGCTTTTTTTCAAAGTTGTTTTCAGTCCGGCATTTGACACGCAACGCCTTGACTGCAGCGACGGGCAGGGATGTATCTCCATTGATTGCGGCATCATTTTGTTCCTTGAACATCATCTCATGGTTGGATCTGATGCCTTTCATGAATCCCGAATCAAACGCCACCTTCCCCGTCCGCTGGTCTGCATGTTTTTTCCGGAAATCCTTCCACAACGATTTGGATGTATTCAAAAGAAACCGGTACACATATTCAGCGACAACCAGTGCTTCTTTTTTGCCGATCAGGACCCCTGCCTTGTATTCTTCATCGGTTTGGGCATCATAGATGGTGGCGGTCACACAATTGACAAAATAGAACTCCTCCAAAAAACTCAGGATCAGCTTTTCAATGGTTTCCATGCGTTTTTTGCCGGTGCGAAGATACAGATATCTGGTATCTGAAGAATCGGTGTCATCTTTTGCAATCCGCTCCAGATTGTATTTGTTCAGCAGATAGTTGGCTTTCCTGGATGCTGCCCGGGCTTCAGATTCAACACTTGACTGCCCCAATGCCAGCAGTTTTTCCACCCGCCGCAACAGGGTTTGTGCCTTTTCCGGCAGGGTCCCCTTGAAAGCCGCCAGATGTTCTTCTCGATGGCAGCCGCTTTTTGCAAAAGCCGGGTGCACCCCCAGTATGTCACAGGCAGTGTTGAAACCTTTCCCATGACAGTCGGCATTGTCAAGGTATTGGCTGACATATTGATGGGCCATTTCATGTTTGAATATTTCCAGAACGGTTTCCCAGGGATTGTTTTCTATCAAATGCCTGGAAATGGAAATTGTCTGATTGCTTGAGGTCCAGTATCCCAATCGGTTTTTACCGGCAACGATGCTGACGACCGGCGTGGGCAAAGAAACGCTTTGCTGGTAACAGATCCGGCCATGTTCTTTTTGCAGCTGTTTTGCCCAGCAAACTTCGATATCTTTTGTTTTATCCTGCATTCATCCCCTGCAAAAAAGGGTTAAAAAAGTTAACTTCTGACCCCGTCGACTATGTACTGGTTGCGGCCGTTTTCTTTGGCCCGGTAGAGCAGCTGGTCCGCTTTGTTGAGAAACCAGGTGGCAGGCAGGGCTTTGTTGGGCACAGCTGATATGCTGCCGATGCTCACGGTCAGAAAAGGGGATACTGTGGAATCCTGGTTCGGGATTTTGAGGGCCAGTATCTCTTCCAGAATTTTTCGGGCCAGTGTTTCAGCCCCGGCATGATCCGTGCCCGGCAGCACGATGCCGAATTCTTCTCCGCCATAGCGGGCTGCGAAATCGCCGGGACGGCCCAGTAGGGCCTCCACTGTCCGGGCCACTGTTTTCAGGCAGTCGTCACCCTCCAGGTGGCCGTACCGGTCGTTGAACGGTTTGAAATAGTCGATATCGAGCATCATCAGGGTCAGTGTCAGGCGATTTCGTTCGCACCGCTTCCACTCATTTTCCAGCTCCATGTCAAATTTGCGCCGGTTGGATATCCCGGTGAGTCCGTCCAGATAGGACAGGGCTTCCAGTTTTTTATTGGCCAGAGTCAGTTCTGTGTTGAGGTGGTTGAGCCGGATGTTGTACCGGGTAATGGACAGGTGGCGGTATGCGGCAAACAGCACGATGATGCCCAGGACCAGCAGGATCTTCCATAACAGGGCATAATCAAACCCCTGTTCATATTTGAGGGTCATCCAGTTCTGAAATATCTTTTCTTTGTCTTCCGGGGTGAGCGAATGGATCGCTTTTTCAACAATCTGATACAGCAGCGGATCATCGGCGCGGACCCCTGCCTGGAGCATGACCTGATAGGGCAGTTCACCGGATATTTTTAGATCCAGCATCTTGTTTTTCTGGATATAATGCCCTATTTCCGGGGCTGTGTCCACCAGGCCGAACACCTTACCTTTCCGGACCCGGGTCAGTCCCTGTTCCACGGTGTCCACAGGGATGAAATTGATATGGGGATACCGGGTTTTCAAGTCCGGGTAAAACCCGGCCCGGGTGCTGACTGCAATGGGTTTTTGTGCAATGATGTCCAGGGTGTTGATATACAGGGCACTGCCGTCCGTGGCAATGACCAGGGGGTATGAGATGTAAGGTGTGGTCAGCTTTATGAGGGCCGGGTCAATGTTTTTGTCTGTCACCATGGCGATCATGTCACATCCACTGGTTGCGGAGTCGGCAGGACTGGCCTGGATGGGTACGCCAATTTTCCGGCTCAGCAGCTGGTAGAAATCCGCCACTATACCGCGGTATTTTCCGTCTGTATCCAGTGATTCAAACGGGGGAAAATCTTTTTGCACACACAGAGAAATCTGATCTTTTCTGCCCAGATAGGCGGTTTCCTCCCGGGTGAGTGTGGTCAGCTCACCGCCGGGTGCCATACTGCCGATCCATTTTTGAACAATGGCATCATACTGCAGCGGGTCCACCTGTTTCATGGCCTTGTCAAGGATGTTGCCCAGGATCTGCCAGTCCTTTCTGACCGCCATATACAGCGGCAGATCCTGATCCAGATGGATTTCCGCGGCCACGTGCACATTGTTGATGAACTGCTGCTTGATGATATAGTTGATAATCCCCAGGGATCCGACAAATCCGTCGGCCCGGCCAAGGGATACCTGTTTGATGCCCTCGGCCGGATTTTTTACCATGACATAATCATGATCCGGATACTGGTCCATGACCATTTCAGTCAGGGTGTATCCGGCCGGCACGGCGATTTTTTTGTTTTTCATGTCAGCCAGGGATGTGACCGGGGGATTGTCCTTCCGGGTGACCAGCACCTTGATCAACTGGATGTAAGGAGAGGTGAAAGACAGAAACTCTTCTCTGTCCGGACTTTTCCACAATCCCGGAAACAGGTCGATCTCTTTTTTGCGGCCCTTTTCCAGCAGCTGGGACCAGGTGTATCCGTTGACAAATTCCAGTTCCACACCGATGAGGCCTGCCAGCAGTGTGACATAATCGATGGCAAACCCGGCTGGCTCACCATTTTGTATGAAATCAAACGGGGGCCAGTCCAGTTCATTGGCCACCCGGATTTTTGGATGGGTGTCAAGAAACAATTTTTCTTCCGGGGTCAGGTTCAGTTGTCTTTCAGGATTTGGCCAAAGCTCTCCCAGCCATTTGTGTTCCAGTGCGGCTATATCGCCAGGGGTGATGGTCAAAAGGGCCTTTTCAAACATCTGGTGCAGGATTGGCCAGTCTTTTCTGACCATGATATGCATCGATTTCTGGTCATTGTTGTCATATTCGTTGAACCACCCCGAGATTTTCAGACCGGTCAAAAAATTTTTTTTAATCAGGTATCTGGCCACGGCAGACATTTCAATGGCGGCGTCCGCCTTCTGGTTTATTACCGCCTGAAAAGCCTCTTCAGTGTTTTTGACAGAGAGGATATGGATATCTGGATAATGGTCGGACAGATAGGTTTCATAGGCCCATCCCCTGGGAATGGCAACAATTTTGCCAGTCAGGTCCGTGATTTTGGATATGCCGGGGGAATGGGACGGCACCACAAACACGGTCTTGTCCCTGTAAAAGGGGGATGTGAACAGGCCGAACCGCTGGCGTTCCCTGGTTTTATACGCGGACTGGAGCACATCCACCTGGTTTTCCCTGAACATTTTGATCAGTTCGCTCCAGCGGTATCCATTGATATATTCAAGGGTGATGCCCAGCCGGGATGCCAGCAGGTTCATCAGATCGATGCTCAGACCGAAAGGCTGGTTTCCGATGGCAAAATCAAACGGGGGCCAGTCCATCTCGTTGCTCACCCGGATCACGGGGTGGTCTGCTATGAATGCCTTTTCCTGTTCTGTCAGAGTGATGGAAAGAGGATCAGCAGCCTGTCCGGCAGACAGCAGCAGGACCTGGGTAAGAAAAAGGCACAAAAGCAGGTATATGAAAAAAAGATCTTTTTTGATACCCGGCATGGAATGGTGTTTACTCCAGTGTTTTGTGATTGGGGCCGTCCACCCGGTTATTTTTGGGTCATCATGGTGTCCGGCATTTTCACGGCAATGACCCGGCCTTTGGCGCAGACTTTACCGTCTGCTGATACCTGTGTGTCCACCACCACTTTTTTGGGACCGATTTCTGCCACTCCGGCCCGGATTTCCAGGGGAACACCCAACGGAGTAGGGGCCAGAAAATCCACTTTCAAGGAAGCGGTGACAAACCGGAGGGCAGGTTCTGTGTCCATGGCACGGCCCTGTTGTTTGTAGGTGGCGGCAGCTGCGGTGCCCGTGCCGTGGCAGTCGATGAGGGAGGCGATCAGTCCGCCGTATACAAACCCGGGGATGGCAATGTGATAGGGTTCCGGCTGATAAACAGCAACGCTCTCTTCTCCGTCCCAGTAACTTTTGATCTGAAGCCCGTGATCATTGAGCCGGCCGCAGCCGTAACAATGGCTGAACGCTTCTGAATAATAGTCTTGAAAAGCCTTTTGTACCATGGATATGCTCCTTGAAATCATGTAAATGACAGTTTGTCTGGCAATGTAATATCTTTGGGCGGGAATGGCAAGCCGAATATCGGGTCAGCTTGACCTTGACATTCTGGTTTTTGCCACAATTATTTAAAAAAAATTATTTTATATTAAACCCAAACATAACATATTGAAACAGGAGTGACCATGGGAGAGAAAAGAACACGCAAATTTAAAACCGAAGTCCAGCAGCTGCTGCGCCTGATCATCAATTCTTTGTATTCCAACAAGGAGATCTTTGTGCGCGAACTCATATCCAATGCATCTGATGCCATTGACAAGGCACGGTTCAAAGAACAGACAGAACCGGAACTGTTCAGCGAGGACAGCGACTATAAGATCCGCCTGGCAGTGGATCCGGAAAAAAAGAGCTTTACCATTACAGACAACGGTATCGGCATGACCTTTGATGAGGTCAATGAGAACATCGGTACCATTGCCAAGTCAGGTACTGCAGCATTCATGGAAGCGCTGGAAAAATCCAAAAATGAAACCAGCCTGACCCCGGAACTCATCGGCCAGTTTGGTGTGGGGTTTTATTCCGCCTTTATCGTTGCAGACAAAATATGCCTGGAAACCCGGGCTGCCGGTGCTGAAAAAGGTGTCCGGTGGGAGTCTGACGGCCAGGGAACCTATACTGTCCAGGAGATAGAAAAAAAGGATCGGGGCACCACCATCACCCTGTTTTTGAAAGAAGGGGAAGAAGGGGACCAGGATTTCACCGATGAATACACAATCCAGCATATTGTGAAAAAACATTCCGATTTTGTGACCTATCCCGTGGTCATGAACATGGAAAAAAGCGAACCGATCCCGGAAAATGAGATCATCAAGGACAAGGATGGCAAGCCAGTCGGCGATACCTTCAGAAAAGTGCGAAAAGATGAGACCCTCAACTCCATGAAAGCCATCTGGGCCAAGCCCAAGGAAGATGTTACACAAGAGGAGCATGAGGAGTTCTACAAGCATATCAGCCACAACTGGGACAAACCTTTGGAAATAATCCACAAAAAATTTGAAGGGGTTACAGAATATGACGTGCTGATGTACATCCCCTCCAAGGCCCCGTTTGACCTGTTCCGGCCCGAGCGCAAGCACGGCATGCAGCTGTACTGCAAAAGGGTCTTTATCATGGATGACTGCAAAGAGCTTTTGCCCGATTATCTGGGCTTTGTCCAGGGGGTTGTGGATGCCCCGGACCTGAACCTGAACGTGAGCCGTGAAATTCTCCAGGAAGACCGGCTGGTGCGCAACATCAAAAAGAATCTGGTCAAAAAGATCTTTTCCACTTTAGAAGAGATGGACAAGGAAAAATATGAGGAGTTTTACAATGAGTTCGGCCAGGCCATGAAAGCCGGCATCCCGACAGATTTTGCCAATAAGGAGCGCATTGCCGCCCTGCTCAGGTACAAAACCACCAAATCCGGGGACAAGTATGTGACCCTGGATGAATATATTGCAAACATGAAAGAGGACCAGAAGGAGATCTTTTATCTCACTGGTGAGAACCTCACCTCACTGATGAACTCTCCGCTGCTGGAATCTTTGAAAGCCAAAGATTATGAAGTGCTGCTCATGGTGGATCCCATTGATGAGTGGGTGACCCAGTCTTTGACAGAATACAAGGAGAAAAAACTCAAGAGCGCGGAAAAAGGCGACCTGGACGTGGAAAAGGTGGATGATGAAAAGAAAAACCAGTATTCCGCTTTGCTGTCTTTTCTCAAGGGAAAGCTGGAAGACCGGGTCAAAGATGTGGTGGTATCCAACCGGCTCAAGGATTCCATCTCCTGTTTGTCCGGAGATGACTGGGGCATGAGTGCCTATATGGAAAAGATTCTCAAGGCATCCGGTCAGAAAACCCCTGAGCAGAAACGGGTCATGGAGGTGAATGTCAACCACCCGGTCATGGAGAAAATCAAGGAAATCTTTGAAACAGATACCACCAACCCGGTTCTCACCGATTACGCTGATCTTTTGTTTGACATTGCCGTTATCAGTGAAGGGGGCAAGCTGGACAACCCGTCCCGGTTCTCCAAGCTCATGGGGGATCTTATGGCCAAGGCCATATGATAGTATACGTTGAAACCCTGGGGTGTTCCCGGAACCAGGTGGACAGCGAAATCATGCTGGGAAAGCTTGCTGCCGCCGGGCACACCCTGACCTGTGACCCGGCCTGTGCCCAGGCCATTTTAGTGAATACCTGCAGTTTTATATCTGCAGCTGCTGACGAAGCAGTGGACACTATTTTGGAGATGGCACGGTATAAAAACCAGGGGGCATGCCGCCGCCTGATCGTCACCGGGTGCCTGGCCCAGCGGTACAAGGATGACCCGGATCTGACCGGGACCCTGCCGGAGGTGGACGCTTTTGTGGGAACCGGCGCCTGTGAACAGATTGTCGATGTGGTTGAAGAAAAGAGATCTGTCCCCTTGACCCTGTTTCCTGATCCTGGTACACGCGGTTTTCAGAATCTTTCTGTTGACCGGGCACTGACCGGTGATCCATTTGCCTTTGTCAAGGTGTCGGAAGGGTGCAACCGGCTTTGCACCTATTGTATCATCCCCACCCTGCGGGGCAGACAGCGCTCTAGGCCCTTGGAAGAGATCTGCACGGAAGCCTTGTCCCTGGTAAGCAAAGGGGTGAAAGAGATCATTCTGACAGCGGAAAACACCACGGATTACGGCCAGGATCTCAATGATGGTACCGGTTTTCATAAGGTTCTGGAAAACATTTCCTGCCAGGTGGCGGCAGCGAATCCTGATGTCTGGATTCGGTTTTTATACACCCATCCAAAATCCCTGACCCAAAAGATTGTCCACACGGTGAAACAGAACAGCAATATCTGTTCCTATTATGATGTGCCCATCCAGCATGCAGACACAACCATGCTCCGGCGCATGGGGAGATCCTGTAGGCAAAAGAACCTGGAGGATCTGTTTTTCATGATAAGACAGACAGACCCGGATGCAGCACTGCGCACCACGGTGATCACCGGTTTTCCCGGGGAAACAGATGCCATGTTCACCACCCTTCTGGATTTTATCCAAAAGGTGAAATTTGATCATTTAGGGGTGTTTACCTATTCTGATGCGTCAGACCTTGTTTCCCATGCACTGCAGAACCATGTGCCCCAGGATGTGGCACAATTGCGCCATGATACCCTTATGGCAGCCCAGGAAAAGATCTCGGAACAGATCAACCAGAAACATGTGGGCAGCATCTATCCTGTGCTGGTGGAGGAAAATCCGGAACCCGGCCTGTTCATCGGCAGGACCATGTTCCAGGCCCCTGAAGTGGACGGGGTCACCTTTATTTATTCAAAAGGGCTTGCCACAGGCACTTTTGTTCAGGTAAAGATAACAGATGCATTTGCCTATGACATTGCCGGAGAGGTTGCAGAAGAGCCGGTTGCAAATCGTTTCGCTGCAACTGCATATGAGAATGAAACTGCCGGGAACAGGGTATGAATAAGGATTTAAAGACACAGATTGTCGATCTGGTCTCACCGGATCTGGAAAAGGTGGAACAGGCCATTAAAGAAAATTTATCCCCCCACCTGGACCTGGTGAAACAGATCGCCTCCCATCTTTTGTTCAGCGGGGGCAAGCGGCTGCGGCCCCTTTTGTTTATTCATGCCGCCCGTTTGTGCGGATACAAAGGCAAAGATGAGATTTTGTTTTCCACCATTTTTGAATATCTGCATGCTGCCACCCTTTTGCATGATGATGTGGTGGACGGGGCTGATATGCGCAGAGGCAGGCCTGCGGCCCATACTTGCTGGCCTGCTCCCCAGGTGGTGCTCACAGGGGATTTTCTGCTGGCCCGGGCCCTGGATATTGCTGCGGAAACCAGAGAACCCCGGGTGATTTCCGTGATTGCAAATATTACCCAGGAGATGTCCCAGGGTGAGATCGACCAGCTGGGCAAAAAGGGCAGAACCGATGTGACCGAAGCGCAGTACCTGGATATTATTGAACGTAAAACTGCCGTGCTGATCCAGGGGGCCTGCCAGGGCGGGGCTATTCTGGCCAAGGTGCCCAGGCAGAAAGAAAATGCCTTGAAATCTTTTGGGTTTCATCTGGGAATGGCCTTTCAGATGGCGGATGACCTGCTGGATTACACTGCAACAGCAGAGCAGCTTGGGAAAAATCCCGGGGCTGACCTGCGGGAGGGCAAATTGACCCTGCCTTTGATTTACAGCCTGGCAAAAGCAGGCCCTGAAGACCAAAAATGGATGGAAAAGAGGCTGTCAGATCCCCGGTTTGATGCAGTCCGGTTCAGTAAATTAAAGGAAAAACTTGTGGCCCTGAAAGGGATCGCCTATACTCAGGCAAAGGCAAAGGACCATGCGGCAAAAGCCAAAAATTCGCTGAAAGGGTTTGATGAATCGTTATCAAAAACCATTTTAACATATATTGCAGACTATGCCATTCACAGGAAGGTGTGACCATGGATATCAAAAAGCAGACACTTATATGGACCGGGGCAGCTGTCCTGGCAATATTGCTGATGCTGGAACCGGTTTTTGGTGCCGTGGAAACCGGTACTGCAAACACAATGACCATGGGAGACAGGCAGATTTCCAGCAATGATATTTCCGGAGCCAGGCAGGCGGCTGTGTCCGCGGCCCTGGAACAGGCTGTGGTGAATGCTTTTGTCCAGATGGTTTCCCCCCAGGTGTTTGCTGCAAACCTGGACATTTTGCATACCCGGATTCTGCCCAAAGCCCAGGATTATATAGCCACCTACCGGGTCTTAGGAGAGATTGCCCATGAAAACAGATA
>JAIPDY010000078.1 GCA_021737445.1 Desulfotignum sp.
GACGATACTGATTGACAAGGCATTTCCTGATAAGAGAATTCCCAGAGCCCGGCGTTGTCTTTTGCGTGTGGCGTAACCGGCAGTTCCGGCGGGGACGGGTCCGTCAGAGTTTCCTGCTGGAAATGATACAGGGGGGTTGCCGTGACATCCGGAAACCCGGACTCTTTGGTAAACGGCAGAACAATGGCGTTCTCATGCCAGCCTTCTCCCAGGAAGTGTCCCTGGGCATTGACGCTGCCGAAAACAATACCAGGCGGAATAAAAAAATCCTCATATTCATACTGGGGTTTGACAGCTTTGTGGTAATCGAGCCAGATGGGAGAGGCGGCCCTGGCACCGGTCCCCTGGTCTCCCATGGGTGCGGCATCGTCAAACCCCACAAAAACCCCGGTCAGCAGGTAGGGGGTGAATCCCACGAACCACGCGTCGCGGCAGTCGTTGCTGGTGCCGGTCTTGCCGGCTGCCGGATGGCCGAGGGTACCGGCGCGCCATCCGGTTCCCTGGTCAACGCTCTGTTTCAAAAGGTGGGTGATGATATAGGCGTTTTGGGGACTCATGGAACGGGCGGTTTTGGGCGGATTGTCAAATAAAAGGCGGTGGTGGTGGTCATAAACGGCGAGGACCAGTCTCGGCTCGATCCAGGTGCCGCCCCTGGGAAAAGCGGAATAGGCCCTGACCAGTTCGTTCAGGCTGGTTTCGCAGGCACCCAGGCTGACCGCCGGCACACGGGGCAGGTCAGATTCAAATCCCATCTGACGGGCCTGTTCAATAATGTTGTCAATGCCGATCCGGAGGGCCAGACGGGCCGTTGCCACGTTGATGGAGTGGATCAGGGCCGTGGCCAGCAGGATCGGACCGCGATAGGTCCCGGAAACGTTTTTGGGCGCCCACAGGGTCTGGGAGGTCGGCTGGAACACGGAAAACGGGGCATCCATAATCAGGCTTGCAGGGGTGTACCCCCTGGCCAGGGCAGCTGAAAAGACCACTGGCTTGAACAGGGAGCCGGGCTGGCGAAGGGCCTGGGTCGCGCGGTTGAACTGGCTGGCCTGCCAGTCATATCCCCCTGCCAGGGCCTTGACCTCGCCGGAATGAGGATCCATGGACAGTACTGCGCCCTGAGGTCTGGAGGCCTGGTCCTGGGTCAGCCGGTCGAGTCCCTGGCGAAGCGCGCTCATGGCTGCTGCCTGGTGTGCCCGGTCATAGGTGGTGTAGATATGCAGCCCCCCCTGGTAGAGGGCATCCTCGCCATAGACCGGAAGAACAATACCCCTGGCCGTCATCTTTTCCTTTCCCAGTGCCTTGACCAACCGGCGGCGGACTTCGGACAGAAAATACTGTCCCTCTTTCCAGGACGGATCAGGCATACGTTCGTAGTGCAGGGGTTCGGCTGCAGCCGCCTCGAACCGGTCTCTGGAGATGAATTGTTCGGCCAGCATCCGTTCCAGGACATACTGCTGCCGGGCAGCGGCCTTTTCAGGGGCCTTGTAGGGATTGAGCCGGGACGGGGATTTGGGCAGCCCGGCCAGGAGGGCGGCCTGGGCCAGGGTCAGGTCCCGGGCGTGGCAGTTGAAATAGGTCCGGGCAGCCGCCTCGACCCCATAGGCGCCGGCCCCGAAATAGATCTCGTTCAGATAGATGGCCAGGATCTGATCCTTGGTCAGGTGTCGTTCCAGGTGATAGGCCAGGACGGCTTCCTTGAATTTACGTTCCAGGGTCTTATTTCCGGACAGAAGCAGCCGTTTGACCACCTGCTGGGTGATGGTGGAGCCGCCCTGGTGCCATGATGCTGCTTTCAGGTTGTTTGAAAAAGCACGGAAAACGGCCTGGGGGTCGACCCCGTCATGGGTGTAAAAGGCACTGTCTTCCACGGCGATAAAGGCCTGTTTCAGATGTTTTGGCAGGCTTTCCAGGGGGGCGTAAAACCGTTTCTCCCGGTAAAAATAGGCCAGGACACTGCCGTCTCCGGCATAGACAGTGGTGGTCAAAGCGGGGCGCCATTCCTTCAGCTGTTTCAGGCTGGAGAGGATATCCAGGGCCGGGGTGGAGCTGCCTCCAAAGGCGGTACCCCCGGGCACTGCAATCAGGGTAAGAGAGAGGGCCAGACAGAGGGTCAGGGTCAGACAGAAGGTCCTGCTTTCCGGGGTTTTTTTCTCAGGAACGGTCTCAGGCATTGGTAAACCGGTAGGTAATCATGTTCAAAAGGTCTGAGACCCGCCGGGCGTATATGATCCGGGAAAGATCGACAGGCCGGTTCAGCTGGATTTCAAGGCTGAGGCGCCCGGGGGTTTTCAGATAGGCTTTCAGACCTTTGAGTGCGCCGGCCTGGTCCGGGTGGCCGGTGTGTTGTGCCGATGCCATGGCCAGGTTCACAGTCCCGGTCAAAAAGCCTGCCAGGTCCTCATCGATCAACCGGGATGCCAGGCTTTGGTCCTGGTATGTCAGACACAGGGCCTGGATCCGCAGTCCATTGAAATCAAGGTTTTTGATCCGGCCGGGATAAAAATGATCCAGCACAAGGGTCAGCCCGAGGTTGCCCAGAGGCGGGGCCATGAAGTTCAGCCGGGGGATGTCCAGCCGGCATTGGTCCGGGTTGTAAATCACGCCGGCATCCATGTCCGCCATCATGGGGCAGGGATCAGCGGACAGGCCCCGGGGCACGCCGGGAAGCGCAATCACATGGATGCCGGTCATGCGCAGGGTGAACTCATAAGGCATTGACCAGAATTTCAAAGGGGGGGAGAAAATGATCCGGTCCACACGCACCCGGAGCCCCCTGGCCCCTGTGATTTTTGCCTGGTGCAGGATCAGATCCAATTGCCATGGCCGGATCTCAAGGCCTTGCCAGGAGATCAGTACAATATCTGAGACCCTGGCGGCCTCTTCTCTCAGAAAGGCATCGGTTCGGGCAGTGAGATACCTTTTCAATGCCTGGCCTGAGACAACGGCCAGGAGAATGAGCATCAGGGCCAGTAATGTGCTGATGACGAATCGGCGCATGTTCAGATCTCTGTTTATGGGTTATGAGAACCATATCATCGTTTAAAAATGCATTGTGTGATCCTCTTACATTGAACAACTGACTCTTCACATATCAGCAGGCAGATAAATTTGCAAATCATTGTGTTGTCAGGCTTGATGCCGGGCATTGGCTTGGGAGGATACCTTTCGATGTAATTCTGTATTTGCCATACCTGTCTTCTTTTGGGGCAGAAAGAACTTTTTTCTACTTCTTGACAAAACCAAAAAAAGCAATTAATTATCCTTAAAATTGCTGATTTGGTAGTGATTAATGGAAATCCGTTGCAGGATATCACATTGCTGCAAAATCAAGACCGAATTGAAATCAGGGACAAACAGACAACGCGGCAGTCTGGTGAGGAGACAAAATGAATGGCAAAGAGGTGGCCCTGCTTGCCATTGAACAAAAAAGACCCCCGCGGCTTCCCGTCGCTCTGATTGCCGGTGGAGAGTGGTATGTGTCGGCCCGTGGCCGGACGTTTTCCCAGATTATCGATAAGCCGCAGCAGCTTGCCGATATTTTTACCAAAGGATTTGAAGGGGTCGGTCAGGATTTGCTTTGGACAGGTGCCGGTCTGCTCAATTACCCGATACATTTTTTGGGGTGTCCCATTGTGGATGATACCCCGGCCTCTCCAACGCTTTCCGGAACTGTCATTTCCAGTCTGGATGAACTTTCCCGCCTGCGTATTGAGACGGTAACTGGCAACGCCACCATGCAGGGAATCATCAAGTCCCACCATATGACGGCCGATGCGATTGGCAAAGAGACATTGATTATGCCGACCCTGTGGGGACCGTTTACCACTGCTGCCAGGATTATCGGAACTGAGCAGCTGATGTTGTACACCATCACGGATCCGGTCAGAGCCAAAGAACTCATCGCTTTTTCAACCGATCTTATCTGGGCGATTGTCGAGCAAATTCTTGTGCACCCGGATATTCCGGGTTTGAACATTTCTGAGCCTGTGGCCTCAAGTGATCTGATTTCACCCGCCACTTTCCGCCAATTCGTAATGCCGGTTCTGTCTGAAATCACCAACAGAGCCAGGGCGTTACAAAAATATACCAGCCTGCATATCTGCGGAGATACCACCCGGATACTGGAGGATATTTTGATCATCCACCCGGATTGTTACAGCCTTGAATCCAAGGTGGATTTAGGAGAGGCGCACAGGTTTCTTGGCGGGAAAGTGTGTGTGCTGGGAAATGTTTCACCCACCGGCCCCTTTTTAACGGGTCAGCCCGAAGAGGTCTGCCATGAGGCGCGGCAATGCCTGGCGGCATGGGGAGACCCCAGGGGTTACATCCTGACGGTAGGCTGCGATTTTCCAAGAAGTGTTCCAATGGAAAATATCAAAGCCCTGATGTCTTTTCAGCAGCACATACTTTAGACAGATGCAAGGCGGGAAATCAGGTTGCCTGATTTGTCAAATTCCAGTTCCAGTTCCTGTAAGCCGACGCTTTCCAGCCGATTTTTATCCACAGTTGCAAGACATCCCACGGAAACCATCATGGAAGTAAGTTCCAACGTATTCTTGATATGGACCACACGAAGGTCTTCCAGACTGAACGGCCTGACCGTTTTCAAGGCATGCGCAATGACTTCTTGATCAGTGGGGAAGGCTAGCGGAACCATTCCCGCTTCCGGGGCACAGGCCGTAAGGCAGTTCATGGATGTCTTGGGAAAATCTATCTTATTCACGAACCGTTGGGTGGTGAAATCTGCCTGTGACATCCCTACCGCGCTGCCTTCACTGCCTTCGGTGAGATCGCGCACAAAGATCCGTGTAATTTTCGGCCACTGGCGCTTTGCGCCGTAGGCACATATATCACGTCCCACCACACAGGGGTCAATACCTTCACCACTGATATCTTTGCCCATTTCGTCTATGATCAGCAGATCAATCTCCTGTAAGGGAAGGGTTGGCAGACACTTTCGCGCCAATTTGAGAAGCTCTGTTTCCACAGCTTCAATATCACGGGATTTCACCAGGGCGATTTTGGCTGTTTCATGCTCCTGGTTTTCTACCAGGCACACCCCGAAAAGGACGTTGTTCTTTTTCAGCAGTTCCTTTCCTGCAGTACTGATTATTTCATACTGGGAGCGAACCGTTGAAAGGCGGTGATAATACTCAGCACCGATCTGGTTGCCCAGACCGATAGCCATCATCTTGATGAGACCACTCTCTGTGGGACCGATGAAGTTGGTGTGCGGCTTGATCCGGTTGATGAGGACAATGCCGTCTGCCTCATGCGCCAGCCGGTTGAGAAACAGGGGAATACCGTTGACCGTTCCCATCGGCGCCACCTCCATTGTAGCGTAAATTGGAGCACCCACGCTGGTCTCGGTGATTCCCCGGGCAGACAGAACATCGATCTGACCCCGGGCTGTGGCGCCTCCGTGGGACCCCATGGCTGGTGTGACAAAAGGATGATAGCCCGCTTCTTTTAACTTGCCGACCACAGCTGCCACAACAGTTGTCAGATTGGAAATACCCCGGCTTCCCACGGCTATGGCCACGCTGGATCCTGCAGGAAGTTTAAGATGTTTTTTGACGGCCAGCCATTCGCTGTCCAGTTCAGCCACAATATTTACGGCCGGGGGTATATCAAACCGCTGCCGAATCATTTTCATTTTTGGCAGCGGTAGTTCATTCTTTCTGTCACAGTCCATATGGTTGCCTTATTTTATCCCTTACCTAATCATAATGTTTCAAATCAAGTCATTGATCAGCTCAACCGGATGCACAACCTTTAAACCATCCTCACAAGAAAGGTTCATGCTCAGATTGATATAACATCCCGGGCAGGCAGTGGCCCAGTATTCAGCACCTGTTGCCCTGGCATTTTGTATTTTTTTCGACACGATCTGTTTTGCGATATCCATATGTTTATATGCAAAGGAACCGCCTCCTCCACAACACACATTAGCGTCTTGAGACGGAATAAACCGGCAATATGGAATCTGTGAAATCAGGTTTTCAACTTTATTGTTGACAGTCTGTGCGTTTCTCAAATGGCAGGGATTATGAAAGGTAACCTTTCTGACAGGTATTTTTTTCACCAGAAAAGGAGATAAGAGGCGAAAATGATCAAACAAAAATTCATTGATATCAGATACTTTTTTGGCCAAAGATAATGCATCCTGATCGGGATAGCCCATGGATTTGAGCAAATCTGGATATCCTTTGCACAAAGCGGAATGACACGTTGCGCAATCCGTAACAATTGCGACAGTATCCTCTTTATTGAATACCGCAATGTTTTGAAGAATGTTTGACAGGGCTTTGTCGACTTCGCCATTGATAAACACCGGCAGGGCGCAGCAGGTCTGATCATTGGGGATGATCACAGTGAAACCCATTTTGGTGAGAATTCTGACGACACTTTTTCCGATGTTGTCGAACATGTAGTTGGTCGCACACCCGGTAAAATAGAGAATGGTTCCCCGGGATTTCCCTGCAGGCCGATTTTCTTCGGACAACTGTTTTCGGAATGGTTTTTTATTGAATTCGGGCAGTCTGTGAAGATTGAACCTGCCCGATGCCAAATCATTTGAAAATTTTTTCAGCACTACATTGCGCCCGTATTTGGCAATGTTAGCGGCGAATTCCATTTTTTCTTTATCGGTAAATACCTGATATGCCAGCCGCAACAGCCAGCCATACCCGAACTGATCTGACAGCTGGCTTCGCATTTTGACAAACAAGGTGTCATGACGGACACCGGACGGACAATTGGCCGCACACGTACCGCACATCAGACATTGTGAAAAGACATCGCTGAACTCTTTGGAGGGTGTAATGTTCCCTTCATCTACAAACCGGGCAAGCTGAACCTTCCCCCTGGGACTCAGGGTTTCGTCCTTGACAATTTGATAAACCGGGCATGTATTGAGACAAAGTCCGCAACGGCCACAGTCAAAAATTTCATTTTTCGGCGCGTTAGATAATTTCAAATTATGCTCTTTATACGAACTTTCCGGGGTTTAAAATATTCAAGGGATCCACTGACCTTTTCAACATCTTTAAAAAATCAATTGTATCATCACCAAGTGCCATGGGTAAAAATGCCTTTTTACCCAGTCCGATCCCGTGTTCCCCGGAAAGACAGCCGCCCAGGTCCAATGCCAGGCTGAAAATTTTTCTGACAGCCAAATCCACCCGCTGCATTTTTTCTTTGTCCCTCGCGTCGGTATTGATTGACGGGTGCAGGTTACCATCCCCGGCATGACCGACTATACTTATTTTTAACCTAAATTCCTCCGCAATTTTGCGGCAGCCTCGTATCATGTCGGGAACCTTGCTTACAGGGACGGTGGCATCTTCCACCAGCACTGTGGGAGACACTTTATTGAGCAGCCCGTATACGGCTCTCCTGCCTTTCCAGAGTTCATCACATTCTTGAGAATTTTTTGCCAGACTGATTTGAATTGCTTTGTTCTGCCAACCGATTCTTTCGACCAGTTCCATCTCTTTTTGGACCATCTCAGGCATCCCGTCAAGATCGATTAATAGAACGCCCTCGGCAGTTCTCGGCAGACCGATATTCATGTAGTCTTCAATTAAATTGATAATGCCATTATCCATTAATTCCATAGCTGCCGGCAAGATCCCTTCTCCGATGATATCTGCCACAGTCTGTGCCGTATCATTCAGGTTCTGATAAACCAGCATCGCTGTTCTTTTCGCTTTGGGAATGGGAATAATTTTCAGCGTTGCTTCCGTAATAATCCCCAGGGTGCCCTCTGAACCACAAAAGATGCCGGCTGGCCGGTACCCGGTCACATCCTTTACGTTGGCACTGCCTAATCTCACAATTTTTCCAGAGGCAAGGACGGCTTCCAAACCAAGGACATAATCAGAAGTAACACCATATTTTAAACATCTCGGTCCCCCGGCGTTCTCTGCGATATTCCCCCCGATGGTAGAAACCGTATAGCTGCTCGGATCCGGGGGGAAAAAAAATCCATTTTTACCCAGGGCAATCTGTAACTCTTCATTCACAACGCCTGGCTGAGCAACCGCATATCTGTCTTTTGGTGCAATTTTCAAGATGCGGTTCATTTGTGTCAGACAGAGCACCAACCCCCCGTTTATCGGAACAGATCCGCCACTGAGGTTGGTCCCAGCCCCCCTGGTTGTTACAGGAACGGCTTCTTGGTTCGCGATTTCCAGAAGTTTGGAAATTTCAACTGTTGACTTTGGGAAGACAACTGCATCCGCTCGTCCTCCGGTCGAATATGAATCGTAAGAATGTGAGGAAAGTGTTGCCAGGTCATCATGGAATCTTTCGGATCCCACAATTTTACTAAAAGCTGATTTGGTTTTTTGAGATAACATTATTTGTTCCAGTTAAAATTCATACGTCTGCATCGTGGTCTATTTTTTGTCTATTGATAAACCTGAGAGGGCAGCCACAAAATAATCTCGGGGTAAAAAAGCAGCAGAATCAATCCGATGAGCTGCAGGATAATGAAAGGGATGACCCCCTTATACAAATCGCGCAGCTGAATCTCGGGCGGGCATACCCCTCTCAAGTAAAAAATGGCAAATCCCACAGGCGGTGTCAAAAAGGATGTCTGAAGCACCACAGCCACCAGGATAGCAAACCAGACCAACGTTGGATTATCCAGATGCGGCCAGCTGCCCAGTTCAATGCCCAGGACCGGAATAATGGGTGCCAGCAGCGGCAGAATAATCAAAGTGATTTCAATCCAGTCCAGAAAAAAGCCCAGAATAAAAACAACACCCAAAATAAAAAATATGATACCATAGGGTCCAAAGGGCAGGCTTGTAATGGCATTCTCCACAAAGGCATCCCCTCCCAATTCCCGAAGAACGAGGGCAAAGCAGGTGGCGCCGATAACGATGGCGAAAATATACGCAGTGATGCCGAAAGTGTCGTGCACAACGTCCTTGAGTACCTTGAAATTGAAGCGGCGGTTTGTGATGGTCAGTAACAGAGCACCCAGCGCGCCTATCCCACTGGCTTCGGTCGGCGTTGCTATACCGAGGAAAATCGTTCCCAGAACGCTGAATATCAGCAGCGCAGGCGGGATACAGGTTTTAAGTGCCCTGCCCACCAATCCAAAGCTCATGGGCGGCTGGTTTGGAATGAGTGGGGCTTTGGACGGAACAAAATAGGCCAGAACAAGGATATATATGATGTAAAGGGCTGCGAGCAGAACCCCTGGAAACAGGGCACCCATGAACAGGTCCCCTACGGGTAAACCAAGCCTGTCTGCCATCATGACGAGCATGATGCTTGGCGGGATGAGAATCCCCAAAGTACCTGCACCACAGATGGTTCCGGTTGCAAGTGATTTGGAATAGTTCTGTTCAAGCATCACGGGCAGTGACAAAAGCCCCAGAAGAACAACAGATGCACCGATAATCCCCGTACTGGCGGCCAGGATGACACCGATCAGTGTCACTGTGATGGCAAGTCCCCCCCTGACCTTTCCGAAAAGGGCCTGGATGCTGTGCATCATGCTTTCTGCAATGCCAGACTTATCCAGCATAAGTCCCATAAAAATAAACATGGGCAGGGCCACCATGATCCAGTTTTGCATGATGGAAAAGATCCGGTTTACCACCATGCCCACTGTCATGTAATCCAAACCGGTCATAGTGCCGAAATACATATCTGACAAATACCCCACAAAGGTGAATACAATGGATACCCCGCCCAAGATCATCGCAATGGGAAACCCTGTGAATAAAAGCGCGATGAACGTAAGCATCATGGCAATAACCAGAAAATTGTTAGGATCCATTTGATTCTCCTTTATTTCCATTCGTCAAGCAGATGGCCAGGCGGAAGATACGGGTGACAGAAGCAATAAACAATAAAAGAAAGCTCAACGGAATCACGGACTTGATGATGTAGTAAGCGCCAAGACCGCTGGGAGATGCCGAGGTTTCTTGCACCCGCCATGATGCCTGAACATAATCCACACCGTGACTGAATCCAATGTAGCACCAGGGCAAAACCAAAATTATCAACCCAAGGATATCGATCCAGGCTTTGGTTGATTTTTTAAAGCGGCTTTGCAACAGATCCAGGCGCACATGGGTATCTGTTGTTAAGGCATAGGAGAGGCCGATCATAATTCCTATCGAATAGAGGTGCCATTGTAATTCCTCAAGCGCAACCCAGGAAAAAGAAAAAACATACCTGGAAACCACCTGTATCAGAATGACCAGCATCAGCAACAGGTTCAACCAGGAAACCATTTTTCCGGTATGTATGATTATTTTTTCAAGCACGGCAATGGTGCGAAAAAACATTCCCCGGCCCTGTCCGGTTTGCCGGAACGATTGATGGGACATCTTACCCCCCCCTAAAAGATTTCAGCGTTAAAAACGATGCAGCCGGACGTAATCCTGTCCGGCTGCTCTTTACGGAGATTAATTGCTGTCGGTTTTTGTCCGGGGCAAAAAGCCCAGCTCTTTCCATGTCTTGTATTCAGCACGGAATTGTTTCAAATCCTCCCATGTTTTTTTGAACATAGTGTCTTTGGCAGCCTCTTCTTCGGCGACTTCTTTCCAGGCTTCTTCAAAAGTGGACAACATCTCTTGTGGCCAATAGAGGTTTTTCACATTATGTTTTTCTGCATTCCTTTTGATTACAGCACCCTGCATCCCTCCGCTCATTGCCAGGGATTTGAGTGTGGCACTCATGCAGGCCGTTTCGATAAGGGTTTTCTGGCTCTCGTCCAATTCGTTCCAGGTGTCCTTATTGATCAACAATTCCTGGACTGTGGACGGCTGATGCCAGCCAGGGAAATAGTTATACTTGGCAACTTTGTAGAATCCCAGGGGTTCATCGCATACGGGCATGGAAAATTCGGTTGCATCGATCAGGCCTTTTTCCAGGGCCTGAAAAATTTCACCGGCCGGCAGCATTGTCACGGAAACGCCGAGTTTGGTCATCACCTTGCCGCCGATACCTGCAATCCGCATTTTGATGCCCTTCAGATCTTCCACTGACTCAATCGGTTTGGTGAACCATCCTGATGTCTCCGCACCGATGATGCCCGCAGGTAAAACCTTTACATTGTATCCGTAGTGGTCGTACATTTCCTGATAGAGTTTCATGCCATTGCCGTAATAGTACCAGGCGATGTATTCTGCAGGCTCGGGACCAAAGGGGAAAGAGCTGAAAAGCACGCTTGCCGGATTTTTACCTGCGTAATAAAAGGCTGCGGTGTATCCGGCGTTTGTCTTGCCGGAACTGACAGCATCCAGTACTTCCAGTGCAGGCACCAGCTTGCCGGGTTCATACAGTTTGACCTTCAGGGTGTCGCTTGACTTGTTGATGGTGTCGGCAATATTTCCGATGATATCATCGCCTAATATCGGTACGCTAAAAGGCACGGAACACGGAACTTTCAAGAGCACATTTTTAGCGGCGGCCGTTGAAGCCAATCCCCCTATTGCAAGGTGAATCATCAGGACGCTGATAAGTAAATTACGGATCTTTTTCGTCATTTTTCTTTCCTCTCATGTTGTTGGTTAATCACCTGTAGTTTCCAATGAGCCTTCATCGGAAATGCTACTATCCCAATATTCAAACGTCACATTTTTAATGTAAATTTTGTGCGGCAACCACACCGATTCCCGCTTTGATCAATGCATGAGCCGTCAGGTTAACGGAATGCTGCTTGTCCAGATAATTGTTCATGAGCGTGTCCATCATCCCGGTTTTCACTATGTCTTCTTTGGGAATGAAGTATTCCAGGATATCTGAGGGATGTTCCCGGGTTTTTTCTATTTCCGGTTCACCTCCCTCATGCTTGGCCGAGATGTTGGGCACATCTTTTGCGAGCTCAATCAATTCATCCCTCCTGTTGTAAGGCTGGAGGACGATGGATTTATAGGTCTCGGTAATATGATGTTCAAAACGAACCGCTTTTTCAAGGCCCAGTTGCTTTCTAATGAAATTGGCCTGCCGAATTGTTTCATTGTTGACGGAATTTGACAGGTTGAATCCCACAAGCGAAGTTGTACCATCTTCACGTGAGAACATTTTTGCCGTCATTAACGTCCAGAGGATGAAATAGGGGTTGTCATTTCCGACAAAAACAGAAATTTTAAATTCAATATCAACCCCCAGTCTGTGCATCATATATCCAATGAGAATAGTTCCGGGATTCACATTCAATACCTGCTTGATACCATATGTAGTATAGTAGTGAAGATATTCCTCCGCCCATTTAAGCGGATAATCATTTGGCTGCCCGATTCCTGCAAAGTAACCCGTAATTGTATCCGGACCGCCTAGATGTACATTTCCGCCGTCTGTTCCGCGGGTATCAAGAGATTCCACCCAGGTAGCACCAATAATCTGCATGGCGGCAGTAGTTGCCAGAAGATCACCATGGTCTTCTGCCTGTTCTTTCATGTATCTTACTCGGATGATGCGGCCCGGCATCAATTCTTGTTTTTCAATGCATTGTTTTGCCTGGGCGATCAACCAGGGAAAAAACTGGAGTGCACTGATTTCAAGGGTAACTGCATTGGAGAAAT
>JAIPDY010000079.1 GCA_021737445.1 Desulfotignum sp.
CCGGTTCCACCCTGATCTCCATGGCGGCCTGCATGATCACCACACAGGCATCGGCACTGATTTTTCTGGACAGATCCGAAATGACCAGGGTCTGGCCGGTGTTCAGCGCAATTTTTCTGATGAGTGCTCTGTTTTCTGATGAAGGCGGCTTCACAATATCTGCCATCCTTTTTCCGGCGTTATTCATACCCATAGCACAGTCCTTCCCGGTGGATGGGATTGTGCAGCCGGTCATCCAGATCGATGTTGAAAAATTCTGCAACAGGGGTTAGCAGTTCCGGATGATCCGCATGAACCGTCTGCAGGGCAGTAACGATCTTGTCCAGCCCCTGGCGGGTCATCTTTCCTAAGGGTCTGCGGCAGGGGCCTGAGGGCATTCCCAGCAGCTGCATCACGGTTTTCAGGGGCAACGGATTTCTGGCCCGGCAGGTGACCGGACCAAAAGGGGTCTGTTCGGTGGTGGTGACAACCACCAGGTCCAGCAGGGGTTTGAGTGCAGATTGAAGCTGCCGGGCCTCATTGATGTCACCATGGTTGATCAAAGACACCATCTGTGCCATGAATCCTGGCACGATATTGGACATGACAGAGATGGACCCGCAGGCCAGGATATCCGGGTCTGTCATGATCTCATACACCAGCGCGTCATCACCGGAAAAAATTTTAAACTCCGGTCCGCAGCACTGCCTGGTCAGTTTCATGTTGTCCAGGTTGCCGGTGGCCTCTTTGACACAGGTAATATTGGGGCACGATTGCGCCAGAAGGGCCAGGTCCTGGGGCAGCATCTGGGCGCCGGTGCGGCCGGGGATGATATAGGGGATGATTTCCAGATCCGGGTACCTTGCTGCCACGGCCTCATAGTACTCTTTGCGGATTTCAAGGGAAGAGGGGCCGTTGTAATAGGGGTCCACCATGAGGATGGCATCCACTCCCTCTTTGGCGGCATGGCCGGCAGCCATCAGGGCTTCGTCCGTGTTGTTACTGCCGGTGCCTGCAATGACCAGGCATCTGCTGTTGATCTGTCCTGCAGCCAGGGCAATGACATGGTTGTGCTCCTGCCATTTGAATGTGGGGCTTTCGCCGGTTGTTCCCGTGACCAGAATACCTGTAATATCGTTTTGAATCTGGAACTCAATGAGCTGTTCCAAGCCTTTTTTATCCAGCTCTCCATTCTGTGTAAACGGTGTAATAAGTGCGGTAATGCATCCTTTCTTCATGACAGCCAACTCCTGAAATGGTAAAATGAAACAGTAAATCAAATTTTTGAGTATCGGCGGGGTGAAAGCTTGGATTATTTCAGCTGTTTTATAAAATTAAAGTGCAATAATTTTAGAACCTGATTTCACTCCCGCCTTGACTCCTGTGACAGAAAGTCTATTATATAAAATTTTAACCGAAAAACAAGATATAAATGTTTAAAAATATAAGGAGTTGTTCATGTCAGATGCGCAACAAAGGGGAAATATCCCCCAGAATGCGGATGAGCATATTGCAAGACTCAGGTACCAGCTGACCCAGAATTCAGAATGCGGCACCACTCATTACAATCTGGGGGTGGCGCTTTTAGGCAAACAGGAATATATGGAGGCTGAAAAGGCGCTTCACCAGGCCATTGACCACAGCCCCACCCTGGCGGAGGCCTATGTGCTTCTGGGCGGCATCTGTCTGCAGCGGGGAGATCTGGAAGGGTGTTACCGATTTAATCAGCGGGCCACCAAGGCCCGGGCCGGATTTGCCGAAGGGTATGCCAACATGGGGTTTGTTCTGCTCCAGCTGGTGGACGGCAAAGATCCCAAAGAGGATGAAGAAAAAGTGGACAAGGCGGTCAAACATCTGAAAAAAGCCATTATTCACAACAAATATTTTGTCCAGGCATATGCCACCCTGGGGACCGCTTATTTTATGAAAGGCTTGTATGAAGAGGGTATCCAGGCCAACCTGGAAGCGGTTCAGGTGCAGCCGGAATTTCCCATTGCCCACAACAACCTGGCAGTGGGCTATCTGGAACTGGCTGATTATCAAAAAGCCATCCATCATTGCGATAAAGCCCTTGAACTGGGATATGATGTGGCCCGGGATCTTGTTGAAGAACTGGCAGCTCACAGACAGGGATGATCATCTCTCCTGAGATATCTTTTCATCTGCCGGGGCATCCCTGGCAGATTCTGCCAGGCACACGGCTGTGGAACATGCCGCTGTCAGGGGACATAGCTCATAATCGTCCACAGGTGGGTGAGCAAAACAGCCGGTCTGGAAAAAACACGGATCAAAATTATCCTGGTGAATTTACAGTGGGAGACTATTTTCTGGCTGCCCGGTCTGTTTTGACCCAAAACAGGGGCAGGCTGCTTGCCCGAGCGGTTGAGGCCCTGTGCGGCAGCTGCGGACCAATAAACAGTCTTGATATCTGCCTGGTAAAACACGGGGCGTTTTATCATCCCCTTAAAATAAAGGTTGAAACACAGGTTTTTCCCCCGGTTTACCTGGTGCTCAACGGTGCGGTGAAAGATCCGGGTGTGAGCCTTATCAAAACAGAATACCGGTTTTTGAACCAACTGGCCCGGCAGGTGGTGCCCTGTTTCATTCCCCGGGTGTTTGGTGCTGATACAATCTGCTGTGACAAAGGAGAGACCGCCTTTTTTCTGGGGCAGTGGTTTGAGGGGTTTTTTGAATTTCATGTGACCCGGACATCCCGGGGAACCCAGGTGGCAGTCTGGGAAGATGACGGAACCCGTGTAGTGATTTCATGGGAACAGGCAGCCCGAATTTATGAAAAAATCGCCTATATCCTGACATTATATTATGACATCTGTACCGGTCATGAAATTCATCCCTGGCACCATGCGGCAGGAGATTTTGTGGTGGCCTCCACAGAAGACAGCTTTGCAGTGCGGCTGATCACAGTGCGGGGTTTTGGGCCGCTGACTGAGATGGCATCGGCATCATCTGCCCAGGGAGTCAAACAGCTGACCTGCATGCTTTTTTATTTTTTGAACCTGACGTTGCGCATGCGCCTGGACCGGCTGGACGGAACCGGTCCCGTGGTTTTTTTGCCCCAGACCGTGCTGGATGCCACCATAAAAGGAATGCTTGAAGCTCTGAACCACAGGACAACCGGATGTCCGGAAGTGAAAAACGACGGCCGCCAGGCACCGGAGGATATCAAATCAGCTTTTGTGGATTTTTTAACCGGATTCAACCAGAACCAGTTGATGGATATCATGACCGGTCTGGTGGATGCCTGGCACCCGGATGCTGCTGAACTGGACCTTATCCGGGCAAATCTTTTTTCCCACTGCTGCCGGATTCGCAGCATATTTAAGATACCGTGATCCGGTTTTCCCGGTCATGGTGTGAAAAACCGGTAAACCGCCGGTTTTTTTATTGACATGTGCAAACAGAAATTCTATATCTGCAATGGTATTTTGCTGAAGGTGTACCCTGAAACAGAACGGTTTTTGCAGAACAAATATCTGAAATGATAAAAGATCAGACTATTGAATGAAAAGTTTGGAAATTCTTTTCATTATTGAATGTAATTTAACTTTTAACGGAGGTAAGTAAATGGCTAAGCATGAAACTCCTTTACTGGACCAGCTGGAATCCGGCCCATGGCCTAGCTTTGTCTCTGACCTGAAATGTCAGGCTGAAAAGAGAGCAAAGAATGAGGAAGGCATTGAATTCCAGATTCCGGTGGATGTTGTTGAGGATCTTCTGGGAATTCTGGAACTTTCTTACAAACACGGAAGAACCCATTGGAAACACGGCGGTATTGTCGGTGTTTTCGGCTATGGCGGCGGGGTCATCGGCAGGTATTGTGACCAGCCCAAGAATTTTCCCGGTGTTGAGGCCTTTCATACCATGCGTGTGAACCAGCCCGCCGGTAAGTATTACAAGACCGATTATCTCAGAACGCTGTGCGACCTGTGGGATTTCAGAGGCTCCGGAGTTACCAATATGCATGGTTCCACCGGTGATATCATCCTTCTGGGTACCACCACCAAACAGCTGGAAGAGATCTTCTGGACCATGACCCACGACATGAATCAGGACCTTGGCGGATCAGGCTCCAACCTGAGAACTCCGTCCGACTGCCTGGGAGAATCCCGGTGTGAATATTCCTGCTATGACACCAATGCCCTGGTGCATTTTCTCACCAATGAATACCAGGATGAGCTGCACAGGCCCGCTTTCCCCTACAAATTCAAGTTTAAACTGGACGGCTGCCCCAACTGCTGCGTGGCATCCATTGCCCGGTCTGACATGTCTTTTATCGGAACCTGGAAAGACGACATCCGCATTGATCAGGATGCTGTGAATAAATATGTTGAAAACGATCCTGCCTATCCTGCCAATGCAGGTGCCCATAAAGGCAGCAAAGACTGGGGTCCTTTTGATCTTGAAAAAGAAGTACTGGGCCTTTGCCCCACAAAATGCATGAAGTTTGAAAACAAGAAACTGTTCATCGACAATGCCAACTGTACCCGGTGCATGCACTGCATCAATGTTATGCCAAGAGCCCTTAAAATCGGTAAAGAAACAGGTTGTTCCATTCTTTGCGGAGCAAAAGCTCCGATTCTTGATGGTGCCCAGATGGGGTCTTTGCTGGTTCCGTTTATTGAAGTCAATCCTGACAATGATTATGAAGCAATTACGGAAGTTATTGAAAACATTTGGGACTGGTGGATGGAAGAGGGCAAAAACCGTGAACGTCTTGGTGAGCTGATCATGCGCCAGGGTTTCCAGAAACTTCTGGAAGTGACCGGTATCGATCCCATGCCCCAGCATGTGGCCTATCCCAGAACCAACCCGTACATCTTCTGGAAAGAAGATGAAGTACCCGGCGGCTGGGAACGTGATGTTGACGAATACAGAAAACACCATCAGAGATAAAAAGGGAGAATAATAATGGCATTTATTTCGACTGGTTATAATCCAGACAAACCGATGGAAAACAGAATCACCGACATCGGTCCCAGAGACTATAACGAATTTTATCCTCCTGTGATTGCAAAAAACAAGGGCAAATGGTCTCACCATGAAATCCTTGAGCCCGGCGTACTTGTGCATGTGGCTGATTCAGGAGATGAAGTGTATACGGTAAGAGTGGGCGGGGCAAGGCTGATGTCCACTGGCCTGATCAATGAGATCTGTGATATTGCAGACAAGCACTGTGACGGATATGTAAGGTTCACCACCAGAAACAATGTTGAGTTCATGGTGGATGCCAAAGATAAACTGGAGCCTTTGAAAAACGAACTTTCCTCCAGAAAGTTTGACGGCGGGTCCTTCAAGTTCCCCATCGGCGGCACCGGTGCCGGTGTGACCAATATTGTCCATACCCAGGGATGGATCCACTGCCACACCCCGGCAACCGATGCCTCCGGTACTGTCAAGGCTGCTATGGATGTGTTATTCAACGATTTTCAGGACATGAGGCTGCCGGCCCAGCTCCGGGTATCCATGGCCTGCTGCCTGAACATGTGCGGTGCGGTTCACTGCTCTGATATCGCCATCCTGGGATATCACAGAAAACCGCCCATGCTGGACCATGAATACCTTGACAAGGTTTGTGAGATCCCCCTGGCTGTTTCAGCCTGTCCCACGGCTGCCATCAAGCCTGCCAAGGTGAAGCTGGCAAACGGCAAAGAGGTCAAGTCTGTTGATGTTAAAAATGAACGGTGCATGTATTGTGGTAACTGCTACACCATGTGCCCGTCCATGCCTCTGGCTGACACAGAAGGGGATGGTATTGTCTTGATGGCAGGCGGCAAGGTATCTAACCGGATTTCCGATCCCAAGTTTTCCAAGGTGGTTGTGGCTTTTCTGCCCAATGAAATGCCCAGATGGCCCTCCATGACCGACGCCATCCAGAGAATGGTTGAAGCCTATGCAAAAGGTGCCAACAAATATGAACGCCTGGGAGACTGGGCGGAAAGAATCGGATGGGAAAAATTCTTTGAGGTGTGTGAGCTTGATTTTACCCACCACCTGATTGATGATTTCCGTCAGCAGGCATACATGAGCTGGCGCCAGTCCACACAGTTCAAATTCTAGCGTTGACCTGTTGTTTTTGAACAGATTCTGCTGCATATGATGAAAAGCCGGGGCTTTCCGTAAGGTTGTCCCGGCTCATCCATTTTATTATATAAGGAGTTAAGACAATGAGTGATCTTCTTGACAACAAAGAAGCCGCAACACAGGCAGTGGTTGAATGGCTGAACAAAAAAGCCAAAACCAAATCCAAATTCTATATCAAGGATTTTTATAAAATTTTTCCTGATGACAAACCCAGAATGATCAAAAAAGTTGTCAATAAAATGGTGGAAGACGGGATTTTAGAATTCTGGTCATCCGGGTCCACCACCATGTATGGCCTTAAAGGCGGGGGCATACAGCATTCTTCTGAAGGCGAAAATTAAGAAAAGATAAAAGACACAAAACCCATGCAGGCAAGTTGTGAAAGTGTCCCGGGCGTGGTGGTGGCAGGTCTCAGGGGTGGATCAGGCAAGACCATCATCTCCCTGGGGATAACCGCTGCATGGAAGCGCATGAATCTTTGGGTCGCCCCTTTCAAGAAAGGGCCTGACTATATTGATGCCGGCTGGCTTTCTCTGGCAGCCGGCCGCCCCTGTTACAATCTGGATACCTATCTTTGCCAACCGTCTGTTGTGCAAAAATCCTATTTTATCCATTCCCGGTCCTGTGCTATCGCCCTTGTGGAAGGAAATCGCGGACTTTACGACGGCATTGATACCGATGGTTCCACCTCCACTGCTGAACTGGCCAGGCTGCTGCATCTGCCGGTGCTTTTAGTGCTGGACTGCACCAAAAGCACCCGGACCATGGCAGCACTGCTTTTGGGCTGCATGCATTTTGATCCCAGAATACAGATTGCCGGCGTGATCCTCAACCAGGTGGCAGGCAGCCGCCACCAGAAAAAAGTGACCGACAATATTGAACAGTTCTGTAAGATCCCTGTTTTCGGGGCGGTGCCCAAACTTGGGTCTGAAGATTTTCCAGAGCGCCATATGGGGCTTGTGACATCGGCGGAGCACGGATTTTCCAGCCAGGCCCTTGCATCAGTAGAAAAAGTGGCCAGGGACCATATTGACCTCAATGCCCTGTATCGGACAATACTCAAGACGTGCAAGCCTGCTCAAAAAATCGATACCAGTCCGGGCGGCAGGGAAAATCTTTTTCCGGCAGCGGCATTGGGTGCCGGAACAAAACCTGTGCCGCAGGATCAGGTGGTAATCGGCGTTATCAGGGATTCTGCCTTCCAGTTTTATTATCCGGATAACCTGGCTGCCCTGGAAAGTCTGGGGGCTAAAATTGTGTTTATCAGTCCTCTGCATCAAAAAACCCTTCCTGATGTGGATGCATTGTATATGGGGGGAGGATTTCCTGAGACCCATGCACCCCAGCTGGCGGAAAATTCAAGCTTCAGGGATCATTTGAAGCACCTGTCCCAAAAAGGCCTTCCCATTTATGCTGAGTGCGGGGGCCTGATATTTCTTGGCAAAAGTATCTGTCTGGGAGACAAGGAATATCCCATGTCCGGCATTCTGCCCGTCTGGTTCGGTCTTTCCATTAAACCCCAGGGTCACGGTTATACCAGGGTTCTGGTGAAGCATAAAAATCCGTTTTACAATACCGGCGAAATGTTAAAAGGCCATGAATTCAGGTATTCCAAAATTTTGAAAATCGATTTCCAGGACCATGAAATGGCTTTTTCCATGGAAAGGGGCAAAGGCATTCTGGATAAAAAGGACGGGTTTTTCAAAAACAATACCTTTGGCACCTATACCCACATCCACGCCCTGGGGTCTGTTTCCTGGGCCCCATCCCTGGTGAAAAAAGCCAGGGCGTACAAAGCGAGGTGAGATCCATGCAGGTGATTGCAACAATCGATGAAATGACACGGTTTTCTGAAAATCTGCGCACCCGGGGACAGACCATTGCGTTTGTACCCACCATGGGGTATCTGCACGCGGGTCATCTGGCCCTGATGGCGGAAGGGAAAAAAAAAGCAGAGAATCTGGTGGTATCCATCTTTGTGAACCCGGCCCAGTTCGGACCCAGCGAAGATTTTTCCACCTACCCCCGGGCAATGGAACAGGATCTGGAACAGTGCCGAAATATCGGGGCAGACGCCGTGTTCACACCGGTTTCAACCGATATATATCCAAAAGGGTTCCAGACCTATGTGGAACTGGAAAAGCTGCCCCATCACCTGTGCGGCCTTTCGCGTCCTGTGTTTTTCAAAGGGGTGGCCACGGTGGTGACCAAACTGTTTAATATCGTCAAACCCAATCTGGCCGTGTTCGGTGAAAAGGATTATCAGCAGCTGGCCATTATCCGGCAGCTGGTAACCGACCTGAATTTTGACATAGAGATTGTCGGAGTACCTATTGTCCGGGAACCGGACGGCCTGGCAAAAAGCTCGAGAAACAAATACCTGTCACAACAAGAGCGTCCCCACGCCCTGCTGCTTAACCGCTGTCTTGACACAGCGCAAAAAATGGTTGAGCAGGGAGAAACAGATGCCCGGAAAATAGTGGATATGGCCACTGGAATCTTATTGTCCTGTCCGGACATCAGGGTTGACTATGTTTGTGTCTGTGATCCTGTCACCCTGGACGGGGTCGACAGTGTCCGGAAAAAAGCCCTCATGGCCCTTGCCGTGTGGCTGGGAAAAACCAGGCTCATTGACAACCGGATGCTGGTTTTACCAGACAGGGCAAAATGATTCCAAAAAAAGCAGGCGGATTTCCGGTCATCGGAAAAACCGCCTGCTGGTAAGTCAGATCAAAGTGCAAATAAAGATTTGCGGTGATCAGGCTTTTTCATGGCACTGGTTGCAGGAAGTGGGGGCCGGTCCCTTGCGGCCTTTGGGATCGCCGGCTTCGATATTCACCTCTTTGTGGCATTCTCTGCAGTTTTCATGCATGGCATTCTCATGGACCATGATGTCTCTTCTGTTATCTTTATCTTTTTCAAAGATATTGTGGCATTCATAACAGGGGTGAACCTCATCCCCCATTTTAAGCTCTAAAGGCTCTCCGGTCTCATCATGGTGGCACTCGCCGCATGAAATACCGTAATCTTCGGTGTGTTTTTTGTGTGTAAAGGTGACAGGTTTAAACCGGGGCGGGCCTTTTTTGCGTTTAGTATCTTCATAACCAGGAGTGGTTATGGGAAATGTGTCATCCACCTGTGTGCCTGCCTGGAGACCTGTTGTAACAAAAATCGCTGCAATGGCGCCGGCCAGCAGCAGCATAATCAGTTTTTTGTTCATAACGCGTTTTACTCCTTTAGCTGTTAAATTATATGCCTTATTTCTTACCGGTACCGCCTCCCGCAGGACCGGTTGGATTTCATGAAAAATTATGCAAAGTTATTTGCACAACAACCAAACAAAGTCAATACAAAATCAGGATATTTCCAGGTGGTTATTTAGCTTTATCCTCCTTATTCTCCTTGTTTGAAGGAGACCCGGTACTGTCGTCAGATGTCTTGTCTGAATCAGCTGATGTGCCTTCATCAGAAAGTGTTTTCTTCCCAAATATCCGGGCACCAAGAATGCTTATTTCGTAAAGAACCATCAGGGGAAGGGCCATCATGATCTGGGTGATGACATCCGGCGGGGTTATCAAAGCCGCTCCCACAAAAAAGAGCAACAGCGCGTATTTTCGGTTCTTTTTTAAAAACGGCACGGTCACAAGGCCCATGCGGGCCATGAAGGTAAGTACCAGGGGCAGTTCAAACACCAGCCCGAAAGCCAGAAGCATTTTTGAAGCAAATGAAAGATACTCTTTCATGGACGGCATGGCCTGGATGGTATCGTTGGCAAACCCTAAAAAAAACTGGAATCCATAGGGGAAAACTATGAAATAGCCAAAGGATGATCCCAGAAGAAAAAAGAAAATGGACAGCAGCACCACGGGCAGCATATATTTTTTTTCATTCCGGTAGAGCCCGGGAGACACAAACATCCAGAACTCATAAAACAGCACAGGTGTGGCCACCACAATACCGGCAAGCAAAGATACCTTAAGATAGGTGAAAAAAGCCTCAGGCAGACCGGTAAAGATCATTTGCGCATTTTTGCTGGTTTCCATGGCGGTTTCAAGGGGTGCTGTTAAAATCTGAAATAGTTTTTCCTTGAATGCATATGCCCCGGCAAATCCAACACCTACGGCAATAAAAGAGCGGACCAGCCGGTCGCGCAACTCTCCTAAATGTTCTGTGAACGGGCTTTTTCTCTCGTTTTCCATGGATTATCTGCTTTTTTTATCCCCGCTGCCGCCATTGTCGGCAGCATCATTGTCAGGTGCTGTATCAGAATTGTCCGAGGTCCCGTTCTCTGGGACATCTTTTTTTTCCTGATCCGGATTTTTTTGATTTTTGCCTGTTTTCTCCTGGCGGGATTTGCGGGTCACATCTTTCATATCCGGGGAAGCAGAATTTATATCATGGAGCGTGGTTTCCATGTCAATGCTGCGTTTGAAATCCTGTGCTGACTTTTTGAATTCACCCATGGCCCGGCCCAGGGTTTTGGCAAGTTCCGGCAGCTTTGCAGGACCGATGACGATCAGGGCTATGGCCAGGATCAAAAGGATTTCAGGCATTCCAAGACCAAACATTTTATCTTATATCTCCTTTATTTGCAGCGTAATATACAGGTAAAAGGTTTTACACCGAATTTCAGGGGCGTGTCAACCTGAACAATGCTCAGGTTTTTTTATTATATTTTTTTGTTGGCCTGGGCCGTCTTCTTCTTGTCTTTGTTTTTGCCTGGGCCGGCTTTGTCTGCTGCTGTCTGGGCAGGGGTTTGGGCAAAGGCTGTTCCAGGGTTTCTGACGGATATTCGCAACGGATTTTGTGGCCCAGCACCTCTTCGATCTGGGGAATCTGAAAAGAACTCATTTCATCGGCAAATGAGATGGAGGTGCCTGTGGCGCCTGCCCGCCCGGTCCTTCCGATGCGGTGGATATAATGTTCGGGTTCAAAGGGCATGTCATAGTTGACCACATGGCTGATGTTTTCAATGTGCAGTCCCCTTGCTGCCACATCGGTTGCCACCAGAATATTGACGGTGCCGTTCTTGAACTGATTCAACACCTTGAACCGGTTGTCCTGGGATATATCCCCGGACAAAACTTTGCATTTGAGTCGGTACCGGCAAAGTTTGTCGCATAAAAATTTTGCCGTATCCTTGCGGTTGACAAAAATCAGTACCCGGTTAAGCTTTTCCGATACAATAAGATTGTAAACATGCTGGAACTTTTTTTCTTCAGTGGTCAGATACACCACCTGCCGGATACTGTCGGCAGTTGTCTGTTTCGGGTCAATTTCAATCTGGACCCTGTTTTTGGTGGTCCAGGAATCTGCCAGGCGCAAAACCGCCTCAGTGAGAGTGGCTGAAAAAAACAGGGTCTGGCGCTTGTCCTTGTGGGGGGTCATGTACACAAGGCGCCTGACATCCGGAATAAATCCCATGTCCAGCATCCGGTCCGCCTCATCAATTACCACGATTTCCACTTTGGACAGATTGATGCGTTTCTGCCGGATAAAATCCAAAAGCCGTCCCGGGGTGGCCACAATCACATCAACCGGTTTGTCATGAAGTATCTGCTGCTGTCTGGCATAGCCGGTGCCCCCGTAAACCGCCACAATTTTCAAAGGGGTGTATCTGGCCAGGTCATTGAAATCTTTTTCAATCTGGTGGACCAGTTCCCGGGTGGGTGCCAGGATCAGCGCCCTTGGAAATCCCTCTTTGTTTTTAACAGACATTTGTGTGAACGCCTTGATCATGGCGATTATAAAGGTGGCGCTTTTTCCGGTGCCGGTCTGGGCTTTGGCTGTGGCATCTTTGCCTGCAAGGGTATGGGGAAGCAGCGCAGCCTGGATCTCAGTGCAGTATTTAAACCCTAAATCTGCAATGGCATGCATGAGGTTTTCAGGCAGATCCAGATCATGGAAACGGGTCTTTCCCTCTTTGGGGGGCACAGAAAAATTGTCCAAAGACCAGGGCCTTTGTTTGACAGGTTTTCGGGCTGCCTGTTCCCGGTCAGATGGTGAGTTACTGCCGAAGGGTTTTTCGGCTGACGGCTGGTCTGTTTGTACCCGGGATTTTTTTAAAACCTGTTTAAAAAACGAAATAAGTGGTTTCAATATAATGCTCTGTGTTTGGGGTTGTAAAAAGAATAACTGCCTGTGTGTTACTAACAGACAGGCAGTTATTTGTGAAGCAAAATTTCGCAGGATCTCTGCTTATCCCCCGGCCACCAGAGGAAGCAGCTGGATGACGGCATCCTTTGGAATAAGGGTATCCGCAAATTTCGGACTGGATACCAGTCTGCCGTTAAGCCGGACCACTGAACAGAATCGGACATCTTCCATCTGTTCCAAAAGATCGGCAATGGTCATGCCCTGGTACCATTTTACAGGTTTGTCATCCACCTGAATCAT
>JAIPDY010000080.1 GCA_021737445.1 Desulfotignum sp.
ACACCTGCCGCAAAGGATGCAGCGGGACATATCCCGGATAATAAAAGGGTTGTCATCCTCCAGCGGCAGAACCAGAGGTTCTCTGTGCCGGCCGCTGACCCGGCCCTTAACCTGATACCGGTAGGCCAGGGTCTGGAGTTCACAATCCCCCCACACCGGGCAAAGGTCTTCTTTTTTATCATTTTCCATTGCCGCGATCTGAAAATCGGTCCAGGATTCATCTGCCGATGACCCGATATCGCAATTATGGTTGCCGGAATCGAGCATCAACCCCAGGTATATCTTTCGATACGCTACCACCTCGGGGGATTCAGTATGAACCACCATGCCTTTTTTTGCTGGTGAACTGCAGGATGAAACCAGTTTTTTCCCCCAGGATTCCTCCAGTTCCACAATGCATATCCGGCAGGCCCCTGTGGGCCGTGTCCCTTTCAAATGGCAAAGATTGGGAATATCAATATTATTGTGCTGTGCTACTTCCAGGATGGTCTGGCCGGGTGTAAAATCATAGGCGTGACCATTGATGGTGATGCTGTTCTGATCCATGGTGGTTCCTTCCTTAGTTTTTCCTTTCTGATCATCCCTGTTTCAAGCAATAAACAATGCAACCGCATGTATCACAGTCCATTGTTTATGTCAATAACAACCCAAAGCATCATACCGGGACATGACATAGATCCTCGGGCAGATAAAGATACAGTTGCATTTTCAAAATTACCCTTGACATCTGTTCATCAAATTTTTAGCTTAAAGGTTCTTTTTCAGCTTTCGATTTACATTGGAGATACCATGCCAAACCAGTATACCCGGAAAAATGATTTCCCCATACCCCTTTCTTCCAGGGTAACTGTGCTGGGCAATTATTTCATCAACCTGTTTCTCATACAGGGAAACCGGAAAACTGCCCTGTTTGAAACCGGTATTTCCGGGGTGGTGGATAGTGTGATCCTTCAGCTGGAAAAATTGGGTGCTGTTCCGGATTACCTGATTTTAAGCCATCCCCATTCCGATCATACCACAGGCCTTCCGGGCCTGATGGACCGCTTCCCTGAAGCTGTGGTCATCGCAGGTGCAGGAGCCCGAAAATTTTTAACCCACCCCAAAGCCGGACCGTTGATGGTGGCAGAAGATGCGTTCATGTCCAAAGGACTTTTTCTCAAAGGTATTACACCGGGACGGCCACCCATTGACACCGTTCCTGACCTGTCTGAAGCCAGGGTTGTCAAAAACGCAACACAACTGGATCTGGGAGGGGTTCAACTGGAGTTGATACCGGTTACCGGACATTCCCCGGGCAATATCCTGGGCAGGGTCCAGGATATTTTATTTTGTTCAGACAGCCTGGGATTTCATTTTCCAGGCAGGGGGTTCTGGCCTCTTTTTTTCACAGGTGCAGCAGAATTTCTTGCCACCCTGGAGAATATAAAAGCCATGGCACCGGCCATCGTCTGTCCGGCCCATCAGGGGCCATTAAAAAACCAGGCAGCCCGGAAAGGAATTTTAGCCGCCATTGATGCTGCCCATGGGTTTATCAGACGGGTGACGCAAACCCGGTTGTCCGACCGGGAACTGAACCTGCAATTGCTGGCGGAAAGCTACAGAGACGAATTCACCCTCTATACCAGAGAAAACATACAAAACTGCAACCAGCTGCTGGTCAAACGGGCCAGACAGCTGGTTGGATAGACACCCGGGCCTGGCTGATGAAAAAAAAAGAAAAACTGTTTTCAGACCAAATCCGGCCTCTGCGGGATGAGATCGACCGGATAGACTCAGATATCCTGTCGCTTCTGGCCAGGCGCCAGGAACAGGTGGAAAAGGTGGTGGCCCTGAAAAAAGCCTGTGATATGCCGGTGTTCCACCCTGCCAGAGAGGAGGACATGATATCCCGGCTCCGGAACCAGGCCAAAGAAAAAGGCCTGGACCCGGATGTCACAGAAAACCTTTTCCGGGTGATCATCCGCCAGTCCCGGGTCAAACAGACCTTTCGCATGCAATACAAAGGGGTCCGGCCCGGTGCTGCAGTGTTGATCATCGGCGGCGCAGGACAGATGGGGGCGATGTTTGCATCCCTGTTCGAAAAATCCGGGTACCGGGTCCGGATACTGACGGAATCAGACTGGGAAAACGCTTCAAAATTGTGCGCAGGCATCGACCTGGCCCTGGTATCGGTGCCCATTGAAAAAACCGTGGGTGTGATCGAAAAAATTGCCCCGCTGCTGCCGCCACAGGCCCTGCTGGCAGACCTGACCTCTGTGAAACATGAACCGGTGACTGCCATGTGCCGCCGGCACACAGGACCGGTACTGGGAATTCACCCTTTGTTCGGTCCCTCCACCACCTCCCTGGACAAACAGATCATCGTGATCACCCCGGGCCGTGACCTGGACAGCGGCCACTGGCTGGTTGAACAGCTGGGCCTGTGGGGAGCGATCCTTGTACAGTCCACACCCGGGGAACATGATGAGATCATGGAAATTGTCCAGGCCCTGCGGCATTTTGCCACCTTCTGCTTTGGCCGGTTTTTGTTTGAGCAGCAGGTGAAAATCCAGCGGACTTTGGAATTTTCCAGCCCCATCTACCGCCTGGAGCTGGGCATGGTGGGCCGGCTGTTTGCCCAGGATGCAGGGCTGTATGCCCAGATTATC
Source organism: Desulfotignum sp. (assembly GCA_021737445.1). Classification (GTDB taxonomy): domain Bacteria; phylum Desulfobacterota; class Desulfobacteria; order Desulfobacterales; family Desulfobacteraceae; genus Desulfotignum. The sequence continues at coordinate 2,649 of JAIPDY010000080.1, forward strand.
TTTGCCACAAAAGAAAGGCGCGAACTGTTGAAACAGTTTATCACATCTTTGAACCAGCACCTGGATATGCTTGAAAATAAAGATACCCGGACATTTGTCCGCCAGTTCAATGAGATCGCCCAATGGTTCGGCCCTTTCAGCGACCAGGCCCTGCGGGAATCCACTTTTCTCATCGACCGGCTCATTGAGCGGTTTTAATAATTGGTCAGCTTAATCTCAATCCGGCGGTTTTTCTGATAGGCTTCTCTGGTATCTGCCGGATCGATGGGATGGTATTTGCTGAATCCGGCGGCAGCCATCCGGTTTTCAGGTATGCCCTGGCGGCTTAAGAACCTCACCACAGACAAGGCACGGGCCGTGGACAACTCCCAGTTGGAGGCAAAAAATTCATTGTGGATGGGTATCTTGTCGCTGTGGCCGTCAATACGCAGAATCCAGTTGATATCTTCGGGAATTTTCCGGGAAACTTCCAGAAGGGTATCAGCCAGGGTGGTCAGACGGGTCTTGCCTGCTTCTCCCAGGTCGGCTGATCCTGAAGCAAACAAAAGTTCAGCCTGGAACACGAACCGGTCCCCCCGTATCTGAATGTCCTGGTTGTCCCCCAGTATCTGTTTGAGCCGGCCGAAGAATTCAGACCTGTACTGGGTCAGTTCATGGACTTTTCTGGCCAGGGCGATATTCAGCTGCCTGCCCAGGTCTTCAATTTTTTCATCCTTTTTTTCGCCGGCCTCTTTTGCCTGGGTCAGAGCGGTTTTGATAATCTCCAGCTGATCTCTGAGCCGGGAAATCTGCTCTGAGAGCATGGCCACCTCTGCCCGGGCAGATGCAGACAACTGCTGCTCTTTTTCAATGGCTTTTTTCTGGGATGCCAGTACGGCAGACAACGCCTGAATCCGGATATCCTGTTCTTCTATTTTTTCCTGGGCCAGCAGCGTGGTTTCTGTTTTATCAGCCAGACGGGCTGCCAAACGCTTAGACCGGTCCCGCAGTATTCCCAGTTCCCGGTCCCGGCCTTCCAGGGCAGCGGCCAGGTCACCCACCTGTTGTTCCAGTTTTTCTTTTACCTGTTTCAAGGCGGATATATCCTCATTCAGGCTGGCAATGGTGAGCATCTGCTGTTTAAGCTTCTCCTGGTCAGCCTGGGTCTGTTCTGAATAATCCGCCACCTGGGACATGAGCACTTCTCTGTCTTCGGACAGGGCGATAATGGTATCTGACAACCTGGCCACCTGGGTTTCCAGCCGGTCTGATTTTTGCCTTTCAAGTCCCAGCATCTCAGCCAGTTCATTCACCTGGGTGTGCAGCCTTGCCAGTTCACTTTTCTGGCCGTGGAGCACCTCACTGAGCAGAAACTGGGCCACTACAAAGATCATCAAAACAAAGATCACCACCATCAAAAGGGCGGACAGGACATCCACGTACCCGGGCCAGGCTGTGATAGGACTTGCGTTTCGCCGCGTTCTGGATAACATGTACGCTCCTGTCAGGCTTTGGGTTCAGAAGAATCATCCGGGGGGGTTTTCTGCTGCTGTTTGAGCAGCACCGCCATGGCCTGGTTGTTTTTCTGCATCTGGTTGATCAATATCCGCAGATGATCGTCAATAGCATGAAGGAATTCAGCCGATGCCCCCAGGCCGCCGTCAGGAAGTTCATCTGTATCCACCAGCCGGGTAACCCCGGACAGCCATTCTTCCATTTCATTGAAGAACCGGTTCTGGGCATGGCCGGCCTGGATATCTATGAACCCCAGAACCAGGCTGCCGCCCAGGCCGAACAGGGAGGAAGAAAACGCCGTGCCCATCCCCTGGAGTGGGCCCTCAAGCCCCTGCTTCAACCTGTCAAACAGATTGACAAAATCTTCTGTCCCGACCTCCAGGCCGCCGATCACCTGGCTCACGGTACCGATGGTCTGGAGAAGCCCCCAGAAAGTACCCAGCAGTCCCAGAAACACCAGCAGTCCGATCATATATTTGGAAATCTCCCGGGCCTCATCCAGGTGTCCCCGGATCCCATCCAGCACCGTGCTCAGGGAACCGGCTGATAACCGGAACCGGTCCCTGTGGATCTCTTCCAGGTGTTTGGCCAGCGGTGACAGAAGGGTGGGGGGTTCAATGGTGGACAGACCGGGATCACCTGTGCGGAACTTTTTGATCCATTTTATTTCAGGTTCCAGGCGCAGAATCTGGAACACATTAATGGCAATGCCCACACAAAGGGCTGCTACAATCAGCAGGTTGAATCCCCAGTTGGCCATGAATGCGGCCCTGAGGGGGGCCGCCAGCAAGACACAGACTCCGGCCACCACCAGCAGGTAGATAAAGGTGAGAAACAGGTAATGCCGCGGATTTGTCATAAAACGCCTCCTTGAATTCCCAATGTTTTGTTTACCGGAATCTTAAAAACCGGCGCATCAGGGTATAAAAATATGGTCTCACCGGTTTTATTCAAATGATGCTGTATTGTCAAGGTGCGAAAATAAATCACCGCCGAAGGGCCATCCATGGCAGGGTCAAGTGCCGGGTTGTCAATCATTTGTCTTTTCCATACTGTTTCAATTTTTTCAACAGGGTTTTTCTGGTAATACCCAGACGCCGGGCGGTTTCGCTCTTATTGCCTCCTGCTGCGGCCAGGGTGGATAAAACCGCTTCCTTTTCAATCCGGGACAGACGGATATTTCCCAGATTGCCTGCAGCCAGACCTGTTTCAAACGCTTGAGATCCATCATCCACTGCCCCGAACGGCAGGTCTGTCCGGGTGATATAGTCAGCCCTTGCCAGGACCACAGCCCGTTCTATGGCATTCATCAGTTCCCTGACATTTCCCGGCCATGCATACCGGATCATGGTATCCATGGCATCCGGTGCAAACCCTTTGATCTCCCGCCGGTTTTTTTGGGAAAACAGCTCCAGAAAATGCAGTGCCAGTTCAGGGATATCTTCCGGCCTGCTCCGCAGGGGCGGGATATCCAGGGTCACCACATTCAGCCGGAAAAAAAGATCCTGCCGGAATTCTCCTTTTTCAGCCATGGTTTTAAGATCCCGGTTGGTGGCGGCAATCACCCGCACATCCACTTTGATACTTTCGTCACTGCCCACCGGGGTGATCTCCTTTTCCTGGAGCACCCGCAGCAGTTTGGCCTGCATGGGCAGGCTCATTTCACCGATTTCATCCAGCAGAATACTGCCCTTGTCTGCCTGGAGAAATTTCCCTTTTCGTTTTTGCTCCGCACCGGTGAATGCGCCTCTGGCATGACCGAACAGTTCCGATTCCAAAAGGGTCTGGGTGATGGCGGCACAGTTGATACGCACAAACGGCCCGTTTTTTCTGGGGCTGTTGTCATGCAGAGCTGCGGACACCAGCTCCTTACCCGTACCCGACTCCCCGGTCACCAGCACATTGGCATCAGTGGGGGCCACCATGTTCAAGGTATCCAGCAACGCTGCCATGGCCTGGCTTTTTCCCAGAATATTGTGATGAAAAGCAGTCGATTTGAGCCGCTCTTTCAGGGTTTTGTTTTCAGACTGCAAAAAAATACGCTCCAGTATCCGCTCAATGGTCAGTTTCAGCTTGTCAAAATCCAGCGGTTTGGTCAGGTAGTCATAGGCCCCTATTTTAAGGGCTTCCACAGCAGTATCCACCGATGAATACGCGGTCATCATGATAACCGGCAGGGACGGGTTGTATTGACGGATCTGCGACAAGGCTTCCATGCCGGACATCCGTTTCATCTTCATATCCAGCAGCACAATGTCAAAACTATGGGATGCCACCTGTTCCACACCGGTATCCCCGTCATCAGCCAGGTGCACCTCATATCCCCAGTCAGATATCAGGGTTTTGAGCATCCTTGCATGGGCCGGGTCATCATCCACCACCAGTATGTTATGTTTCATGAGAACTGTCCTTTTTGGGGCCAAAAAGATGGATAAAAAAAGTGGTCCCAGCATTTTTGGCACTTTTTGCCTGTATTTCTCCCCCCAGATTTTCCACCAGCCGGTGCACGATGGAAAGCCCTAAACCGGTGCCATCCGGCCGTGTGGTAAAATAGGGATCAAAAATATCAGATAACAGATCTTCATCCATGCCGCAGCCGTCATCGGTCACCCGGATCTCAAGACCATTGTCGGGCAAAAGATCTGTTACAGTGACTGTCAGGGTGCCGCCTTCCTCCATGGCTGCCAGACTGTTCATGTACAGATTGAGCAGAATCTGATTCATGCGGTCCGGATCAGTGTAAAACCGGGAACGGGCAGACCGGATATCGACCTGTGCGGTGATGGATTTTTTTTCCAGGTCACGGGCCACCAGTTTCAAAGAATGGGAGATCATTGCCTGAATATCCACCGGTTTTTTCTCCACAGCCATGGGCTTGGCAAACTCCAGCAGCTGGGTAATGGACCGGTTGATCCGTTCCACCTCCTGGACCATTATCTGTGCGGTTTCTACATCATCAGGATGATCAATATACCGCTTTTCAAAATAGGTGGCAAATCCCTTGATGGAACTTAAGGGATTCCTGATTTCATGGGCCACCCCGGCTGCAAGCTTGCCGACGGCAGCCAGGTGACGGGTGGTTTCCACCTCTTTTTTCAATTTTTCAGACAGGGCCCTGGCACTGGTGAGACGGGCTTTTGTGGACCGATATGCCGCAAAAATCATCAGGCTGATGACCCCGACACATCCCATGACAAAAAACAAAATTCCCTGGCCCACGGCATGCCGCAGGAGCCTGGCCTGGGCCTGGTCTGCCTGGTCCATGGAAAGCCCCACCACGATCAATGCACCGTCTTTGTGGAAAACATCTCTCTCAAACCCGGTTTCCTTTTCCCGGTCCAATCCTTCCCAACCCTTCATCCGGTGCATGCCATGCATGCGCATGGGACCTCCATAAAAGCGGCTCTCCATGGGAGTAAACCGTTTATATACCTCAAACACCTTTTCTTTATCTGTCTCCTGGTACCGGTGAAACACCTGCCGGGCAGTCTCTTCTGAATCACCGATATCCGGAACCGCTGCCAGAAACTGACCCACCCGGGCCGGATCACTGTGGGCCAGAATGGTGCCGTTGCCTGAAACAATCATAATATATACCACATCCGGCTGCAAGGATGTCTCCTGGAGCAGATCCTGGATCCGCCGGATTCCCCAGTGCATGGTCATCATGCCGGTGCGGGTCCCGGCTTCAAAGGTCCGGATCAGGGAAATGCCTTTGGCCAGCTGCTGATCCGTTATATGGGATTTGAGTTTTTCCATCCGGTCCAGGGTCATGACCGCAAAAATAGGGGTCAGCACCAGGATGACTCCCGCCAGCATGAGCGGGGAAATCAGGGTTGAAAAGGGTCTGGGCAGTTGATTTTTCATATTTTTTTCCAAAGCAAAGACCGTACCATTTTCATTATATACCCTATTTCAGACAAAAAGTATACTTTCTGTCCTGCCAGGGCCAAGTGAAGGTGTATAAAAAATACCCGGCTGGATACCTGAACCGGGTAGAAAGGATACAATATCACACACCAATCCTTGATCGTTGGTGTGTGATAATAACAATATTAATGCTTTTATTTCAATAAGATATGATTTTATTTCTACTGTGGCACGTTCTTTGCTGTATTATATTGCCAACACATTGGTATCAAAAAAACAGTGATACCTGAAACATTCATCAGCAAAACAACATAATTAAAAAGGAGAGATTATCATGAAAAAAGCAATGATACTCATTACCGCATTAATCGCAATCGGATTCATGGCAACCCAGGCGTTTTCCTGGGGACCGGGCAGAGGCATGGGCGGTTACGGCCCAGGCACCAACTGTCCCGGCATCGACCGGAACACCTACAATGACCTGTCCAAAGCCCAGCAGGACGAGCTTGCTGCCCTGCGCCAGAAATTCATTGATGACACCTATGAACTGCGCACATCCATGATGCACAAACACAATGAAATCCGCCTGCTCATGGAAACCTCTGAACCGGACCGGGCAACATTGAACCGTCTCACAGCAGAAGTGTCCGATATTATGAAACAGATCCAGGAAAACCGGATTGACTTCATGCTGGCAGCCAAAAAAGTGGCCCCTGAGCTCCGGTTCGGCGGCCAGGGCATGGGCCAGGGATATCACAAAGGCTATGGCAGAGGCAACTGCCCCGGAAGCGGCCAGGGATATGCCCAGGGCCAGAACCAATATGGCGGCGTTAAAGGCTCCGGCTGCGGCCGGTTTTAGACAGCCCACCGGATTGGAGGCCACGCAGTTGAGCTGCTGAACCACCAATCAGATCAAAACCGATCAGTTGCCAATCCCCTGGAATCCGGGCCCACCAAATTCCAGGGGATTGGTTTTTTCAGTTATTCAAAACGGTTCCATCCGGTCCCAGGATATCGATTTTAAGAGCAAGTTGACCCATACGCTTCCCCCCGTCCGCGGTAACAACCAGGGTGTCGGAAAGTCCAATGGGTCCGGTTTCTTTCCCATCGATTTTCTGGATCCAAGGGATGAAATGAAACGTTTGATTTTCCTGGAGTTCACTGTCATTATTCCCGGCAAAGGAAAAACAGGCATCTCCCCAGCCAGCATATCCGCCAGGAACGGTTGCCGTGCCTCCGGCAGTATATCCGGCCCGTGCCACCATGGTACCGCCAAAAGAGTTGCTGCAAATTATTTTGCGGGCAATGCTGTCAATCTCACTTGCCTTTGTTCCGGGCTTCATAAGGGGCAGGCATTTTTCAAACGCCTTGTTGATGAGATTTTCTGATTCCATCACCCAGTCCGGCACGCTGTCGTTTTTGCTTTCCAGTATATAGCAGGTTCTCATCATGGGTGCGTGGTGACCGTGAATATTGGCTGACATTTCTAAAAACACAAGGCCTTTTTTAACCCGTTTACCCACTTCCCATGAACCATGGCCTGCTGGCTCATCTGTCCTTATGATGGGAGAATAGGCCGGTTCTTCACTGCCCCTGGCAATCATGGCATTGAGAGACTGCATGAAAATGGATGACTCAAGTTCTCCTATTTTTATGGCAGCCTTGCCCGCCAGAATTCCTGCTTCGGTGATTTTTGAAACCGCTTTTATTTTTTCAATTTCTGCATCTGTCCGTACCAATCTCATTTTTTCCAAAAGATCGTCAGCATCTGAAATAGTGCACCCCAGACTGGTTTCCAGTTTCTTCAAATCAGATGCAGACACAGCACTGTGATCAATCTTTACAATTTTGCCGGAATAGTTAAATTTTTGCTGGAGAATGGTCTTCAAAGTATGCAGGGAATCATCTGCATCCAGCTGGGAATACCATTCACTGACCCAGGTCAGTTTTTCAATAAGACGGGCCTCCAGTAACCGGCAGTGAAAAACCGGCTCTGATGACGCATCGATTATGAGTGTCTGATTGTCAGAATCCCCGATGGTGTAAAAATTTGTCAGATACCGGAGATCTTCGGGTTTTCTGACCAAAAGGATATCGATATTGTTTTTTTTCATCCGATTGCGAAGGTTCAGAAGTCTGCCTTGATATTCAGCCATGGGATAGGGCATATCCTCTCTTGATCTGCCAAAACCGGCCATATCAACGCTGTACATCTCTCCAATAACCTTTGGATACATTTGCTGTCCGCGGTACCGCTCCGTCATAAAAAGATCCTTTGTTTAAAACACGTTATTCATCTGTTTGAAAAAGTTTTCCATATTTTTTATTGCAGCAATTTACGCCGGAAAGCCTTAACAGGTCCCATACAGTGGCCTGATTGGCGCTGATGACAGGCTTTCCCAAATCCTGCTCCAGCTCTTGAAGCATCTCTATTGTACGAAAATTGGTGCAGCTGATAAATATGGCGTCTGCATCACTTTTATCAGCACCCCGGGCCAACCGATAGGCAGCCCCGGCAGGTTGGTTGAAAATTTCCGTGTACAAACCCAGGCCTTTAAGAGCAACCACCTGAAACCCGCTGTCCTCCAGAAACAATTTTAACCGGGCATTTATTTCATCCGGATAAGGGGTCACAATGGACAGTTTTTCCGATCTGACTGCCTTAAGCGCCCTGACTGACGCGGTTGTTGTCGTGGTGCACGGCACACCGCTGGCAGTTTCCAGCCGCTCAATAATTGTCAGATCACTTCCGAAACCATGAACAAAACTGCCTGACGTGCACGCATAGGCAATGGCATCCATTTGAATCACATTGAGATCCGAAGCGGCTTTGGTGATATCATCACTTTGGGTTTGTGCCTCCAGTACCGCCAGGGTCTGCTCTTCCTGGGGCACACTGATCCGGGTGAAGTGGACGCTGACCCCTTTGGGTGCCAACTGCCAGTATTCATGGTCCAACGCACCGTCGGCCGGATAAATAACCCCGATTTTGGCTCTCCAGGACATAAGCGTTCCTCCTTTATCTGAAATTGTGTTTTTATTATGGATCGGGCAAAATCAATGCCCGCCGCAAAATTGAAACCGGATGAGCCGCTGGATACTCTGAAATTTCTTGCATCCTCAGCCGGCAGGGACCGCATTCACTCAATGCAATCTCCGGATCAATCCTGTTCAAAGATTCCAACAGGGTCCGGCTGATCTTGACACTGATGTCGTATTTTTCAGATTTAAACCCATAGCTGCCGGATTGTCCGCAGCATGGAGCATCCATTACATGCACCTTGAATTCCGGAATTTTTGTGAGAATATCAATGAGCGGCAACCCGATTTTCTGTGATTTCAGATGACAGGGCGTGTGGTATGCCGCAACCAATGGAACAGGATTTAAATGAAGGGTCAATTCACCTGTTTCCAGCAGCTGGCGCACATATTGTCCAAAATCATAAACATGTTCGCTTATCTGGGCAGCACTGTCAATTCCCAGCACCCGGGTATACTCGTTTTTGAGCATTTCACTGCAGCTGGTACAGGTGGTGATGATATCATAGCCGTTGTCGCACCACGGTTTGAGCAAAGCGATATTGGCATGTGCCAGTTTTCCGGCTGCATCCATATCCCCGCTGCTGATCAGCGGCACGCCGCAGCAGTTTTGTTCCGGCACCCTGACCTCAAATCCCAGATGTTCCATTATTGCCACCGCATCCCTACCAGGATCTGTATCATTATACCGGGTGTAACAACCGGTAAAATACACAACCCTGCGTTTTACCGCTTCCGGTATCGGGGCCGGTTCAGGCCGGTTTTGCAGCCATTTTTTTAACGACCTGGCATAGGGCACCATCCGGGCCTCCCTGCTGATTCCCAGGGCGGCATCCATCCCCTTTCGGATTGTTTTATTGGTCAACATGGCATTGCTGGCAGATGGAAAGAAACTCCCCATTTTTCCCATCAGTTCCGCGCGCCCCAGCATCCAGTCACGCAGACTGCGGCCTTTTCCCCTTGTATAGGCGTTTTTTGCCCGGGCATTTATGCGGTTCAGGGCTACACCCGAAGGACAGGCCACATGACAATTCAAACAAAGACTGCAATAGTCAATGCTGTCTTCAACAGGCGCTCTGGATTCCCCCTCCTGATCCATTCTGACACCTGATGACAGAACCTCTGTTATGACCGCAGGACCCGGGAACCGGTCCGCCATCTGAGCCCCCACAGGACAGGCTGAGTTGCAGATCAGACACCCAATGCAGCAGGACAGATTGGCATAATCGATTTCAGATTCAAACAGTGCTACATCAGGTTTTTGAAAAGTATCTGCACTCTTTTCACAGGAAAGCATCTGCACATACCCTTTTTCATAGCGCTCCCGGTCCACGACAAGGTCTTT
>JAIPDY010000081.1 GCA_021737445.1 Desulfotignum sp.
CCCTCTGCCGGCCCGGGGGGCGGCCTGGGCCTTGACTTCAGGATCGGTGATTTTCGGGGAGTTCAGGATCTCAACAGCCCGCTCACAGGCATATAGCGCCTCGATCAGCCGTGCCCAGTGATAGAGCAGCGTGCCCTGGGCCGGCCGGCCGAACGCTTCCCTGAACCCTTCAAGTTCCGCCTGTGCTCCGGGGGTCGGGATGGTGTCTGCCACATTCAGCCTGGCCAGGGTGTTGGACCTGTAAATTCCCCGGGGCGCATCGATATCCATTGAGAATCCTTCGCCCCAGATTTTGGCATAGGGGAACTTGCCGTATGAAAAATCCACCACTTTTTCAGCTAAAAAGTCTGCATAGTCCTGCGGGGCAAACGCAACAAAAGTGGCATCTTTTTTCATCAGGCGAATTTTCCCGTCATAAAAGTTCATTGCGCCGCTGTCATCCACCATGCCGATAAAACCGGTTGTAATGGATCCCAGGCCGGGCTGTTCATCGGCGATTTGGGGAAAAATCTCTTTTTTTGCAAACGCAAGGGCAAACAGGATAAAGTCCAGCAGTGCATTGACATCTGTCAGAAAGGCGGCTTTTTCATCCCTTGACAGCGGCTTGCTGAATCCGCCGGGCACCCCTGCCACCGGATGGATGGCTTTACAGGAAAACCGGTCCAGGATCATTTTGGCCTTCTGCCGCATTGCAACGATGCGCCGGGACAGTTCAGGCCGCTTTTTCATCAGCCCCATGATGTTGCGGACACTGTAGTCGCTGTTTGAACCGATGAGAAAATCCGCACCACTTAAAAAGAAAAAGTGGAGCAGCTTATCTTCCACATGGGCCAGTGTCAGCATCAGCTCCCGCAGCAGGCGGCCTGCCAGCGGGGGGGTGATGCTAAAGCAGGCATCCACGGCCTTGTTGGATGCAATATGATGCATCCAGGGGCAGATGCCGCAGATCCGGCTGACGATTCTGGGCAGTTCTTCGGCAGGCTTTCCCCTGACAAAGGCTTCAAACCCCCTCAGGGATTTGAACGCCACCCTGGTCTGGTCGACGTTTCCGTTTTCATCCAGCCGGATATGGACGGCGGCGTGCCCTTCTATTCGTGTCACCGGTTTTATCTGTATCTCATGACCCATCGGTCCTGGTATCCTTTTTTCCAAATGGCGGGGTTAAGCGGCCGTGGCCCCCTGAAAACCGTAAAAGCGACCGGGTTTCAGGCAGGCTGTCCATGTCGATGCCGTTGGACACCAGGGCATTGAGCATGGCAAGCCTTTGATCTCCAGGATATGGCAGGGGCCCAAAACACCCCCTGCAGGGCACCCCTGCCTCGATACACCGGGCCAAAGAGCTGTTTCCCCCGCATCCGTCAATGGTGACAGGGCCCATGCATAAAAATCCCTGTTCAATAAAACATAAAAGCCCGTTCCTGGATTCCCCGGTGCCGGGCGAAGCTTTTGCGGGCAGGTCCAGGGGCCGCAAAAGCCGCACAACCTCTCCTTTGCCATTTCTCAATGCCGGGCAGTTGCTGCATACCGATTTTGCCGGCAGGTCATAGTCCTGTCCCTTTGCCAGTGCTGTCAGAAGACCGAATATATGGTCCGGGTGCGGGGGGCATCCGGGCAGGTAATGATCCACCCGGATGATTTCATCCACGGCACGGCAGGTGTCCATGAGTGCCGGAACATGTGCTGACGGAAACAGGCTGCCTTGATCCGTGCTTATTGTTGACAAAAAGCACTGTTCTATCTCCTGGTTGTCATAAGCGTTGGCCATGGCCGGTATCCCGCCGTGCCCGGCGCAGGTCCCCAGGGCCACAACCGTGCTGCAGGCTTTTCGCATCGCCCGGGCCAGATGAAAATGATCATCGGTTTTGATGCTGCCGCTCACCAGGCCGATGTCCGCTTCCGGGATGTCAAAGGAGTGATCCCGGCCGGTGATGCCGGAATGTTTGCTGTCCATCAGCAGCGGCAGGTGAACAATTTGCAGTGTTTCCATCAGGGTTATACACCGCTCCCCCATATCAAGAAAAGAAATTTCACATCCGGAACATGCATTCAACGCTTCTCCTGCGATTCTCACTGTCATCTGGTCTCCCTTGCCCGGCCGGGGGCTAAAATTTCACCTGGACAGGCCTGTTCTCAAGGTCCCGGCGCTTGTACCTGGCATTCTTCTTTTTGGCGGCAGAGGCCTTTCTCACCGCCTGAAGGGAGCTGCTGGCAAATTCAGGGTTGTCTTCAATGCTGAACTGTTCAACGCGGCTGCAGCTCCTGGCATCGGCCAGAACAGCCCGTCCCAGGGGGGTCCTGGTGATGACCGTTGTCCAGCCGTCAGCTGCTCCTATGCCGCCAAAAGAGATGTCGGCAAACTCGGCAGCGTAATCTGAACAATAATGGCAGGCATACCGTTTCATGAATTCCATTTGGTCCAGGGGCACGGTTTTAACCGCTCCTGTGTTCAAGGTGATGATCAGTTCATCTTTCAGGTTGATCCGCGTCACATCATCCCAGCAGATGCCCGCGATCTGTGCAAGCCTCTGCTGTTCTTTGGTCCCGAAGTTGAAATTGCCCGAGCAGAAAAGCCCGAAGCAGATCTTGATGGCATCTGAGGGGATTAAATTGAGCACCTGCATTTTACGCAGCGATTTGATCTGACAGGGGGTACCCACCAGGGCCACCCGGCGCAGCCCTTTTTTGATCATCGGGTCGAACTCCTCGATGGTTGAGAACGTGACATACTGGTCGCTGAACCGCTTCATACCGTGGGAGGTGTCAAAAAAAAAGCCGGATGACTCCAGGACCTCTTCTTTGCTGGTGGCCAGAAAGGGTTGCCGCTGAAACCGCCCCACCGGCCTGGTGACAATGGCCCCGTCAATGCGGTTGCGGTTAAAAAGGTGGAGCAACAGCCCGGTAACGGCACCCCCGTCCGTTGCCTGGTCCCTTATTTCCGGGGATGCGGCACGGATTACTGTGGTTTCTATCACCCGGCCCATGGGTTCGCTCCAGGCTGCCTTGCGCCGGGTCTCTTCGTCAAGGTCATTTATTTGGGGGCAGATGGAGTAACACAGACCGCACTCAATGCATTTTTCCATGTCCCCATAAACCGGTTTTCCATTGCTGTCGATCTCCAGGGCGCCATAGTTGATAGCTGTACAAAAAATGGCACATCCGCCGCACCTGTAGCACAGTCCGGGCTTCTGAACTTCCTGTACAAGGTTAAAAAAGGTTTTCATTCCTCCCCTTTCAAAATCGCGGGTTGATCCCGGCCTGGTTCACGGGCGGTTATTTCAGGCCGGCCATCCTTAAGTCTTCGCCAAGGTGTCTGCGCTCGTTTTTTCCCAGGATTCCCATGGCCAGGCAGAGAACGGTCCATAAATGAACGGTGTTGAACCGGGCATTGTAATACCGGCCAATATCTTTTATCTGTTCGTGGCAGTTATTGCAAGGCGTGATGCAGTATGCTGCTTCGGTTTCCAGTATCTGGTCCAGCTTGAGCCTGCCGTAGTGCCGCCGTTCCTGTAAAAAATCGGTCTGGATAGCGCCCCCGCCCCCGCCGCAGCAGTAGTTGTTGGAACGGTTGGGGTACATGTCCACAAAATTTTCCTCTCCCACGGCTGCTTCGACCACAAACCGCAGTTCTTCGGCAATAAAGTCCCCGTATGATTTTCTGACCAGCTGGCAGGGATCCTGGACGGTAAAGCGGATTTTCAAATCCCGGTTCCACTCCGGGTCCACCTTGAGACGGCCGGTCCTGATCCAGTATGCATAATACGCAATGATGCTTTTGACTTCAAAGGAGTGGGGGATCTTAAAGCGGTCCAGCCCCTGCCTGAAGGCGGTAAAATCATGGCCCGATTCTGTATTCAAAAGGATGCGGCACCCCAGACCATCCACAACAGAGGCCTTTTTGCGGACCAGTGTTTCCCAGGATTTGTTGTCTGAAAGAAACATGCAGTAGTTTTCTGCGGCCCACCCCCGGGTGCCGTATGTCCAGTCGGCACCGGCAAGGTGCAAAATTTTCCATAAAGGGGCCATCTCTTCGGGTTCCCGGACCGGCAGTCTTGAAATCTGGTTTAAAAAGAACATGGCGCCCTTTTTGTCCATGGGAACGTTCAGGGCATCAAATCCCTTCTGGGTTGCCCTGACATCGTCAGCCACATTCGCCACAACAAACTGCCAGTCCTCGCTGGACATACCCATGATCGAACAGGTGTCGTTCTCGAGTCCTGAGCTGCAGTAGTCTGAGATGCCCCGGGGCTTTTTTTCCCCGGGCCAGCTGCTGCGGACCATATCAATAATTTTGGGTATATCGATCTGCATGGGGCAGACGTGGAGGCATCTGTCGCAGGTGGTACAGATCCAGACCCAGTTACTGGTCATGACCTGCTCATCCATGCCCAGAGACAGCATGCGGACCAGTTTTCTGGGATCCATCCCCTCAAGACCGCTGGCCGGGCATCCTGATGCACAGGCGCCGCATGCAAAACAAAATTCCAGATTCCCCCCTTCAGGCAGCCTTTCCATCACCATCTCCTTGAGCAGGCTGGTACGTTCCGTGCCCAGTTCGACCAGGGGGCTTTTGTCCGGGAGATCCGGACGGGTGGGATCAGAGCCGGTCATATGTTTTAATTCCTGTGTCATACGCTTGCCGGGGCAAAGGGCTGTAGGGACCCAGTTTCTGGATTTTCTGGGTGAACCGGGTGACAAGTTCGGCAAAAACAGAGGCTTCGGCTGAAGAGATCCACTGGATTTCGAACCGTTCCGGGTTGATCCCTTTATCCTCTAATACCCGGAAGATCACCCCGGCCCTGGCCAAAGCTTTTTTGTTCCCCTCAAGATAATGGCATTCCCCGGGATGGCAGCCCAGGATAAGCACACCGTCAGTGCCCTGATCAAAGGCTTCCATGACCAGTCCGGGATGCACCATGCCTGTGCACATCACCCTTATGGGGCGAAGGTTGGGCGGATACTGCATCCTGGCCACACCGGCCAGGTCTGCGCCGGTATAGGAGCACCAGTTGCAGAGAAATCCGATTATGACCGGTTCAAACCGCGGAATCATCTTTTGCCTCCAGGATAGTTTCAGGGGATTTTTCGTTGTCCACGGCGGCTCTGACCTGGGCTGCAAGCTGGGGAATGGTAAACCCGTGGACCATGATCCCTTCCTTGGGGCAGGTGGCCCCGCAGATGCCGCATCCCTGGCAGAGTGCGGGATCTGTGACCACCCTGGCATTATCGGCCATTGAAATGGCGTGGAACGGGCAGACATCGACGCAGAGGGCACAGCCGTCGCAATTATCGGTTACAAAGGATTTGATGGCTTCTGATTCAATCTCCTCCTGGGACAAAACGATCACGGCCCTGTGTGCGGCTGCCCTTGCTTCTTCAATGGATTCCTCCAGGGGTTTGGGATAGTTGCACAGCCCGCAAAGAAACAGGCCGGCCACAGACAGGTCCACGGGTTTGAGCTTTGGGTGTGCTCCGTTGAAAAACCCGTCTGAATTGACCGAAAACTTGAAAATGTCGGCAACATGGTCGTTGTCCCTTGCCACCACGCCCGAGGCCAGGGCCAGGTAATCGGCAAAAATTGTTACAGGCAGACCGGAAACCGGGTCAAACACATCCACCACCATGCGGTCGTCTTTCCGGGTGACAACAGGTTTGTCTTTTCTGGTGTACCGGATAAATACGATGCCCATCTGTCTTGCTGTTTTGTAGTACTCCTCCCATTCGCCGTAGGTGCGGATCTCCCGGTAAAGAATGGCGACCTTGATATCCGGGTTAATGGTTTTCAGGCTGATGGCGGCCTTGACGGAATGCACACAGCAGATCCGGCTGCAATAGGGCCGGTCAGGTTCCCTGGATCCCACACATTGAATGAATACCACGCTTTTGGCTTTGTTCACCTCGTCCGGGTGGTGCAGGACCTTTGCGTCAAATTCCATCTGGGTCATAACCCGGATGGTCTGGCCGTAAAGATATTCATCAGGTATGGCTTCTCTGGCTCCGGTTGCCATTACCGCGGCCCCGAACCGGATCAGGGTGGGTTTGCCCGCCACATTGAGTTCCCCTTTGAAATTTCCCACAGACCCGGATGCGGATTCCAGGAACGCATTTTTATACACCGTGATGTTTTTGTCATTGAGGATATCTGATACCAAAGAGTCAAGCATGGGCCTGACAGCCTCGTCAGTGAAGCTGGTTTTCAGTTTCAAAGCGTTTCCGCCCAGGGTGTCGCTCTCTTCAACAAGAACGGTTTTTATCCCCATCCGGGAGATGGTCTGTGCACTGATCATCCCGGCGATGCCGCCCCCCACCACCAGGGCGGTCTGAACCACGCTGATACGTTCCTGTTTCAACGGGTAGGCATGGGCTATTTTGGCCACGGCCATCCTGACCTGGTCCTTGGCTTTCCGGGTGGCGCTGGCTGCATCCTGCTGGTGGACCCAGGAGTTCTGGTTCCGGATATTGGCCATTTCCACCATGAATCCGTTGAGCCCGGTTTCCATCAGGGTCTGCTGGAACATGTGCTCATGGGTCCTCGGGGTGCAGGCGGCAATTACGATGCGGTTCAGCTTGAATTCGTTTATTTTTTCAATAATGCTTTCCTGGGCATCTGCGGAACAGGAAAACAGATTGTTTTCCACGTAGGTCACATGGTGCAGCTTGGCTGCATAGGCCACGATCTGTTCAACATCCACAAACGCGGCAATGTTGACCCCGCAGGAACAGACAAACACCCCCACGGAAGGGGCTGTGTCCATGGTTTCCTTCTCCCTGGGATAATTTTTTTTCCGGGTGAGGGTTCCTTTCCGGGCGATCAGCAGTTCCGACGCAGAGGCTGCAGCAGCGGTCGCCTGGACCACGGACCTGGGTATGGCGGCAGGGGATTGGAACACCCCGGCAACAAACACCCCTTTCCGGCTGCTTTCAACCGGTTCAAAACAGGATGTTTTTGCAAAATCATAAGGGTCAAGTGCAATGTTGAACAGCCGGGACAGCTGCTTTGCATCTTCAGGGGCTTCAAACCCGATGGACAGAACGGCCAGGTCAAAACCCTCTTTTTTTATCCGGCCGGTTTCATCCATATACCGCATGAACACCCCGGTGCCGTCCTTTCCCGGTTCAAGGGTGTGGGGCATGGCCCGGATAAACCTGACACCTGTTTTCTTTGCCCTTTCGAAATATCTTTCAGATTCCTTGCCGTGGCTGCGCAGATCCATGAAAAAGATGGCGCAGTCCAGGTTGGGGCCTTTGATGTGTTCCAGGGCGGACATGCTCTGCTTGACGGCTGACATGCAGCAGATATTGGAACAATAGGAATGGCCCCGGTTGTTGTGGTTCCTTGATCCGATGCATTGAAGCCAGGCAATCTTTTCCGGTTCGGTATTGTCCGAAGGCCTGAGCAGGGTGCCTGAATTGGGGCCGTTCACAGAGGCAAGGCGTTCAAATTCCAGGCTGGTGACCACATCCTTGAACCTGTACCCGTAAAAATCATAGGCTGCCGGATTGAACGGCCTGAACCCGGGAGCCAAAATCACCGCCCCGACAGTCAGAAAGATTTTTTCTTCTGTCTGGTTGAAATTAACCGCGCCTGTGGGGCAGAATTTGCGGCAGGCCCCGCACTTTCCCATGGTAAAATAGATACAGGCGTCAGGATCGATGGCGTATTTAAGGGGAACTGACTGGTCGTGTTTAATATAGACCGCTTTTTTGCTGCCAATGCCGAAATTAAAGTCATCTTTGACATAGATGGGGCATTTCTGGGCGCAGATGCCGCAGGCAATGCACTTGTCCATGTCCACATACCTGGGGGATTTTTTTATTGTCACCTCAAAATGGCCGGCACTGCCTGCAACACTTTCTACCTCGGCCAGGGTGATCAGTTCGATATTCAGGTGGCGGCCGCACTCCACCAGTTTGGGCAGAATAATGCATGACGCACAGTCGTCCGTGGGAAAGGTCCGTTCCAGCTGGGCCATGGTTCCCCCGATTCCGGCGGTCTTTTCAATCAGATAGACATAGTAGTCTGATTCGGCAAGATCCAGTGCAGCCTGGATGCCGGCAATACCCCCGCCTACCACCAGGACGGCTCCCACCTCTTTGTCAGTGCCCAAAATTTTTCCCCGGCCCTTTTCTTCTGTTACAGTTCCAGATGACAGGGCCGTCCCGTTTTCTATATCACCTGTTTTAATGTCTGCCGGGTGGTCTGTGTCCATGCCTGCCTCTTTTTGCAGGCCAAAAAAAGTTTTCAGGGTGGTGTCTGACAGTACCCGTTCCATGGCACTTTTGGAGATGTGCTCTTTTTTGCAAAAGTCGATGAACGCAGATTTTGAAATGGTATACCGCTTGGCTGCCGCCGGGGTGGCTGAAAGCTTGCCCTTTTTGATCCAGTTGGTGACCGTGTTGCGGTGCACCCCGATGTGCCGTGCAAGCACCCCGACTTTAAATGTCAGCATAACAGGTCCCCTCCGGGGTGCCCGCCCGGGTTCAATCTGTTGACTGCCAGGGCAATCTTCCGGCACATGACAGGCACGGCAGCTTTTACAGCAAAGCTCAGCCCGGGGCAGATGCAGTCGGGGATGCTGTCAACCTGGACGGCATAGAGAACAACCCTGATCCGGCCGGTCCGGGAAAGTTCGTTGAGCAGATTGTTGCCGGGGAACTGGTGAACTGAATAATCGGCAAGTTTGTTTTCCGGTATCAGGCCGGGATCAAGTTCAAAAATTTCCCCGGCCCTGCGGCCTTTTTCGTCAACGGCATCGATAATGATCAAATTTTTGGTTTTCGGCTGTGAAAACAGCATGTCAAAAAGCAGGTCCCTGGCGGATGTGCCTGCATCCAGGAAAGCCACATCTGCTGTTTGCCGCATTTTTTTATTGATGTGTGCGATGACCGCCGGTCCGAAACCGTCATCCCCCATCAGGGGGTTTCCGCATCCTAAAACCACTGTTTTTTTCTGGAACAACGTCTGATACATATTACATGCCGTTTATTTACCCCAAACGCTGCATCCCCCTTGAATTCAACATTTTTTCAACTTTTGTACTAAAAAAATATCATAGGATAATAAAACGATTTTTTCAAGAAAAGAAAATATGAAAAATTATAGGTGCAATCTGTCTGGTCCGTTTGCCATGCGGGCATAGCATGTTTCAAATTCAGATTCAAGGGAGATAAACGCCTCCGCCACGGCCGGATCAAAATGTGTCCCTGCATCTTCCCGGATGATACGGCAGGCTTTTTCATGGGGAAACGGTTTTTTGTAGGGCCGGGCCGCTCGCAGGGCATCATACACATCTGCCAGGGCCATGATCCGGCCGCTCAAAGGGATCTCTTTGCCGGCCAGCCCGTCAGGGTAGCCTGTGCCGTCCCATTTTTCATGATGGGACCGTGTCAGGGCGATGCCCATGTTGATAAAGGCGTTCCCGGGATACCTGTTCCGCACTTGTTGAAGGGTTTTGGCGCCTATGGTTGTATGGGTTTTCATGGTTTCGAACTGATCAGGGGTAAGTTTCCCTGGTTTGAGCAGAATATTGTCAGGTATGCCCACTTTTCCGATGTCATGCAGGGGGGCTGCATGATAGATGTTGTCGATGAACTCCGGGGAGATATCTGTGTATGGGGTGTTCGATAATTTTTGGGCCAGGATTTTACAAAAAGTCTGGGTGCGCTCGATATGCCGGCCCGTGTCATCGTCCCGGTACTCGGTCAGTTTTGAGACCGCCAAAATGGTGGCCAGTTGTGAATCAGAGATCTCTTCCACCTTTTCTTCGACAAGGTCTTCCAGATCATGATTGTGCCGTTCCAGTTCTTTTTTTGCCTGGTGCAGGCACAGGTGGGTGTTGACCCGGGCCAGGACCTCCTCTTCCTGAAACGGTTTGGTCACGTAATCCAGGCCACCTTCTGAAAACGCCCTGATTTTTTTGGCAGGATCATCCAGTGCGCTGATAAAGAGGATGGGAATCTCCTTGAGTTCCGGATGGTCTTTGAACCGGCGGCATACCTCAAACCCGTCCATTTCCGGCATCATGATATCCAGCAGCACCAGGTCCGGCGGATTTTTGGCAGCTGCTTTCAGGGCCATGGCCCCCCGGGGAAACGCCGCTACCTCATAGCCCTGTTTTTGAAGGATTCCCTGGAGCAGTTCCAGGTTGGCCGGTGTATCATCCACGGTCATGACAATTGGTTTTTCAGTGTTGCCGGTCATGGTGTTTTTTCTCCTTTCAGCAGTTTCATGAGTTTGTCATAGGCGTATTGGCCGGCAAGGATGTTGAGTCCCTGTGCCACCCTGGTATCGGTTTTTTCCACCCGGGTGATCAGCTCCCTGAGACGGGCCATCGATCCCTGTTCAACCGCCTGAAGCATGGCCTGGGTCAGGTCTTCTGGCAGCCCGGCCATATCCGTGGCGGTCAGGGACCAGGCACTGGTTTTGTCTTTGGCCTGATCCGGGGTATCAGCATATGCATACTCGATTTTCAGGGCCTGTTTCAGTACGTCAAACAGTTCTGCCGGTTCAAAAGGTTTGCTGATAAACCCGTCCATCCCGTCTGCAAAAACCTGTTCTTCACTGTCTTTGAACGCACTTGCCGTGACTGCAATGACAGGGATATGGCGGCCGGTTTCAGTGGATTTGATCTGCCTGGCTGCTTCGTAGCCATCCATCACTGGCAGGCGCAGATCCATGAGCACGGCATGGGGGGACCAACTGGCAAAAGCATCCACAGCCTCTCTGCCGTTTTCCGCCTCCCTGACCTCAAACCCTGCCCCTGTCAGCAGGGTGCGCAGCAGATCCCGGTTGCTTTCCTGGTCATCCACCACCAGAATTTTCACAGGCCCGGCGCCAGGTACCAGGCCGGTGATCTGCCGGGTTTTCTGTGCCGGGGTTTCCCTGCCCCCTTCTGCCGGGGTCACCGGCACATAAAATTGGAATACGCTGCCTTTTCCCACGGTGCTTTCAACGGTGAGTTCACCCCCCATCATCTCCACCAGGCGCCGGCTGATGGCAAGGCCCAGTCCGGTGCCGCCGATCTGCTTTCCCTGGTCTGACTGGTCAAAAGGGTCAAAGATCCTTTCCAGATCAGATTCCGGGATACCGGGTCCTGTATCTGCCACCGCCACCCTGAGAACCAGCTGCGGTTTCTTTTTTTGTTTTTCCGGGGCGGTTTCTGCCCGGACCCGCAGGGTGACAGTCCCGGTCCGGGTGAACTTTACTGCATTGCCCGTGAGATTGACCAGTATCTGCCGAAGTTTGCCTTCGTCTGCCGTCACATACCTGGGAACGGTTTCATGCGTTTCCACAACGACCTCCAGGTCTTTTGCCTCTGCCCTGGAACGAAACATCATGGAGATATCCTCCACCAGGTCATGCAGATTGAAATCAGAA
Source organism: Desulfotignum sp. (assembly GCA_021737445.1). Classification (GTDB taxonomy): domain Bacteria; phylum Desulfobacterota; class Desulfobacteria; order Desulfobacterales; family Desulfobacteraceae; genus Desulfotignum. The sequence goes on from JAIPDY010000081.1 coordinate 11,375, forward strand.
CTGTCCAGCGTGAGCCGGCCGGCTTCGATTTTGGAGATATCCAGGATATCGTTGATCAGGTGCAGCAGGTGGCGGCTGCTGCGGGAGATGGTCTGTACCTGTTCGGTCTGCACTGCGGTAAGGGACGGGTCCTGCTCCAGTATCCGGGCAAACCCGATAATGGCATTGAGAGGGGTGCGGATCTCATGGCTCATGTTGGCCACAAAATTACTCTTGGCCTGGTTGGCCTGCTCCGCGGCCTTGCGGGCGATCCGGTTTTTTTCCGCCTGGCTTTTTTCAATGGCCACATTGACCAATCTGGCAGCGGTCTGAATCAGTTTTATATCTTCGGGTCCAGGAGAACGAGGAGACCGGTGATATATGGCAAAGGTCCCCAGGATGTCGCCGGATGCGGATATGATGGGTTCTGACCAGCAGGATCTGAGGCTCGCCTTTTTTGCCAGGCTCCTGAATTCAGTCCAGAAAGGATGGGTAAAGGTGTCTTTGACCACAACCCGCTTTCCGGTGAAAGCTGCCGTGCCGCAGGAACCGGCCCCATGACCGATTGCCATACCATGAACAGCCTGGTTGTAAAACTCCGGAAGGCTGGGGCCGGCTCCGAAGAGCAGATGTCTTTTTTGGTCATCCAGCAGCAGGATGGAGCACAGTGTTTTCGGATCGACCTCTTCTATGAACCGGCAGATATCGGTCAGAATGTCTTCTATAGGTTTTCCTTCAACAATCTGGGTGAGGACCTGCTGGCTGCCCTGCAAAGAGACGGTCAGCTTGTCCGCCAGTGCCCGGGCCTGGTCAATGGTTTTTTCTTCCGATTTCATCCACAGAAACACAAAAAGGCTGATGGCAAACCCGGCCAGTAAAATACCATGGTGTGTCCAGCGGTTGACTCCGGATTCAAAGACCGGGGTGGAAAAGAACTCCACTGTCCATTGATGGCCGTACAGATCCAGGGTTTTCC
>JAIPDY010000082.1 GCA_021737445.1 Desulfotignum sp.
ATGCAGACCTGACCCTGATCTATACCCGTCAGGGGTTTGTTCCCCTGGACTGGACCTATCCGGATTACCGGTCCAAAGATATCACCCGGTTTCTGACACAGGTTCGTGACAAATACATGTTGGATTTAAAGTCTGTTAAAAGGAATTTGCCATGATAAAAAGCATGACCGCTTTTGCAAAAGCAGCCCATACAAAGGATACTGTAACCGCAGAGGTGATTGTCCGCTCTTACAACTCCAGACATCTGGATTTTGCCGTTTACCTGCCTGAAACCTGTCAGGAGTTTGAAGAGGATATCAAAAAGATCATTACCCGGTTCCACCAGCGCGGACGTATGGAAATCAGGATCACGATTCAGGATGACTCTATGGATCAGGATCAGTTTGCCGTGGATGAAACAAAGGCAGCTGCCTATTTTAAAGCATTAAAACAGATACAGACATGCCTGAACCTTTCTTGTGAACCAACACTGGAACAGGTGCTGTCTGCCAGAAATATTGTTGTGCCTGCAGCCCGGCAGCTGGACCAAAAATTGCTGTGGCAGGTGGTGTCGTTAGCTGTTGAAACAGCTGCCCTGGAACTGGATAATATGCGGCAAAAAGAAGGATCCCATATTTACCAGGACCTGATGTTCCGCATGGATGCCATTGAAGGCCAGATGGTTCTGGTGAAAGAGCAGGTAAAAGAGATCCCGATACTTTATAAAAAAAGGCTGGAAGAGCGCCTGGCAAAACTGACCTTTGGCAAAGAGGGCATAGATCCTGTCCGCCTGGCCCAGGAGGTGGCAATGCTGGCGGATAAAAGTGACGTGTCCGAGGAGATGGTACGCATTGTAAGCCATATCAGCCAGTTCCGGGAAGTGATGAACGCAGATCGATCCCAGGGTCAGAAGCTCAATTTTCTGATTCAGGAATTCAACCGGGAATTCAACACCATCGGATCCAAAGCAGGTAATGCAGCATTGTCCCACATGGTGGTGGATTTAAAATCCCGGCTGGAAAAAATAAGAGAACAGGTGCAAAATATTGAATAAGAACAAAAAAAGTAGCTCATATTAACTGTTAACTGCATAGGAACGATTATGGAACAGGTACTGTTGAATATCGGTTTTGGCAATACCGTTGTGGCAGAAAGAGTGGTGGCGATTTTATCCCCCAATTCAAGCCCCATGAAGCGCATCAAGGATGAAGCAAAGGATGACCGTTGTCTGATAGATGCCACCCATGGCAGAAAAACCCGGGCTATTATTGTCACTGACAGCAATCATGTGATCCTGTCGGCCATCCAGGCCGAAACAGTGGCATCCAGGTTTGAGTCTTTGATAAAGGACGGGGATACGTCCGAAGAGGTGTGATATGGCCAGACATGGAAGGTTGTTTGTGATATCCGCTCCATCCGGGGCCGGCAAGACCACCCTGATCAGACAGGTGACGGCCCGGTTTCCAGGAGTGTCCTATTCAGTGTCTCACACCACACGGCCCCCCAGGCCCGGGGAAATAGATGGCAAAGATTATTTTTTTATCAGCAGAGACCGGTTTGAGCAGATGATACAGGCTGGTGAATGGCTGGAATGGGCCTGTGTTCACGGCAACTGGTACGGCACATCCCGGGCTTTTGTGCAAAAACAGCTAGAAGCGGGTAAAAATCTGCTCCTGGACATCGATGTCCAGGGGGCCCGGCAGATCATGGCATCCGGCCTGGACACGGTATCGGTGTTCATCATGCCCCCTTCTCTTGAGGTGCTGCGCCAAAGGCTGGAAAACCGCGGCACCGACAGCGAACGCACCATTGCCCTGCGCCTTGAAAACGCCCGGCAGGAGATCATTTGGAAACACCTGTACCACCATGTCCTGGTGAACGATGACCTTGACACGACAGCTGCACAATTGTGCACCATTTTTGCTCAAGAGATGACTCCGGAAAAAGAAAGGCCAGACAGTGGGAACGCCTAAACAGACAACAGAAATACTCTTCGGGTTCCATGGTGTGTATGAAGCCCTGAAAGCCGGCCGCCGCCGGTTTGAGGCCCTTTATATCTCCCGGGGACCATCTGGCCGGCGGGGGGAAACCCTGGTCTCTTTGGCAAAAGATGCCGGCATACCGGTTACCTTAACCGATGCCCGGAATCTGGACGACCTGTCCCGGGGCGGGGTCCACCAGGGCATTGCGGCCCGGACCTCTGTGTTCCCGGTTCTTTACCAAAAAGATCTCATATCCCGGATCCGGCACCGGCACACCCCTTACCAGGTACTGGTGCTGGACCAGATCGAAGATCCCCAGAACCTGGGGGCCCTGATCCGCACGGCCCTGTGCACGGGAGTGGATTATATCGTGATCCCCCGGGACCGGTCTGCTATGCCCGGCCCCGGGGTTTGCAGGGCCTCGGCCGGGGCCATGGAACATGCACAGATTTTTGTGGTCACCAATACGGCGGCAGCCCTGCGGGCCCTCAAGGAACACAGGGCCTGGGTGGCCGGCCTGGATGCCAGAGGCGGCACCCTGCTGCACCGGGCTGATTTAACCGGAGACCTGGCCCTGGTGGTGGGGGGAGAGCACAAAGGCATCCGCCCGGGGGTGATCAAGGCATGTGATTTTGTGGTATCCATTCCCATCACAGGTCCTGTCAATTCGCTGAATGCTTCAGTGGCCGGTGCCATGGCCATGTATGAGGCTCTGCGCCAGAGAACCATCAACCTTAAGGAAAGATAATAACCATTATGTCAGAACCTGTTTCAATTGCCCCTGACGGTACCCTGGATGTACCGGATCAACCCGCCATCGCATGTATCCAGGGCGATGGCATCGGACCTGATATCTGGCCTGGTGCCAGAATGGTACTGGATGCGGCGGTGAGAGCCGTGTTCAAAGATAAAAAAAAAATCAACTGGGTTCTGGTTCCGGCCGGGCAGTCCAGTTACAGGCAAACCGGGGAGTGGCTGCCCAGACAGACCCTGGATACCATAAAGTCTTTGAAAGTGGCCATCAAAGGGCCGTTGACAACTCCGGTGGGAGATGGTATCCGGAGCCTGAACGTACAGTTGCGCCGGCACCTGGACCTGTATGCCTGTATCCGGCCTGTGCGGTATTATACGCCTGTGCCCAGCCCCATGAAGCACCCGGAAAAGGTGGATATGGTGGTGTTCCGGGAAAACACTGAAGATGTTTATGCCGGCATTGAATGGGCGTCGGACTCCAGGGAATCCCGGCAGCTCATGGGCCTGCTCAAAACCCATCTGGGCTGTGATCTGCCCGGTTCCAGCGCCCTGGGGATCAAGCCCATGTCACCTGAAAAAACCCGGCGCCTGGTGAAAAAAGCCTGTGAATATGCCTTTGAAAAAAAACGTAAAACCATCACCCTCATGCACAAGGGCAATATCATGAAATTCACGGAAGGCGGGTTTTGCAAATGGGGGTATGAAGCGGCGCTTGAATATTTCGGTGACCGGATTATCACGGAAAAAGATCTGTATGCAACCCATGAGGGCATTGTGCCCCCCGGGCATGTGGTGATCCGGGACCGGATCGCGGACATGGTGTTTGCCGATGTTTTACTCCGGCCCGAGCAGTATGATATCCTTGCCTGCCCCAATCTGAACGGGGATTATATATCCGATGCACTGGCCGCCCAGGTGGGGGGGCTGGGGATTGCCCCTGGAGCCAATATCGGGAATGACTGTGCCGTGTTCGAGGCAACCCACGGCACAGCCCCGGACATTGCAGGCAAAGATGCGGCCAATCCCTGCTCCATGATTCTGTCTGGCGCCATGATGCTGGATCATCTGGGGTGGCAGAAGGCCGGAGATGCGGTGCGGCAGGCTGTGAGCCGGGCCCTGGCAGGCGGCAGGATGACCTCGGACCTGGCCGGACAGATCCCCGGTGTGGAGGCAGTTTCATGTTCAGCATTTTCAAACATCATCATGGAAAACCTGGAAAAGAGCTTCTGACAAAAATCACCAGGTTCTTTCAGGCACTGGTGTTTCCTGACCAGTGCCTGAACTGCCGGGGCCTGCTGCATCCCGCAGCAAAAGACCCTTCTGAGGCCCGGGCCTGTTTCTGCACTTTTTGCCTGGCCCGGGGGCTGCCCCGGTTTGAACCGCCTTTCTGTTCCCGGTGCGGGCATCTGTTTGATGCCGGCGATAACCATGTCTGTGAAACCTGTCTGAAAAATCCGCCCCGAATCAGCCGGGTCAGAGCAGCCCTGGCGTATAAGGGGCTGGTGCCGGAAATTGTTCCTCTGTTTAAATACCAGGCCAGACTTTCTCTGGCCCGGTTTTTTGAACCCCTGATGAAGGAGGCTTTTGACCGGTATTTCAAAAACACCGGCATTCATCTTATCCTTCCGGTTCCCCTGCACCCTAAAAAAATGCGGCAAAGGGGGTTCAACCAGTCCTATCTGCTGGTCCGCAGGCTTGCCCGGAGCCATCCCGGGATCTGCGGTACCTCTTTCTTGTGGCAGATGGATGTCACCTCCCTGAAGCGGGTGCGGTATACCATTCCCCAGACCGGGCTGGACATTGCCGTGCGCAAAGAAAATCTGAAAAACGCGTTCCATGTGATCGATCCTGCCCGGGTAAAAGGTGCCAATATCCTGCTGGTGGATGATGTGTATACCACGGGTGCCACCTGTGGCGAAGCAGCCCGGGTTTTGCTTGCTGCCGGAGCAGGCCGGGTGGATGTGCTGGTGCTGGCCAGGGCATGAAACGGTTCCGGCTCTTTTTGCGGCTCACTAACGGATTTTCTGGATAATGGCTTCCACCACCTGTTCTGCCGTGTCGCCGAAAAGGGTTTCCACCGGCACCAGGTTGAGGAATTTATCATCCCACTGGACATTTTCACTTTCCAGTATCCAGTCCTTAAGCCGGGTGTATTTTCCGCCCAGGGCCTTGATTTTTTTGAGAAGAGATACAGATTCAGAAGATCTGAAATCCACGTTCAAAGACAAAATATATTCAATGATATTGGGGGTGGCCGGGGAGGCTGAGATCACAGGAATCACCAGGATACTCTGTTTGTCTTTGCGGCCCTTGCCGATATAGACATTGCCTTCCCTGACGATGATATGTTTGGTGCCTTTGAGCTGGGGGTCGGTTTCCACCCGGGATGTTTCGTTGACCAGGGTGCCGGTTTTGGTTTTCACCCGGATTCTTGTTTCCGGGGTGACCTCCCCCAGCAGGTTGAGGCCCGTGACCTGGTAAAGCAGACCCCCGTTTACCCGGGCGATCACCTCCTGGAGGTTTTTGATCACCAGCACGTTTTTATTGGTTATCTGGGAGATCTGGATCTCATGCCGGGCCAGTTCGTCAAACACAAGGCCCTGGAAGCTTTCTTTTATCCGGCTGGTGCCCACGGTCACGGTCTTTGCCTGGTGCTTGATGGCATCCACAGGCCTGGCCATGTTGTTGATGGCCAGGCTGATGGTTTCAAAAAATGCATTGAGCATGTTGGCAGGGGTGCCTTTGATCATAAAATCGATTTCAAAGTCAGACACCGGGAGCCTGCCGGACAGGTATTTGAGCAGCAGGGTAATATTGGCCACGTTATCCAGGCCCATGGCAGCAGGAAATCCGTTCTCCCGCCGTTTTTTTGAAAACCGGTTGTAGAACCCGGCAATGGTTTCTCTGAATTTTTTTTCCAGCAGCACCTCGTATTCATCATGGCCCAGGGCGATGAATTCATCCAGTATCTCCTGGACCTGGGTCCGGAACTGATACATGAACCTGGAGCCTTCGTTGATGGCCAGGGCGGCATAGTACCCCCAGAGGTGGCCCACCAGGGTGTTGAGAATGGGGGCGAACTGCTCTTTGATCTCCGGTACCTTGAACACATCTGCCGCATACAGATCAAACCGGTCATCCCCCTGGGTGGCGATGACCACGGGGGTGGCCTTGTGCGCATGAAAGATGGCCGTATCCTTGATGATGTCGCCCAGAACACTTTCTCTGGTGCCGGCGGCGCACACAATGATCAAAGGTTCTGAGGACAGGTCAATGTGTTTTTTATCTTCCACATAATCGGATGAAATGGTTTTATAGCACAGCTCAGATAATTTGATGCGGATTTCGTCAGCCGACGTCTTGTTGGCCCCGGACCCCACCGTGGCCCAGTAGTTTTTGGTGACGGCCAGGCGGAAGGCGGATTTTTTTATCTGTTCGCGCATGGTCAAAACTGTGCGCATTTTGTCGGCAATGGCCAGCAGTTCCTGGATCTCCTGGGTGATGTATTCGGTTGTCCTGGCACCGGTGACAGCGGCAATGTGCAGGCCCAGAATGGCGCCGGCCGTGATCTGGGCATAAAACGCCTTGGTGGAAGCCACTGACATTTCAATATCTCTGCCCGAACTGGTGTAAAGCACCCCGTCCACTTTGAAGGTGAGGTCTGAGTCCCGGCGGTTTACAATGGCCAGGGTCCTGGCTCCGCCAGCCCTGATCATGTCCACGGTCCGGTTGGTATCCGTGGTGGTACCGGACTGGCTGATGGCCACCACCAGGGTGTCTGCCATGGCCGTGGACGGGTCATCTGTTTTTGCGATGCAGAACCCGGACAGTTCAGAAGATTTCAGTGCCCGGATATCAAACAGTTTGTCTCCCAGGTAACAGGCCAGCAGGTCAGCACACCCCTGGGCCGCCACCCCTGCGGTTCCCTGGCCGATGAAAAAGATTTTCTGCAATTTTCCTGAAGCCAGTTCCTCTTCAATGATCCGGGGCATCACTTCCTGTTCCAGCCGGGTTTCAAGCATACGGGTATCAGGATTTACGGCAAACCGGTTTTCAAGGGTTTTTTCCACCGATTCCGGGGCTTCACATATTTCTTTGAGAAAATAGTGGGGAAATCCCTGGCGATCAATGTCCCTGGAGGTGATCCGGCTCAGGCACAGAGTCTGTTGGGTGATTTCAACCGGATCTGCATTGTAGTAAAAAGAGCAGATCCCCTGGAGCCCGCCGCCGGATGCCTGGTCCAGGATCATGATCTGTCCTTTTTCCCCGCCGTTGAGCTTGATGTAATGAGGGGTTTGCTCCACAATGCCGTACAGTTCCGAGGCAGCCATGTAATGGTCCGGGGCAATGCCCACGAAAATGGCCTGACCGCTGCCTTTCTGGGCAAGAAACAGTTTTCCAGGAGCAAGGTCTGTGTGCATGGAAATGGCATGGGACCCTTCAAAATCGTTGACCGCCAGCCGGAAGGCTTCCTCTATGGCTGCCCCCTGTTTGATGTGGTGCTGGATCTGCAGTGGAATCAACTTGGTGTCAGTGTTGATGTCCGGGTGGATTTTGTCATACCGGGCTTCATATTCGGTTTTAAGTTCCAGGTAGTTGTCAATGTCTCCGTTGAGGCAGACATGGATGATGCCGGTTTTTTCAATTTTTAGGTCCGTGGGGGTGTTATCCACAGGGTGGCAGTTGGCTTCTGTGATATCTCCCACCGAGGCCCACCTGGTATGGGCGCTCACCGAGGTTGAGATGAAAACAAACCCTGTCAGTGCCTGGAGTATCAGGTCATTGCGGAGCTGGCTTCTGAGAAAGGCGCAATTGTCTCCCAGGGCACCGATTTCAGCAGCAAATTTGTAGGCAAATGAAATGGAAACCTGCCCGGTTCCTTCGTTGGCCATCTCATTGATATTGATGCTGTTGTTGGAAAGCACCAGGTGATTGGTCCGCTGTTTTAAAAGGCCTGTGAGTCCGGCCTTTTTTAAATGGGCATAAAAATCTTCAAACACCGGTTTTTCTAAGGTGAACATCACTGAGATGCCGGCGGAATCCCGGCCCCTGACTTCAAGCCTGTCAAGGCTGTTGAGCACGGCATTGATACGCTTGAAAATCACCATGCCGTCAGGTGTCAGAAGGTTGGAAAGGCCGGCGGTCAATGATGTAATAGCACCAAAATTGTCAAGTATCTCCTGTTTCAGACACCAGTGGATGTCTTTGATTTTTTCCATTTTAAGGGAGATGTTTTCCACGGCCCGGGCCGGCAGTCCGGGCTTTGCCTGTTTGAACCGGGCCTGCCAGGTGCTGATGATCTGAAAAATTGTTTTTTCAATATCAGACAGGGTCTGGACATGGTCCGGGTTAAAAAAGATCTCTCTGAACACAGATTCCTGTTTCAATGCCTGGGCAGATTCCCAGAGTCTGTCCAGCAGCAGGTCTCCGCCTAAAAACCGGTCCGGGTCGGCAAACAGGTCCCGGCTGCCGTCTTTTGTCATCACCGCATCCAGATGTGCGATTTGCTCTTTGATCTCTGATGGTCCTGATTGGGGTTTTGGGCCTTTAAAAGCCACAAATGCACAGATGCCGCAGCACAGGCGGTTGGGGATACAGGGGAAAAAAATCAGGGTGTTTTTTGAAACCTGGTCAAAGGATTTTCCCACCTGGATGCGGGTGAAAAACCAGGTGGCCAGGCGGTTGAGTGAGATGCGGATGTGGGATAGCATATGGCCTCCGTTAATAAAATCAGAGTGTTGACATCAGCTGGATGAAGACGGCTGTGGTTTTGAAAAATAATGTTTTAAAATGGATCTGGCATGGGTGGTGGCCCGGGTGCCGATATATTTTCCATGTCCCACCACAATGGATACCACAATGGCCCTGGGTCCTGTTTTTTCCCTGGCAAATCCGGTGAACCAGTCATATTTAATGGTATGTTCCCGGTTGGACAGTGATCCGGTTTTGCCGCCGATGACCAGTCTGGACAGGATTTTGTCCCGGGAAAAAGATCCAAAGGATTTTCTGGCAGTGCCCTGGGAAACGGTTTTTTCCATGAGATCCATCATGGCAGCTGCAGATTCCGGTGCCATGGTGGTTGTAAAAAATTCTTTGCGGTATTTGTACACGGTGTTCCCTTTGGAATCTGTGACCCGGTCCACCACGGCAGGGACAAGTGCCTGCCCCTGATTGAGCAGCGGGGTGATCATCTGGGCACCGAACACCGGAGAAATAAGCGTTTGCCGATTGAAGCCGCATCCCAGTTCCGCCAGGTGAAACTGGTTGTCATTGACCGAAAACCTGCCGGCTTCAAAAATCAGGTCTGCATTCGGAGTCTGGTTGAATCCAAACGCCTGGGCATAGGCAGATAATGTTTCTTTGCCCAGGTAGGTCTGGCCGAGCTTTCCAAAAACAGGGTTGATGGAATCGGCAAATGCACTGGCAAGTGACACCTTTATGGTGTATCTGTTTTTCACCTCTTTGAGCTGGCGCTTGTAAAGAGTATATTTGTTGCCGTTGAAATAAAGGGGGGTGCGGGGGGTGTAATCCAGGGCATCCACGGCAGCAGCAGCGGTTACGATCTTGAAGATACTGGCTGCCGGATATATGGCAGCTGTACAGGGATTGATATCCGGATTTTCCAGGTCAAATCCGGACATGGCAAGGATCTGGCCCATATTGGCATCCATGACCACCATGGCGATCTTTCGGGGTTTTCCCCTGGTCAGTGTTTTGAGATGGTCCAGAATGGATGTGAGAAATCCGGTCAGCTCCATGTCCAGAAAGGTGGACACCCTGAAGCTTTCCCGGGGGGTGTCCACAAAAAAAATATTTTTTGTGGCATTTAACAGCTCTTTGTCCTGCATCATTGTTCTGATATGGTCACGGGACAGCTGGACCGGTTCGCTGGTCTCGGCCTGTCCGGTTGTCTGTTTCAGGTCGACACTGTCCTGATCCAACTGCCGGATATACCGGTCCCCATGAAAATATTTCCACACACCCATGCCGGCCGCGAAAAGCAGGCAAAGAAACAGGACCGGTTTAATAATCCTTTGCAAAACTCTTTTTTTCTTTTTGCGGAGGATGAAATCTGCCTGATATCTTTGCCACGCATTTTCTTTTTTAAAGGTATACACGGTGTTGGGATTTCCAAAAAATTGGGTGTTATTTCACCGGACAGCCCGGCAGGGTCTCTTTATCAAATCCGGCCAGAATCAGTTCTTTTTTTCTGCCGGCGGCCAGAATCATTCCCTGGGAGGTCTCTCCCATGATTGTGGCCTCCTTTAGATTGGCCACCACGATCACCTGTTTTCCCACAAGTTCTTCAGGGGTATAGTGTTTGCCGATGCCGGCCACCACCTGCCGGGTTTCAGACCCCAGGTCCACCTGCAGTCTGAGCAGTTTATCAGATTTTTCAATTTTATCAGCCGCCCGGATGATACCTGTGCGCAGGTCTATCCGGGCAAAGTCATCAATGGTGATCCGGGGTTTCAGGGCGGGTTTGAATACCGGGGCGGCAGGCGCTGGCTTTTTGGCCACATCAATTCTGGGGAACAGGATGTCAGGCTTTTCAAGGCAGGTTCCGGGCTGTACCAGGCCCCAGGTCATGCGGTCCAGATGGACAAATCCTGTTTCCGGTATGGTCTGGCCTAACGCGGTCAGCATTTTATGGCTGGTGCCGGGCATCACCGGATAGATCAGGCAGGCCACGGTGCGCAATCCTTCCAGCAGGTTGCCGATCACCGCTGCCAGCCTGGGACGGCCTGATGCCTCCTTGGCCAGGTTCCAGGGCTCATTCACATCAATATATTTGTTCATGCGGGAAATAAACTGCCACACAGCCTCAACACCTTTGCTGAATTCATATGCTGCCATGGCGGCATGAAAATGGTTGATTGCATTCTGTGCATCTTTTTCCAGACACAGGTCTGAATGAAGGTTTTGGTCCATGTCCGGCACACAGCCTTTGAAATATTGAAAATTCATGGACAACACCCGGGAAAAAAGGTTTCCCAGGTCATTTGCCAGGTCTGAGTTGATCCGGGACACCAGCACATCTTCAGTAAAATTGGCATCCAGACCAAAGACCATCTCCCGCATGAGAAAATACCGGAACGCATCCACCCCGTACTGGTTGGTGACCGCCACAGGATCAGTGACATTGCCAACGGTCTTGGACATCTTGCTGCCGGACACATTCCAGAATCCGTGGACATTCAACCCGTCATAAATATCAATGCCCGCAGCCTTGAGCATGATGGGCCAGTAGATGCCATGGGGTTTTATGATGTCCTTGGCCACAAAATGCCGGGCGGAAGACCAGAATTTTTGGAACAGTTCACCATCCGGATATCCCAGGGCGGAGATATAGTTGGTCAAGGCATCAAACCAGACATAGGTGACATAATTTTCATCAAAGGGCAGGGTGATCCCCCAGGTGAGCCGGGATTTGGGACGGGAGATACACAGATCTTCCAGAGGTTCTTTTAAGAAGGAAAGGATCTCGGTCTCATACTGCCTGGGATGGATAAAACCAGGATTGGTTTTTATGTGATCAATGAGCCAGTTTTGGTATTTGCTCATTTTGAAAAAATAATTGGATTCCTTGATGGGAGAGGGTGCCACTCCATGGTCAGGGCATTTTCCCTCCTTGAGCTCCCGGTCCTGATAAAACCGTTCACATCCGAAGCAGTATTGCCCTTCATAACTGGAAAAATAGATGTCTCCACGGTCATGGATCCGGGTCAGCAGATTTTGTACCACCTGTATGTGTTCTGGGTCAGTGGTGCGGATGAACTGATCATTGTTAATATTCAGCCGGGGCCACAGGTCCTGGAACAGGCGGCTGATCTTATCGACATATTCCCCTGGGCTCTGATTGTTCTTTCTGGCTGCCTGGACAATTTTGTCTCCATGTTCGTCCGTGCCAGTGAGAAAATAGGTGTCATACCCGTCCATCTGTTTGAAACGGGTGGCAACATCCGCGGCAATGGTGGTATAGGCATGGCCGAGATGCGGTTTGGCATTTACATAATATATGGGGGTTGTAAAAAACTGTGTTCTGGTTTTCATGGTGGATCCTGTCTCTTTTTTTGCCTTGTTTGGTCTATGGCAAGGGTTGTTTCAATCTGTTGCTGTGATGTCACAGACATTTTTTTCCACTTCGGACCGGTCTTCCATGCGTACAGTGACCGTCTGTTTGAGAATATTCTGGCGCACCACTTTCCCCTTGCCCTGTTCCAGGGTCAGGGTCTTTCCCAGCCGGGGCATCTTTTTTTTGAGAAACTGGTAGGTCTGGTTCTCAAAGGTAAGACAGCACATGAGCCGGCCGCATACACCGGAGATCTTTGTGGGGTTCAGGGAAAGACCCTGTTCCTTGGCCATTTTGATGGAAATGGGTTCAAAATTGTGCATAAATGAGGAACAGCAGAATTCCCTGCCGCATTTGCCGATACCGCCGCAGTGTTTGGACAGGTTCCGGATACCCACCTGGCGCATCTCTATGCGCAGGTTGAACTCTTTGACCAGCAGTTTGATCAGCTGCCTGAAATCCACCCG
>JAIPDY010000248.1 GCA_021737445.1 Desulfotignum sp.
GGCCAGAGAATTTTTGGGGAAAAAAAAATGACAGACAGGTTCGAAAACTGGGAATACCCGGAGATCATTGATGGCAGGCCCACAAAATACAACTGGATTGTTCAGGGAGTGGCCGGATTTTCTCTGGGATATAAAACCGATATCGGCGCATTCTGCTATATCAATGCCTGTGAAGGGGTGGTAATCGAAGATTTTGTTCAACTGGGATCCCATTGTTCAGTGTATTCAGCATCCACCATCGATGGGAAAAAAGGGTGTGTCACCTTAAAGAAAAACTGCCGCATCGGTACCCACAGCACCATCATGCCCGGGGTTACCATTGGCGAAAACACCATCATCGGTGCCCACAGCTTTGTGAACAAAGATATTCCGGACAATGTTCTGGCATACGGCAGCCCGGTTAAAATCATTAAGCTTTTGGAGAGCTAAGATGGAATTTGCACCATGGCCGTTCTTTTCGGATGACGAGATACAAGCTGTCGTCAAGGTCCTTCAATCCGGAAAAGTAAATCAGTGGACAGGCGATGAGGTTATCAGGTTTGAAAAGGAGTTCACCCGTTATGTCGGCACCGCCTATGCTGTGGCCCTTGCCAACGGAAGCCTTGCGCTGGACATGGCGCTGGGGTGCCTGGATATCGGCAAAGGGGATGAGGTGATTGTCGCCCCCCGGTCCTTTGTTGCCTCTGCCAGTTGTGTAGCATTGCGGGGGGGGATACCGGTGTTTGTGGATGTGGATCCGGACAGCCAGAACATTACTGTGGAGACCATTTCAAAAGCCATCACTTCAAAAACAAAGGCAGTGATTGCGGTGAACCTGGCCGGGTGGCCCTGTGATCTGGCATCCATCAAATCTTTTTGTGAGAAGAGTAATCTTTTTTTGATCGAAGACTGTGCCCAGGCCCATGGAGCAGTTTTTGAAGGGAAAAAGGCCGGCAGTTTCGGGCACTGCGCCATTTTTTCCTTTTGCCAGGATAAAATCATGACCACGGGCGGGGAAGGCGGCATGCTGGTGACAAACAACGCCGATATCTGGAAAAAGGTCTGGAGCTTTAAGGATCATGGCAAAGATTATTCCAGGGCATTTTGTCAGGATCATGAACTCGGGTTCAGGTGGCTGGTGGACAGCTTCGGCACCAACGGCCGGATGACGGAAATGCAGGCGGCCATGGGCCGGGTGATGCTCAAAAAACTGGATGGATGGGTGGAAAAGAGACGGTCAAATGCTGACCGGCTCACCCGGGGATTTGAAAACATTCCCGGATTGCGGGTCACCGTGCCCGGACCGGAGATTTACCATTCCTATTACAAATATTATGTGTTTATCAATCAGAATGAATTAAAAAATTCCTGGAACAGGGATCTTGTCATTGAGGCACTAAATAATGCAGGGGTGCCTTGCAATACCGGTACCTGTTCTGAAATATACCGGGAAAAAGCGTTTAAAAAGGGCTCATACCGGATACAGGGTGCGGTGAAAGATAATGGAAAAGACCGTCTGCCTGTGGCACGGCAATTGGGGAAATCTTCCATTGCGTTCATGGTGCATCCGACTTTGACATCCGAATCAATACATTATGTGATTGAACAGGTAACCCGTGTCATGAAAAAGGCGGTCCGCTAGGCTTTGGTGCGGCGAAATCATACCAGGACAATGACTTTTGCGGGGGAAGCCTTCTGGATTGGGTTCGGTATCATTACAGCCATTCTGGCCCTGCTTGCCGGGACCCGGCTTTTAACCCACCTGCTGTCCACTGATGAATATGGACGCCTGGCCCTGGCGGTCAGCCTTGCAGCCATGGCAGTCCAGATTTTTGGAGAGCCTGTAGGTAAAACAGCGGTACGTTTTTATTCCCATTGGTGTGCGGCAGGGAAACCGGCCGGGTTTGTGCAGAGACTGGGCAAATCGTTGTCAGGTGCAGCAGTGTGTATAGGTTTGATCTGTGCCGCCATTGTGATCTCAGGCAATTTTATTCCAGGCACTCCCAACCTTTGTTTTGTTGTAATGACCGGGATATTTGCCCTTCTTCTGGTGTGCAACCGGGTGGGGCTGGCCCTGGAAGATGCAGCCCGCAAGCGAAAGTTCAGAGGGATTGTCCAGGGTATTTTTGAGGCAATGCGGTTCATTTTTGCCGTTGGTCTTATATTTTTTTTGGCCACACCTGAAGCAGAAACGGTTCTTATCGGATTTGCAATGGCGGGTGGGGTGATTGTGATCGCCCATGGTATTTTTTTATATCTTCTGATTAAACCGGACCCGGTAAAAAAAACAAACCTTAAAAAAACATCGCCGGTGATAAATACAGACCACATGCGGTCCTTTCAGTCACCATTGATTGTGAGCAATGCCTGCATCTGGCTTGTGATGATGGCGGAAAGATGGATTTTACAATATTATGGCAGCACAGGGGATGTGGGCGGGTATGCAGCGGTTCATCAACTGGCATTCGTTCCCATGCTTTTTGTCAGCAATTTCCTGGTTTTGTTTTTCGAGCCGATCCTCTACCAGGCGACCCGGCTTAATACCAAAAATGCTGAATCGATTCAGGCGCTGCGCATTAACCATTATGCAGCCATTGGTATCTTGTGTTTTTCCTTCTGTCTGTTTATCATTTTTTTCTTCTGGCACCCAATTGTCGGCCGATATGTTTTAGGGGCTGATTTTCGTGCCTATACCTGGCTGTTTCCCTGGCTGCTGCTGGCAGGAGGCTGCTTTGCCGCTGCCCAGCAGCTGCTTTTGAAATTAAACTGTGAAATGCGCACTGATCTGCTGGCGGTATTATGGGGTGTGGTGGCTGTCATTGCACTGACAGCCTATGTTATAGGAGCCCATTTTCTGCAGTTAAAAGGAATACTGGCGGCAATGGTTACAGTCAATGTCTCCCTGGTTTTGTTTTTATTGTTTTTTTTGAACAAAAGTTCCCCTGTCTGTGATCAGCCGCCGGTATAACAAGGTCATATATTTTTTTCATTTCCGCCAGAACGCAATGAAGTGAATATTTATCAATTGTGTTCAGACTGTTTCTGCCATAGGTGGTTTGCAGCTCTTTGTGGGAGTACAGGTGGAAAACGGCTTCGGCCATTTGCTGCACATTGTCGATGGCAACGATGGTGCCGTTATGTCCGTGGGTGACCAGGTCCCGGTTGCCCCGGCAGCCGGTTGCAATTATGGGCAGTCCTGTGGCCATTGCTTCCATGATATTCACGGGCAGGCCTTCTCGACGGGATGAAGACACGGCAGCATCAGAGATGGCCAGCAGATCCTGGATGTTTTTTTGATATCCCAATAAATGGACATGTTCCTGGATGTGCATTTTTTTAACCTGCTTCCGGCAGGTTTTTAACAAATCACCGGTGCCGGCAAGCAACAGCCGTATACCCGGGATTTTGTTTTTGAGTGCAATGACAGCATGTATTAACAGCTCCTGGTTTTTTGTTTGATTGAACTCAGCCGCGAAAAATAAAACAAAATCATGTTCGCCATACCCATATTTTTTTCTTAACCGCATTTTATCTTTTTGACTGCATGGCCTGAATTTATCCAAATTTACGCCGACACCGTTGACTCGCCGGATATGACCGGTTTTGAATTTCCGGCAGGCCCGATGATAGTCTTCATTATTTATGGTGATAAGGACGTTGGTAAACCGGGATAAGAATTTTTCAACAGGATAATACAGCAGCCAGTTGATCAAAGGGGCCTGGTTGAAAAAATGAAATCCGTGGGCCGTGTAAACAATCGATGTGTCAAGTCCGGGAACGGTGATATATGCCAGGCGGGTTAAAACGGATGCAATGGGTGTGTGGGTATGGATTAAATGATATCGTTTTTTTTTGATTAAACCCCGTATGTTTTTGAACGCGGTCAGATTTTTTTTATTTTTGATGGATCTTTTAAAGCTTACCGGGTGGATTTTGCACCCTAAATCATGTATCCGGGGGTCAATTTCAGAATGAATATCAAAGGCCAGATCTACTTGATGTCCGTCAGTTATCAACATTTGAATGTGGGGTATTAAAAAAGCGTTAACCGTGTCGGATATGGTCGTAACAAACAATATCTTCATGGAATTATCCTCATAAAATGCAAAAGCAGTTTTCTGACTCTCACTATAATACATTTTGTAATATTTAAAGAAAATATTTAAGCAGCGTTTATGGAAAAACAAAGGATTGTCATGGAAAAAGGCAGGGCCGAATATCAGAAATCGGATGGCCGTTATCGCGGAGAAGCGGGAAAACTATATCAGAAATCAAAGCATGCCATCTCTCCGAAAGCATTCGAATATGTAGCAAAAATGCGGGCCATCAAGTTTGCAAAATGGATCGATACCCATGATGCTGTTTTAGAATTCGGTGTGGGAAGCGGATGGAACATGAAGTATCTTGCGTGTCGGGAAAAATCGGGATATGATGTCTGCCCTAAACCGCAAACCCTTGATTCATCCATTAATTTTTTTAACGATATCAGTAATTTTTACGGGAAATTTGATAAAATTATTTGCCATCATGTTTTGGAACATACGGAAAATCCGGTAAAAATGCTCAATGATATGAAAAAAACCATAAATGATTCAGGCATCATTATTATATTTGTTCCCTTGGAACAGGGCCGGAAATACAGAAAATTTACCGCTTCCGACAACGATCATCATCTGTTTTCATGGAATGTCCAGACCCTGGGGAACCTGCTGGATTCACAAAATTTTTCTGTTTTGGAATATGGTGTGTTGTTTACCGGGTTGGATCGCTTTGCAGCTGAACTCGCTGTTAAACTCAAGCTTACTTTTACAGGATATTTGCTGCTTCATAAAATTGCCAGGTCGTTGTATGGAAAAAAAGAGATATTTTTTTTAGTTAGAAAAAAATCATAACCTAAGGATAGTTTGATGTAATGACACCCATTTTTCAACATCTGCATTCAGCAAATAAATATTTACTGGTGCTGTTCGGCTTTTGCATTCCTGTGTCCACGCACTGACCAATGTCGTGCTTGGACTGCTGGTATTGTGCTGGCTGCTGGACAATGGCGCGGACCTGTTTGCGCGATGGGACCGGGTATGGATTAAATGCTATCGTTTGTTTTTTATCAGCTTCTGCTATTGCCAATCCCCCCAAAAGATATATATAATTTAAATATAAGATCTGAAAAAGGAGAAAAACCATGGCCATAGAAAAATCATCCTGTGTCGAAGAAATTTATCGGGAAATCAACACAACCCCGGAAGAGTATTTACCTGCGCTTCTGGAAATTGTGAAGGGATTTCGTTTGGGTGTTCTGAAACCGGCTGATGAAAGCTTCGAGCAAGGAATGCGCGATGTGATGGAAAAAAATACCCGGCCAGTATCTGAACTTTGGAAAGGTATAGATGCCTGAGATTTCGTTGTAAGGATACAAAATACCGACATCCAGAAAGGAAAACGTTCAGGCTATCGGTGTATTTATTATCTGAAAACCAGGGGCGAGATATTTTTGGTAACGATCTATTCCAAACTGGATCAATCCGACATTTCCGCTAAAAGAATAAAAAAAATTCTTAAGAATCTGGAATATTAAACCATCCCCAGGTCCTTTAACACCAGCAGTCTTCCTGCCTTACATGGAAGGATAGTTTGATGTAATGACACCCATTTTTCAACATCTGCATTCAGCAAATAAATATTTACTGGTGCTGTTCGGCTTTTGCATTCCTGTGTCCACGGCACTGACCAATGTCGTGCTGGGACTGCTGGTGCTGTGCTGGCTGCTGGACAATGGCGCGGACCGGTTCGTCAGATGGGGCCGGGTATTGAAATCAAACCCGGTGGCCATGATGGGCATCGTTGTCTTTTCAATGCACGTGATCGGACTTTTCTATACGGATGGTGACAAAGAAAAGATCATCGAAAGCCTTTCAGACGGGGCAAAGTTTTTGTTTATCGGCATGGTGATGGTTTATTTTGCAGATGAAAAGTTTTATCCGGCGTTTTTGTTTTCGTTTATTTTTGCCATGTGTATCATTCTTTTATTATCCTGCCTGTTATGGTTGAATGTGCTGCCCGATTTCATCTCTGTAAAAGGCAAACCATCCAACTGTGTTATTTTCCATGATCATATCAAGCAGAACATTTTCATGGCTTTTACCGCTTTTGCAGCAGCGGTGCAGGCCCGGAAACCCGGGACCGGGCCGGTTCTAAAATGGCTGTGGGCCGGTTTCAGCCTGCTGGCGATGTTCAATGTGCTGTTCATGGTAGAAGGCCGGACAGGGCATGTGATCGTGATGGTGCTGGCGGTGTATTATTTTCTGACCTGGGACCGGGCCAAAAGCCTTGTGGCCGGGGCTTTGATTCTTGTTTTGTTCAGCACCTTTGCCTGGATTAATCCGTCAAACCCCCTTCTTTCAAGGGCTCAGACCGTCATCGATGAGGTGAAAGAATGGGATTATGAGAAACCGGCCCATCGAAAGTCGTCTTCCGGCCTGCGTCTTGAATGGGTGTTCAACTCTTTGAAAATAATTGAACAGAACCCGGTGTTCGGAACAGGAACCGGCAGCTTTAAAACCATTTACAAAGCGTTTGTGAGAAATACCGGAAGACAAATCACAGACAACCCCCACAATGAATATCTGATGACAACTGTGCAGTTCGGTCTGGCAGGTCTGCTGGTGCTGCTGGGATTCTTTGCAGTGCAGTGGCGGCAGGCCGGGTTTTCCAAAGACCGCCGCCAGATCCTCATGACCCGGGGGTTTGTGCTGTTGATGCTGGTTGCCTGCATGACGGCATCTCCCTTGCAGGACAATGCAGAAGGGTGGTTTTTCGTTTACATGAGCGGGCTTTTCTTTGCCGGGCGCCCTCCTGTCAATGGTGCTGTTTTCTATCAATCATAAAGGAACGAAACAGATGAAAAAAATCCTTGTCACCGGGGGATCCGGATTCATCGGGACCAATTTTATCCATTATGTTCATAAAAAAAGGCCTGACTGGCATGTTTACAACCTGGATGCCCTGACCTATGCCGGCAATCCTGCCAATCACCGGCACCTGGAAAATGACCCCAGGTATACCTTTGTCCATGGCAATATCTGTGATGCAGATCTGTTGACACGCCTGTTTGACACCCATCGGTTTGACGGGGTGTTCCATTTTGCGGCGGAATCCCATGTGGACCGGTCCATTGCCGGGCCGGAGGTGTTTTTGCACACCAATGTCACGGGTACGTTCCGGCTGCTGGAGGCAAGCCTGGCCCATGTCAAAAAAAACAGCGGCAGTCCGTTCCGGTTTGTGCATGTGTCCACTGACGAGGTTTACGGCAGCCTGGGCCTTGATGACCCAGCCTTTACCGAGGCTACCGCTTATGACCCCTCCAGTCCCTATTCCGCATCCAAGGCCGCATCCGACCATTTTGTCAAGGCCTGGTACAAAACATTCGGCATGCCAGTGGTGGTGACCAACTGTTCCAATAATTACGGACCGTTTCAGTTTCCTGAAAAACTTATCCCTTTGATGATCCTCAATATTCTGGACAAAAAACCGCTGCCGGTCTACGGCAGGGGCATCCATATCCGGGACTGGCTGTATGTGGAAGACCACTGCGATGCCCTGGTGCGGGCCTTTGAAAACGGGGAGAACGGAGAAACCTATAATATCGGCGGCGGGGAAGAGAGGACCAATCTGGCGGTGGTGGAAACCATCTGCGATCTGATGGATGATAAAACAGGCCGGCCGGAAGGCAGCAGCAGGAATTTGATTTCATTTGTCACAGACCGGCCCGGCCATGATATCCGGTATGCCATCAATTCCGGCAAATCTTTTGAAAAAACCGGATACAAAGCCAGGTTTTCCTTTGAACAGGCGTTGTCTGCCACCATCGACTGGTACCTGGAAAACATGGACTGGGTGAAGTCCGTTCAGACCGGGGCCTACCGGGAGTGGATCAAGTCACATTATAAAACAGCACCATAAAATGAGGTCTGACATGAAAGGCATTATTCTGGCCGGGGGATCAGGCACACGGCTTTACCCGGTCACCAGGGTGATCAGCAAGCAGCTGCTGCCCATTTACGATAAACCCATGATTTTTTATCCCTTGTCCGTGCTCATGCTGGCCGGCATCCGGGAAATTCTGGTCATTTCCACCCCTGAAGATCTGCCCCGGTTTGAGGATCTGCTGGAAGACGGGTCCCAGTGGGGGCTTCATTTCTCTTATCAGATACACCCGGAACCCGGGGGACTGGCCCAGGCATTTGTTCTGGGGGAATCATTTATCGGCACTGACAATGTCTGCCTGATCCTGGGGGATAATCTGTTTCACGGATACGGGCTTTCCCGGCGGTTTCAAAAAGCAGCTGCCAGAAAAACAGGCGCCACGATTTTCGGGTATTCTGTCAATGACCCGGAACGATACGGTGTGATCTCTTTTGACGAAGATGGCAAAGCTGTTGATATTCAAGAAAAGCCTGAATGTCCCAAATCCAGTTATGCTGTTACCGGCCTGTATTTTTATGACAATGAGGTGATAAATATTGCCAAAAGCCTTTCTCCATCCGCCCGGGGTGAACTGGAGATAACAGATGTAAACATGGCATATCTGAAAAAAGGAACCCTTCATGTGGAACAGATGGGAAGAGGCACTGCCTGGCTGGATACCGGAACCCACCATTCTCTTCTGGAAGCTTCTTTGTTCATCGAGACCATGGAAAAACGCCAGGGACTCAAGGTTGCCTGCCTGGAGGAGATCGCATTCCGCATGGGATACATTGACCAGGATCAGGTGCTGGCCATGGCAGCGAACTACAATAAAACAGATTATGGTGCCTATCTGCAAGGGTTGTTTAAAAAATAGCTGTTAATGAAAAAATGGATTGCGTGATGCAGAGTATAGACACAACGCTCAAGGATGTTAAAATCCTTCGGCCCAGGGTGTTCGAAGATGCCCGGGGATTTTTCATGGAGACGTTCCGGGACAAAGATTTTCGTAACCAGGTGGCAGATGTCTCGTTTGTTCAGGACAACCACAGCAGCTCAGGCAAAGGGGTGCTCCGGGGGCTTCATTACCAGGTCCGCTATCCCCAGGGGAAACTGATAAGGGTGATTGCCGGCGTGGTGTTTGATGTGGCCGTGGATATCCGGAAAAGTTCGCCGGATTTCGGGTGCTGGACAGGAACTGTTTTGAGTGCAGAGAATAAAGATATGCTCTGGGTGCCGCCGGGATTTGCCCATGGGTTTTATGTGATGAGTGATCATGCGGAATTTGTGTATAAATGTACGCAATATTATGCACCGGAACATGAACGGGTCATTTTGTGGAACGATCCGGCTATTGGTATTGACTGGCCCCTGTCCGGCCGGGATCGGCCCCTGTTGTCATCCAAAGATGAGAGCGGGGTGTTGTTAAAAGATGCAGGGGTGTTTTCATGAAAGTGCTGATCACCGGCGCCAGGGGGCAGCTGGGACGTGAATTGCTGCAAACCTGTCCCGGAAGATGTCTGGCCACCGGGATCGACCTTCCGGAGGTGGATATCACAGATCCGGTACAGGTGGATCAGATTGTTGCAGCACTCAAGCCGGACCGGGTGATCAACTGTGCTGCCTATACCAATGTGGACAAAGCGGAATCAGACGTTGATGCAGCCTATGCCGCCAACTGCAACGGGCCTGCCAACCTGGCCCGGGCCGCAAAAAAAAACAGCGCCGGACTGGTTCATATTTCAACCGATTTTGTGTTCAGTGGTGACCAGTGCCGGCCCTACAAACCAGATGACAGGCCGGATCCGAAATCTGTCTATGGCAGAACCAAGCTGGCTGGAGAACAGGCGGTCCTGGATATATTGGGAAAAGATGCGCTGATTATCCGGACAGCCTGGCTGTATGCCAGCCGTGGCGGTAATTTTGTCAACACCATGATCGGGCTGATGAAAGAAAAAGAGGCACTGACAGTTGTTGATGACCAGATCGGTACCCCCTGCTGGGCAAAAGGTCTGGCAAAAGTGTTGTGGGCAGCAGTTGAAAAAGACCTGAAAGGCGTCTTCCACTGGAGTGATGCCGGTGTGGCATCCTGGTATGATTTTGCCGTGGCCATCCAGGAGGAAGCAATGGCTCAAGGATTGCTGAACCGGTTCATTTCTGTGAAGCCGGTGTCCACAGACCAGTACCCGACCCCGGCGCAAAGACCGGCCTTCAGTGTTTTGAACAAAAATGACCTGGAAGCGGCCACCGGCATTCAAGTTCAGCACTGGCGCCGGCAGCTGCGGTGTATGCTCAAGGAGTTGAAATAGGAGAGTCATTTTTTTTTGTTTTTTGGCTTGCTTTTTTGAAAAATTTGGATTAAGCCTGATTCCATAGTGATTTCATGGTTTTCATCGTTATTCCAATACGCAATGATGAAAATTATTTCTCAGTTATCGTTTCTGTGTCTGTCTGAGTATCTGCTCCGGATCTGAACTGCTCAAGTGTGAAACGTCAAGGAATCAGGGATAATCCATTTTTTTTCTTAGATCAAGGAGGAAATTCCATGATGATTATATCAAACAGATTAACCAAGATGTTAAAAGTTGCATTGATTGGATTGCTGGTGCTGGGCTTTCTGGTGCCTGCAGCTTCAGGAGCCGGCAAGGTCAACATCAACACGGCAGACAAGGAACAGTTGGTGACGCTTAAATTCATTGGAGATGTGCTGGCGCAAAAGATTATTGAATATAGAAAAGACCACCCGTTCCAGACCCCTGAAGATATCATGAAAGTGAAAGGGGTGGGTGAAAGAACCTTTGAAGAAAACAAAGACAGGATTATCATTAAAGACGAATGATGACCTGAACTTTGCCATCCCTGATTCCTTAACTTTAAAAAACCATTGCTTGAACAAATTGGATTTTGTATTATTATCAAGAACCATGTTGTACAAATCATATGACAACATGGTTTTTTTTTGCCGGCCTGGCAGACGTAAGCCAGTTTTTAAAAGAACATGGAAGAACAAGAGGTCAAGAGAGTGGACAGGTTAAAACGATTCCGGAAAACATCATTCTGGACAGTATCTTTTTTTATGCTGGCTGTTTCAGCAGGAATAGGGGCTGGTATATATTATGGTCTTGACTGGGCCGGGAAAGCTGTTGCAGCAGATTCGGGAAAAGATCTGCTGTTACATGACCTGCAGCAGATCATTGTACTGATGCAGGGCAGGTTTGTGGCGTGGGTTCTGCCGGCTGTGGCCGGAACCCTGCTGATCCTGGGATGGATTTTCTGGCTGATACTGGGGGTTTTTACAGCACCGGTTCTTAAAACCCCACTGGTGTCAGAATCTCCAAAAACCCCTTCACGGACAGGCAAAAAAGATTTTTTAGACCAGAAAATCGAACAGGAGCGCAAACAAAGACTGTTTCTGAATACCCTTTCAGTGCTTCAAAGAGAAGGCCGGCTTTTGGATTTTTTTGATGAAAACCTGGCCCGGTATTCAGATGAACAGATTGGCGCAGCTGTGCGCAGTATCCAGGAAGACTGCAAACAGGCCATGAAAAAATATATCGATCCCCGGCCCGTGGTGGATGCGGATGAAGGCCAGGAAATAACCATTGAACCGGGATTTGACATGGATGCTGTCAACCTGGTGGGCAATGTGGCAGGGGACCCGCCATTTAAAGGCACAGTCAAGCACAGGGGATGGAAAGCCGGTAAAAAAGAGATCCCGAAACTGGCAGATATCCAGGATTCTGCCATCATCACCCCGGCAGAAATAGAAATCGGGGACAAATAGTATTTTGGATTTTCAAGACAGGCAATATATTATCGGGATTGATCTGGGCACCACCAATTGTGCGGTATCCTACGTGGATGTGACAGGTTTTAAGGATGCAGAAGCCAAAATTTCCAGGGGAAGCCGGCTGGACAAAAAACAGTGGATCAAGGTGTTTGAGGTCCCCCAGCTCACAGGTCTCGGGGAATTTACCAAAATCTCTGTGCTCCCGTCTTTTTTATATATTCCCGGTGAATATGATATCTCCAGAGAGGTGCTTAAACATCCCTGGAAAAAGAAAGATGACATGTTTGCCGGGGTGTTTGCCAGAGATCATGGATCCAAGATTCCCTCCCGTCTGGTATCCTCGGCCAAAAGCTGGCTGTGCAATGCGGCAGCGGACCGCCAGGCCAAAATTCTGCCCTGGGGGTCCCGGGGAATCGAAAAAATTTCCC
>JAIPDY010000242.1 GCA_021737445.1 Desulfotignum sp.
CGCATACTGGGGACTCAGACTGGAGTCATGTGTGGCCAGGCTGGCGAAAAAAGGGCGGCGGAAATAATAAGCAGCTTCTGTGCTAATCTTTGAAACAGATGGATGCATCCCCGGGCAAAGCCGCTCCGGCGCTCACTTCCATCTCTTTGCCACCAGGAAGATCATTTTTGGGATTTTTTCCCTCCCGCCGGTATATCAGGCCCGAGAAATCATCCAGCACCATGAACAGGGAGGGAACCAGGGCCAGGATGATGAGTGTGGAAAAGAGTACCCCGAAGCCAAGGGATATGGCCATGGGGATCATCATTCTGGCCTGAAAGGAAGTTTCCATGATCATGGGCATAAGACCGCCGAAGGTGGTCATCGTGGTCAGCAGGACAGGCCGGAATCGCTGAATACCTGCGGCATGGATGGCCTTTAGGGGAGATGCCCCTTCCCGGACCCGGCGGTTGGCAAAGTCGATGAGGACCAGAGAGTCGTTGACCACCACTCCGGACAGGGCCACGATCCCGAAGATGGAGTTGACGGACAGGGAATATCCCATGAGGATATGGCCCAGCACCGCCCCGATGATGCCAAAGGGGATGCTGACCATGATGATCAGAGGCTGGGTATAGCTTTTGAACGGAACCGCCAGCAGGGTATAGATGCCGAACAGGGCTAGGAGGGAGCCGGTGACCAGGGAGTTCAGGCTCTTCTGCATCTCGGCCTGGTGGCCTTCAAAGCTGTAGGTCAGCCCCGGGTAGGTTCCGGCCAGGTCCGGCAGGACAGATGCGGCCAGTTCCCCCTTGATGTTCTCGGCCCGGGCAGGGGGATTGACATTGGCCGTGACAATAATATTCCGGCGGCCATTGGTCCGTTCGATCGTGGTATAGGACCGGCCGGCGGTCATCTTGACGGCATCCCGCAGATAGACCTCCCCGGTATCGGACCGGAGGACCAGATTTTCCAGGGTGGTTTCAACCGTACGTTCGGATTCAGGCAGGCTGACCCGCACCGTGACCTCGTTCCGGCCCCGCTGCTGTTTAAGGGCCTGGATTCCCTGGAAAGCGTAGCGCAGCTGCCGGGCCACGGACTCTGAGGTCAGGCCCATTCGTTCGCCCAGGGGCAGCAGCTGGATATCGAATTGCCGCTTGCCCCGGGCAGACCCGTCATCGATATCGTGGACAATGGCATACTGTGAAAGAGACTCGGCCAGGTCTGCTCCAGCCTGTTCCAGGGTCTGGGTGCTGGTGTGGCTGAGCATCACGGTAAGATTTTTTCCAGATCCCGGGCCGCCCATGTTGGATTCGAACCGGATATTTTCCAGGCCGGCCATGGATCCCACCCGGCTGCGCCATAATTCAGTGATGTGTGAGGTGGACAGGGGACGCTTGTCTTCATCTGCCAGGAAGATTCTGACAGTGACCATATTCTGGGAGACATTGCTGAGCACCCCCTTGGACAGGAGGTTCCCGCCGTTTTCAGCCACCACCTCCCCGGCTGCGGCCACCAGGCGGGTTTCCACGGACTTGAGCCGGGATTCCGCAGACCCGTAAGGCAGTGTAGCGGAACAATAGGCATAGTCGGACTCACTACTGGGAAACATTTCCAGGCCCATCCGGCCTGAACTTACATACCCTCCCAGGGCCAGCATCATGGCAAGACCGAAGGCGATAACCCCGTACCGGTGGCTGATCAACAGGCGCAGCAAGGCCCCGTACCGGATCCGGACAAACTGTTCAAAGGCCTGGCTGAACTTCCCCTGCCATTGTTCCAGATGGTTCAGGGGCCAGACGGCCCGGGTTCTGTTGCGGCGGCTCAGATGGGCAGGCAGGATAAAAAGGCTTTCGATGAGGGAGACCAGGAATACCGCACCCACCACCAGGGGAATCACCCTGAAGATCTTGCCCATGAACCCCGGCACAAACATCAGGGGCATGAAGGAAACCAGGTTGGTCAGGACGGAAAAGACGACGGGCAGGGCCACCTCCTTTGTCCCGGCCACGGCGGCCTGAAGAAAAGACAGGCCCCGGGACCGCCAGTGATAAATATTCTCTCCCACCACCACGGCATCGTCCACCACAATTCCCAGGGTCACAATAAAGGCAAACATGGAAATTACATTAATGGAAAAATTTCCTGCTGACAGAAAGAGGAAAGAGCCCAGAAAGGAGATCGGTATGCCTAAACTTACCCAGAAGGCCAGCCGGGTTTCCAGGAAAACGGCCAGGAGGATAAAGACCAGAATCAGGCCCTGGAAGGCGTTTTTCATCAGGAGCCGGGCCCGTTGCTCAAACACGGAAGACCGGTCCTGGAGGATGGTGAGATGAAGTCCTTGGGGCAGGGTCTGGTTCAGCTCCGCGACCACGGTCTTGCCTGCCGCCGCCACCTGGGTGGGGGTCTGGTCCCCGACCCGGAAAATTTCGATCATCGCGGCAGCATGCCCGTCAAACCGGGCCCAGGTGTTACTGTCCTCAAAACCGTCTCTAATCTCTCCCACATCCTCCAGCAGGATCCGGGAACCGTCCGCTCCCGTGAACAAGGGCAACCCGGCATATTCCCGGGCATATTCCCGCCGGTCCTTGACCCGGACCAGGATATCCCCGCTCTCGGTTTTCAGGCTGCCGCCCCCCAGTTCGACAGATGCGCTGGCAATGGCCCGGGCAACATCCTCCAGGGTCATGCCGTATCTCCGCAGGATATCCTGGGGAATCTCCACACCCACCTCGATATCCCGGACCCCGGTGAGGTTCGCCTGGGTGATATGGCTGTTGCGCAGCAGGGTATCCCGGATTCTGTCTGCCACCGACCTCAGGGTCAGTTCATCCACAGCGCCGTGCAGGACCAGGGTGAGTACCCCCCGCTTGTGGCTTCCCAAAGAGACCAGGGGCTCTTCCGCTTCGTCCGGAAAGGTGGAGATGCTGTTGACCTCGCTTTTGATCTCCTGCCACAGTTTGACCACATCCTCCCCTTCCATAAGTTCCACAATTACCGAGGCACTGCCTTCCGATGCTGAGGCGGTCACTTTTTCGATCCCCTCGATATCTTCGATAGCCTCCTCCAGGGCCAGGACAATGCCGTTTTCCACCTCTTCCGGGCTGGCCCCGGGATAGGCCACTGTAATGGAAACGCTGTCAACGGTGAAATCCGGGAAGACCTCCTGCTTGACGTTCCAGGCCGTGATCAGCCCGCCCACCAGGAAAACGAGCATGAGCAGATTGGCGATGACCGAGTTTCCCGCCATCCAGGCCATGGCACCCCGGGGTTGTGAGTCGCTGTGTTTAATGGGGATGTTCATTTCGGGTCTCCGTCGGGTTCAGGCCTTTTTTCAGGGGTCTCAGGTGTTGCAGGCTGATCATTTCCGGTTTTCAGGGGCATGCCCTGCACCGGTGCGGCCAGGCCCGAGGTGATCACCTGCTCTCCCGGGGACACCCCCGAGGCGATATAAACCGTTTCCCTGTCCTTCCAGGCCAGGGAAACCCTGCGGATATCCAGGGAATCGGCCTGGTTGATCCACAGGGTATCATCATCCTGAAGGGCTGCTCTGGGCAGGGCCACCACCCCGGACAGTGCCCGCCCGGTAATGGTGACCCGGACGTAGTCATCCAGCATCAGGGGCGCGGCCCCAGGGTGGAGCGATGTGTCCAGGGGCGCTTTCACCGCCACGATCACCGTGGCCACACGTCCGGAATCGTTGACCTTGCCGGCAACCTGGATCACCCGTCCCTCCCGGGATCCTGCACCGGTCTGGGAAAAGATGGTGACCGGGCATCCGCCGGGATACGCTCTGTCGATATAGGGAAGCTGGTCCAGGGGCACCATGGCCTCCACCCAGAATTCGTCCGTCCCCACCAGGGTCACCAGGCTTTCCTGGGTTCCCACATAAGCGCCTTCGTTGGCGGCCCGTTCAATGATCATGGCGTTGAAAGGGGCAACGACAGTGGTTCTGTTCAGGTTGAGCAGGGCCTGGTCCAGGTCCGCCCTGGCCGAAGCCACATTGGCCCGGGCCTGGGCCAGCTGGGGTTTGCGCAGGGCCAGATCGGTCTCGTCCACCCTGTCCGGCGAGACTTCTGTAAGCAGCCGCAGCTCCTCCCTGGCAATGGTCTGGCTGCCCTGTTCAATGGCCAGTGCAGCCGTGGCATCTGCCAGGGTGGATCTGGCTTTCTGGACACTGATCTTGTAATCGGCCGGATCCAGGCGCACCAGTGTCTCCCCTTTTTTAACCAGACTGCCGGGCAGAAAATGTTCTGAAACTGCCTGGACCACGCCGGAGACCTGTGCCTTGAGCGTCACCTCTCTGGCTGCTGTCACCGTACCCATGGCCGTCACCCGGGTCCGGGTATCGGCAGCGGCTGCGGTCATGGTCTCCACCATGGTGATCTCCCGCTGGGGCAGGGTTTTTTTAATGACCGGGGCTGTGGCCTTGAAGTAGGACCAGGCGGCTCCGCCGACCAGTATCAGCAGCAGGGGCAACAGCGCCCGGAACACTTTGCCGGAAAAAGTGAGTTCTCGTTGGATATTGTCAGGCATGTCGGTTTACTCCGTGTGAGATATGAGGTTCCGGGTCCAGTCGCCGCCCAGAGTCCGGTAAAGGGTGATCCGGTTCTTGATCTGGGTGGCCTGTTCTTCCACCAGTTGACGTTCCAGGCTCTGGGCACTGGTCCAGGCAGTGAGGTAGGACAGGTAGTTGTCCTGGCCGTTTATGTACTGAATCCTGGCCGTCTTTACGGTCAGGCGGGAGGCCTCAAGCTGCTCTGTGAGCAGAAGGAGATATTCGGCCTGACGTTTTTCCGATATGAGGCTGTCCTCCACTTCCTGCACCGCCTGGGCAACGGTCCGGGCATAGGCGGTCAGGATCTGGTCAGACTCGGCCCGGGCCCGGTCCACCTCCGCCTCCCGGCGCTCCCCGTCAAACAGAGGGCCCGTGACTGCGGCGGCAAGAGTGGCAACCCAGTTGGAGAATAGCAGATCCAGGGAACTGCTGGAAACGGCGGCCTCTGCCGACAGGGTCAGGGAAGGCAGGCGGTCTGCCCGGGCCGCGCTCACCTGCCAGTCCACCGCCTTGAGGCGAAGGCCTGCCGCCCGCACATCGGGACGGGTAGCCAGAAGATCGGCCGGCAGCCCGGTTTTGGGCAGAGGGATCAGTTTCGGCAGAGTGGCCTGGGAAATGGAAAGGCTGCCGGCCCCGGCCCGGCCCAGCAGAACGGCCAGGGCATTGCGTTGTTGTTCCTCGGCTTGCTGCAGGGTGGGCAGGACAGCCCGGGCCTGGGCCAGGGCCTCCCGCTGCTGGGACACGGCCAGGGTATCGGCCTGGCCGTTGAGAAACCGCAGTTCCTGGAGTTTGAGCATCTGCCGGTTCATCCGGATCTGATTTTCCAGGATCGCAATCTGCCGGCGCAAAGATAACACCGCCACCCAGGACGTGACCACATCCGCAGCCACAGTGACGGCCGCAGCCTCCAGGTCTTCCCGGGTGGCGTCGTATTCCAGGATTTCAGAGGTATGCAGAGCCTGAAGCCGTCCCCACAGGTCCAGTTCATATCCGGCAGAGAGGTTGG
The DNA here is from genome assembly GCA_021737445.1 of Desulfotignum sp. Lineage (GTDB taxonomy): Bacteria > Desulfobacterota > Desulfobacteria > Desulfobacterales > Desulfobacteraceae > Desulfotignum. The sequence continues at coordinate 5,541 of JAIPDY010000242.1, forward strand.
CGCTGAATGTCCCGGACTGGTCACTGGTACTTCCGGCAGCATCGGTCTTTGTCTGCTGCCCGTTTTTTTCCGCACCACCGCCGTAGTCCAGAGACGGCGAAAGATCCGCTCCGGCCTTCCGGGCCGCAGCTTCTGCCTGCCGGACCTTGGCCAGTGCCGTTCTGATATCAAAGTTGCCGGACAAGGCCCGGCCCACCAGGGTGTTCAGTTCTTCGCTGCCAAAAGCCTGCCACCACTTTCCCGGCCCCGGGTCAGCTTGGGTGTACAGGGGCTGGTAGTGTGCCGGCAGAGCCAGCGGGGCCCCGGGCCGGGCCTCTGGTTCAAACAGGCTGCATCCGGTGAAAAGCACGGCTGCCAAGGCAATGGCACACAAGGATTTAAATAGTGAGGGTAATGGATTCAATGGATTTTTCAGATTCATATAATTGTTTCTGCCACGTTTTTTCATGGCTTGTATCCCTAACGAACAGGATGGCAAAAACCTGCGGAAAAAAAAGCGTGTTTTATTTTTAGAAAAATTCTGACAGGGCCAGGCGCAGGGTTTTTCGCGCACGGACCAGGAGGGATTCCACTGCGCCCTGGGACAGGTCCATGACCTCGCAGATTTCTTTGTAGGTCATCTTTTCGGTGTGCCGCAACAGCAGGGCGGTACGCTGGTTCACAGGCAGTTTTGCCACAGCGGCCTCCAGTGCTTTCTCAGCAACGGCCCCCTCCAGCAGGTCCAGGGGGGTGTCCGGTTCACAGGGCTGGGGCAGTCCGGTCATGGGTTCGGTTTTTCTTTTGCGGTAAAAATCAATACAGAGGTTTTTCATGATTTTCAAAAGATAGGCGCGCAGAGAGGCCTGGGCCCGGTACCGTCCCGCAGCCTTGAAAAATCTTAAGAAAGTCTCCTGGGCGGCATCTTCCGCTTCCTGGGGATGGTGAAGCATCCGAAGGCCAAACCCGTATACCGCGTCCTGGTGGCGCTTCAGGATCTCGGCAAAGGCTTTTTCATTGCCCTGGGCCGTGAGCCCGGCCAGTTCCTCATCATTGAGGCGGGTGTAACCGAAACCCAACATTATCTATGGGATGTTTTTTTCTGCGTTGACAGGATATGCTCCCTGACACGGCTGAAAAATTCAGCGCCCTTTTCATTGCCGAGTTCCCTCCGCATGATCAGGGCATGGGATTCGAACAGCTCCTGCTTTTTCCGGGATAACTGTGTCGAAATCTGCATGCGTTCATGCAGATGATTCCGGTCCAGGGGCTCCGGCCAGGTCAGGCAATCAAGGGCTTCCATGCGGGCGGTTTTGTCGGCCTCGTCAAGGGCGTTCATCTCTTTCCGGAAATCGGCCATGATTTCGATAATCCGCTCTGATTCGGCTTGGGTCAGGTTCAGCTCCCGGACAATGGTTGTCAGTTCCTCCCACCGGCGCTCATCTCTGGTCATGGCCCGGTCAAACGTATGGAAAAGGGCCATGACCAGAAATCCGATGTTCAGGGCCACAGAAAAAAAAATCAGGGTCCGCTTGTAAACCAGTTTCATGGGTAAAGCCTCCCGCTGTCATACAGGATCTGGTAAGGGGTGTACAGAGATCCCATATCCAGGGTGGCCGCCAGGTGCGTGCCCATGACCGCTCCGCAGACCAGACCTGCCAGGGTTGCCCCGCAGACGGCGCTCCGCCAGGCCAGGGTGAGGTGCCGCCACCACTGGGCCAGATTCGGGGGATCTGTCAGGGCATGAATGGCCTGCCGGATCTGCCTGGAGAGTTTTCGGGGTGCTGTCAGGGGTGGAAGTTCGTCCAGAGCCCGGGCCAGGTGTACCTGAGCCAGAGCCTCTTTTCGGCATGCAGGGCAGTGGGCAAGGTGCGCCTCCAACGCCCGGGTCTCCCCAGGGGGAAGTTCCCGGTCTACCCAGGCATCCAGTCGTTTTAAAATGTCATTGCATCTCATGAATTCCTCCGGCATACAGCCTTGCTGAGACTGTCTGTGTACTCAAAAATTCTCTGTTACTCTTTTAACGCGACAACATTCTTTTTCCTGCGGATTTTTTTTCTGCCGGATCTTTCGTTGTCTGCCTTTGGGTATCATATTGGTTCTTTTTATAAACAGGGCTGTTTTCAAAGGGCTGGGTCTGGTAGTCAAACCGGTGTTTTTCATGGAAAAAAGAGGCCAGGGGACGGGATACGCCGGCAATGCCGTAATCCCGGGAGTGCTGGACCGCCTCCATGTCAAGCATGGCAATCATGTTCTCCTGAAGCTGGCCGGTTTTCTGGATAACATTTCCCTGCGGATCCACAATCAGGCTTTCCCCTCTGCCGCCGGATCCCACACCATTGATGCCGATGCCGTTTATTCCAACCACATAACACTGGTTCTGGATAGCTGCGGCCCGGGTCAGAATTATTTCCTGGGACCTGTCCATGGTACCTGCTGCAGTGGGGATAAGGATTATTTCAGCGCCTTTGAAAGCAAGATCCCGGGTCAGTTCAGGAAACCACAGGTCATAACAGTTGCACAGACCGATTCTGGCCTTTCCCGGCATATCAAACACCAGGGTTTTGTTTCCTGAGACCGTTTTTTCATGGGGGCGCCACGGATATAATTTGTGATATATGTGAATAATATTCCCCTGGTTATCAAAAACAGGGATAGAATTATATACCTTATCTTTCTTTCTTTCATACATCGATCCGGGGATAAAATAGATATCGTGCTCTCTGGCAATTTTGGCACATGCATCAGTAATGGGTCCGGGAATCGTCTGGGCCAGTGTGTTTAGATTGGGAGATCCCTGTATAATGAGTTCAGATGCCACAACAATGTTTACCCAAGGACTATAATATTTTATCAGCGCAATCTGCCTGACCATATTCTCCAGGTTTTTTTCTATCTCTCCGGGAATAACCTCCAGCTGGCAGGCAGCCAGCCCCAGCAAACGATTCATAAACACTCCTTAATTATCAATTAACGTGCCCTGTGCCCATAATGTCTCATGAAAATGGCATCTTACCCAGCTGTGATCACCGGTTTCAGATTTCAGGGGGCTTTTTTCTTTACAGATATCTTGTGCATAATTGCATCGTGGATGGAAATGGCATCCTGATGGCGGGTCTGACAGTTTTGGGACCTCTCCCTTAAGTACTTCCAGCGTATTTGACTCTTCCGGGTCTGCAACGGGAACGGCATTTTTCAAAGATTTTGTATAGGGATGCCGCGGGGTGTCAAACAATGCCCGGCTGTCCTGGATCTCAACGATTTGTCCGGCATACATCACGGCGACCCGTGAACACACATGTTCCATGATGCTTAAATCATGGCTTATAAACAGATAGGTCAGGTTGAATGTGTTTTGCAGATTTTTCATCAGATTGATCACCTGGGCCTGTACAGAAACATCAAGGGCACTGGTGGCCTCGTCAAAAACAATGAATCTGGGATCGGTGGCCAAAGCCCTGGCAATACAGATTCTCTGCTGCTGTCCCCCGGAAAATTCATGGGGATACCGATAGATATGTTCCGATCTCAGATCCACAAGGTGGAGCAGCTCAACCGCCTGCTCAAGATAGGCGTGTTTTTCAACCCTGGTATTTAAAACCAGGGCTTCTTTCAAGATGTCAAATATGGTCATTTTGGGATTTAAAGAGGCTTTGGGATCCTGAAATACCATCTGCATTTTGGATCTGTACGGTTTTAGTTCTTTGCTGGAAAGGGTGCCGATGGGATCACCCAAAAACCGGATTTCACCTGAATGCAGCGGTGCGATGCGTAAAACAGTTCTTCCCAGGGTGCTTTTTCCGCATCCGGATTCCCCCACAAGCCCTAAGCATTCGCCCGCGATAATATTGAGGCTGACATCACTGACCGCCTTTATCCAGGAACGGGGTTTTCCCAAGATGGTCTTGCTGCCGGGGAACCAGGTGTTCACTTTTTCCAGTTCAATCAGGGGCGGTTTCATTTGGTATTTCTTTCTTGTCAGTGTGATCCGGGTGGTATAAAAAACAGGATACGTCATGGTTGTTTTCAACACGCACGCTTTTGGGTTTCTGATCCCGGCACCTGTCCATGGCATGGTCGCATCTGCAAAAAAAACGGCATCCTTTTGGCGGGTTCACCAGATCAGGCACAATACCCGGGATAAAGGCAAGCGATTCATTTTTCCCCAGTTTGGGAACCGCCTTGAGAAGCCCTCTGGTATACGGGTGCAGCGGATTTTTAAATATGGTTTTTGTGTCGGCGGTTTCAACGATCCTGCCGGCATACATGACAGCCACCCGGTTGCAGATCTGAGCGGCAATACCCAGGTCATGGGTGATAAATAAAATAGCGGTTTTTTTTGTTGTGCACAGATCTTTCATCAGTTTCAGAATATGGGCCTGAACCGTTACATCCAGTGCAGAGGTCGCTTCATCTGCAATTAATATTTCAGGCGCGGACACAAGAGCCAGGGCGATCCGGTACCGCTGGGCCATGCCCCCGCTGACCTCGGCAGCATAGAGTTTAAGCATTCTTTCGGTATCGGTGAGTCCCACCTCATGTAATTTTTCTTTTGCAATGATCTGCACAGCCTGTTTCCGGGTGCAGCCCATTTTTAGTTTGACCTGGGCAATCCGGTGGGGGAGATAGAGCCGGATGAGTCTGTGAAACTGTTCTCCCAGGGTAAATATGGGGTTAATGCTGGACTTGGGGTTTTGAAATACCATGGATATTTTATCCCCCCGAATGGCTTGCAGCATTTTTTTGGGCAAAGACAGCAGATCCTCTCTCTCAAACAGCACACGGCCTCTAATTTCACAATTGCGGCCCGGAATCAGATGCAGCAGTGATTTGGCTGTCACGCTCTTGCCTGAACCGGTTTCACCCACAAGGGCCAGTATTTCATTGGGGTAAAGATCAAAACTGACCCCTTCCAGTATTTCTGCCCGGCCCTGGGGAAGGTTGAATGCAACCGTCAACTCCCTGACCTGCAGGACCGGGTCTTTGTCATGTCCCATATGGGGACCTTGCAGATTGTCTTTGTTTGCAGTACCGGTATTCACCTGTTATTTCCTCAATGATTTGTGATTTTACCTGTTATCCACTGGTATCCAGAATATCTTTGAGTGCATCACCAAAAATATTGAATGCGATTACCACGATGAACATGGCACATCCGGGGACCACGGAAATCCACCATTCCGAAAGAATGTTCGGTGCCCCTTCCCACACCATCAATCCCCAGTCTGCCATGGGGGGCTGGGTACCCAGTCCGATAAAACTCAAAAGGCCGATGGTGATAATTGCCGGTCCCAGATCCAGCAGAATCATTACCATGACCGGGGTCATGACATTGGGCAGAAGATGGCGGAATATGATGTATATCTTTCCATATCCCAGCATCTGGGCCGCCTCCACAAAAAGGGTCTGTTTTATGGACAGCACCTCTGCCTGGACCAGCCTTGTATACCAGGGCCACCAGGGAATAATCAACGCAATAATGGCAGTGGACCAGCCAGCTCCGATGAGAATCGAAATTGCCATGGCGATCAGTGTGGACGGAAAGGATAAAAACAGTTCAACTGTTCGTGATATGACGGCACCGGATATTCCTTCATTATATCCTGCCCACAATCCCAAAGGGACACCGATCACTGCAGCACAAATAACAATGCAGATGCCGCCGAAAAGAGAAATTCTGGCACCGAAAACCACCCGGCTGACCATATCCCTGCCGTAAATATCGGTTCCCAGGGCATAGTGTGAACCAGGGGCTTTGAGTCTGTGTTCCAGATTGACGGCCCCCATACCCTGGTCAGGATAGGGTGCGATAACCGGTGCAAACAATGCTGCCAGCAGCGCCAGGATCAGTATGATGAGTGATAACAATGCGGTTTTGCGCCGTAACAGGCGTTGAAACTGGAACCATTTCATCTTTCTGTGGTCTTTTTTTACCTGAAGCGCCATGTCTGCAAATGAATCGGTCTGCACTGCCATACGTTCCCCCTATTTTATTCGTGGATCAACCAGCCGCCTGATAATGTCCATGGTTGTATTTGCAATGACATACACTGTGCCGATCATCAGGGTCACGCCCATCAAAGCGGTGTAATCCAGGCTTGTGATTGCAGCCAGAGAATAATACCCGATCCCCGGCCAGTTAAAAATCATTTCCACATAAAAGGTGGACAGTAAAATAATTGCCACAGACAGCCCGATAACGGTCAATACCGGGGACATGGCATTTCTGAGTCCATAATAAAAAAACAGGACCGGTTCACTGATCCCCGATGCCCTTGCTGCCAGTATATAATCCTGCTGCATGATATCGAGCAAAGAGGACCGGGTCAGCCGTGCGATGATACCCAGGGGACCGACACACAAGGCTGTTACTGGAAGCACCATATGCCAGGCAGTATTGAAAAAGGCTTTGAGATTGCCGGTGACAAGGGTATCGATCAAACTGAATCCGGTGATATTTTCTATGGGATTGGTAAATTCCAGAAATGAATCCAGCCGCCCCTGCAGGGGAAACCATCCCAGGTAATTAAAAAACAGCAATTGCAGCAAAAGTGCCAGAAAAAAAATAGGAACCGAGACTGCTGCCGATGAAAACCATTT
>JAIPDY010000083.1 GCA_021737445.1 Desulfotignum sp.
AATGCTGTCATCGGTTTTTCCGAAGTTCTCAAGGATCAGTATTTTGGGCCGCTTGGACAAAAACAGCAGGAATATGTGGAGGATATCCTGGAAAGCGGCCAGCATCTGCTCTCACTTATTAACGACATCCTGGATCTGTCCAAGGTGGAGGCAGGAAAAACCGAGCTTGATCTGTCACAGGTAAATGTGTCGGACATAATTCACAACAGTCTTGTTATGATTAAGGAAAAGGCAGCAAAACACCGGATTGCCGTTGAAAAAGATATTCACCCGGTTGAACAGATTCATATCACGGCAGATGAAAGAAAAATAAAGCAGGTGTTATATAATCTGCTTTCAAATGCAGCCAAATTCACCCCTGACGGCGGGTCGATTACACTTGCGGCCAGACTGGTTCACAAAGATCAGCTTGTGGATGTTTCGCCTGATCAGGACTGTGATTTTCTTGAGATATCTGTTAAAGATACCGGCGTGGGTATTGCTTTGGATCAGCAAAAAAAGGTTTTTGAACCGTTTTACCAGGTGACAGGAGCAAAACAAGGCAAAAAACCGGGCACCGGGCTTGGGCTGCCATTGAGTCGGGACCTGGTTGAACTGCATGGTGGAAAAATGTTTTTAGAAAGTGACGGGCCGGGAAAAGGAAGTACATTTTCATTCATAATCCCAGTGGCGCCCGAAGAGAAGAGCAAAAAAGAGTGACCGGTATTTATTGCCCATTTTAAGGAAAATGCCCTATGGAAGAAACAGTACCAAAAACCATACTTCTCGTTGAGGATGAACCCCAGAATTTAAAACTTTTCCGCGATATTCTTCAATTCAGGGGGTACACCACCATTGAGGCCACTGACGGTCAACAAGGGGTTGATATGGCAAAAAAATATCTGCCTGATCTTGTGCTTATGGATATTAAGCTGCCTGTCATGGACGGTATTGCCGCAACAAAAATTTTAAAACAAAATGAAGCTACAAAAGACATTATTATTGTGGCCCTTACAGCAGATGCCATGCCCGGGGATAAAGAAAAAATTCTTGCAGCAGGGTGCCATGATTATATATCAAAACCGTTCCGGCTGCATGTGTTTATAGAAAAAATAAATGAATATCTGGCTGGAGACTAACCAGTGGTTGAACCAAAAAGGAGAGAGAATGGGCAGGAGATCAAAAATACTGGTGGTTGATGATGAAGACCGGAATCTTCGCCTGATGGAGGCGCTGCTTCTGCCCCTGGGATATGATATTTTGGTGGCCAGGGATGGAAAAGAGGCCCTTGAAATAGTATCAAAAGAACAGGTGGATGTGGTTCTTCTGGATGTCATGATGCCCAAAATGGATGGGTTTGAGGTGGCCCGCAGATTAAAATCAGATCATGAGACAAAGATTATTCCCATTGTCATGGTGACCGCACTGCATGAGAAGGAAGACCGGGTAAAAGCCATTGAGGCCGGAGCAGATGATTTTTTGGCCAAACCGGTTGATAAAACAGAAGTTCGGGCACGGGTGGCATCTCTTCTTAAAGTAAAGGCGTACAATGACCATATGCGTGATTATCAAAAAGAACTGGAATCAGAAGTGGCAGAAAGGACAAAAGACCTGAAAAAGGCGTTTGAAAGAATTAAATCTGTTTCCCTTGAAGCAATTTACAGGCTTACCCGGGCGGCTGAGTACAAAGATGAAGATACCGGATCCCATATTCAGCGCATGAGCAATTATGCAGCAGCCATCGCCGGGACAATGAAGCTTGGAAAAAAGGTTGTGGAATCCATCCTTTACGCCACCCCCATGCATGATATCGGGAAGATCGGGATACCGGACCGCATTCTTTTAAAACCCGAAAAACTTGACTCTGACGAATGGGTCATCATGAAACAGCACACCACCATAGGGGCGGGAATTCTTGAAGGATCTGACACCGGCATCATCCGGCTGGGCGAAATTGTTGCCATGACCCACCATGAAAAATGGGACGGCACCGGGTACCCCAAAGGTCTGAAAGGCAGACAGATCCCTCTGGCAGGGCGCATTGTTGCGATTGCGGATGTGTTTGATGCCCTGACCTCCAAGCGGCCCTATAAAGAGGCATTTTCCCTTGAAAAATCCTATGGGATCATTAAACAGGGCAAAGGAAACCATTTTGATCCGGCAGTGGTGGATGCCTTTTTTGCCTCTGAGGCCAATATTTTGAAAATAAAAGAAAAATTTCATGATGATGAAAGTTTCATCAGGCAGGCTTATATGACAGCCGGCAAATAAAATTAAAACAGATGAATATGGCCCCTCATACCCCGCCTGAAACCGGTCAGGCCTCCTGCCCCTGGGATCTTTTTGAATGCATGGAGCAGTTGTCTCAGTGGATCCAAAAAAAAACAGATTCCCGGGTGTTTTGTGTGACTGCCCGCCTGGATACATCCTTGCCACCGGGTGGTTTGGAAATGCTGGCAGAATGGGCAAAAAAAGGGCTGAAAATGATCCAGTGGCATTACCCCAAAATTTTGTCCCAGGTGCCTTCATCTCTGTTGTGGCAGACAGCAAAAACCGGAATCTGGAATCATGTTTCCGGCCGGACCCTGTTTGAAAAAGGGCCTGAAACGGTTATGGCTCGCTTTGTTCTGAACAATCCCCATGTGGTGCATTCATTTGAACTTCCTGATGACCCGACCTTTTTTTCTTCTTTAAATGCATATGATACCATCGCTCCTTTGCCGGGCAAACCTTTATGGCAGACACTTTCAGGGCCGTCTGACATACTGTCGTATCTGGCCCGGTATTCTGTATCCCACATGGCCCGGCTCAGGTGGAACAACGGTATTTTGATCAGCCTGGGCCGGGATATTGTCTTTCATTTTCAGCCCCCTTCCGACCTGCCGCCCGGATATCTGGATAAGGTTTGTGCCATGGTGGGGGCCGGCGGGTCAGTGGACCTGGCCCATGTCCGGTCCAACCTGGAAAACGCATTTCTGATCGGGTATGCGGTTGAAAATGGGGTGATAGTGGGTAATTCCTGCCTGAAGCACCCCAGGCCCGCACTGGTTCAACGGCTGAAAAAAGTGACAGGTCTGAATTTTTCCGGGTTTGTGGAGCGGGGATATACCTCTGTGCGGCCTGAATACCGTTCTCTGGGGGTGGGGCGCAACCTGCTCGAAGGGCTGACCGCACGGGCAGGAAAATACAAGGTGTTTTCCATCATTGATGAAGACAACCTGGCCACCCGGAAGATCGCACGCCGGAACAATACCAGAAAAATTGCCACCTATTTCAGTGAAAAAACAAACAAACTCATGGGCGTATGGATGCCGGAACATATGATGCCGGATATAGAAAAGGAAACAGAGTGAACATCGGTATTCTCACCATCCATGACCTGGCCTTTCACCCCAACGGCCGGTTGTGTGAGGCGGCACAAAAAAGGGGGCATACCCTTGTTCTCATCAATCCCTACCAGGTGACCTGTACATTGGAAAAACAATTCCCCGGCATGGATGGTTCCGGCATAAAGGATGCTGTAAACGGAACCCTGCCGGATGTGGTGCTTCCCCGGCAGGGATCTCCCATGGGAGAGTATGGATTCGTGCTGCTGCGGCAGTTTCATGCCATGGGTATTCCTCTGGTTAACAGTCTGAAAGGTGTGACCATTGCCCGGCATCAGTATATTACCCTCCAGGCTCTTGCTGCTGCGGGCATTCCGGTGCCGGATACCTGTTTTGTCACCCGGCCAGAAAATTTTTTTGATGCTGTGGTCCGTCTGGGCGGGTATCCGGTCATTGCCAAGCAGCCCAGCGGCATGGGGGGTGACGGGGTGGTTAAAATTGATGATGACGTCCAGGCCCTTGCCTGTGTTGAAACGCTGCTTGATCCGGTAAAAGGCCTTTTGATACAGCGGTTTTTCCCTCCAAAAGGGCGGGTGGATGTAAGGATCCTGGTTATCGGGAGCCGGGTGGCAGGTGCCATGAAACTGTTGCCGGCACCGGATGATTTCAGGACCAATATCCACCAGAACAGCCGGGCCACTGCTGTTGATCCGCCCAAAGAGTGGTCGGATATGGCGGTTGCCGCAGCAGAGGCCTGTTTTCTGGATATTGCCGGCATCGATATGATGGTTGAAAAAGAGGGAGTGCCCCATGTGGTGGAGGTGAACTATTCCCCGGGGTTCAGGGGCATGGAAGCGGCCACAGGCATCGATATTGCCGCAAAAATCATTGACCATGCAGCCGGCCTGTCCGGTTTGAAATCATGGTCTGGCCAAAAAAATATCAAAAGGTGAAAAAAGAGAACAGATCATGAAGATCACTCACATGCAGTTGACCCGGGATGGCGGGTTTTCATCTGCCCGGGCACGAATCACATTTGAAGACAGCGATCATCCTGAAAAGCAGATTTTCATCAAAACCCCTGAAGAGCATTCCATGGGGTTTGATGCCAACCCGGATGCATTTCTGACAGGCTGCCTGTTGCCGGCCCTTCACCTGGGGGAAAAACGCATTTTAGTGGACGGCCCGGTCTGTCCGTTTCTCAAAGAAGGGTTAATGGTGGCCATGCATATTCTGGCACACTGGACCCGGGGGCGGTATGTTCCCATTCCCATTGAAGCCGCTGCTCAAGAGCACCGGGTTCCGGTAAATCCTCCCAGGGCCGGCATGGTCATGTCCGGGGGCATGGATTCCCTGGCAGCCCTGCGGCAGAACCGGCTGCATTATCCAGATACCCATCCGGCATATATCCGGGACAGTTTTTTTCTTCACGGGTTTGATATCGGCGGGGTGCAGGAGCGGGGGGCCAAGTTTCATGTGTTTGACCGTGCCATGACAGCGATTTCCAAAATCACCCGGGATGCCGGCACCACGCTGGTGCCGGTTTACACCAATATCCGCCATTTGTGTGATGAGCGGTCGTTGTGGCTGGACAGTTTTTTCGGCGCGGTTCTGGCAGCCATGGCCCACAGCTTTAGCGACCGGGTCAATCTGATGTTCATTGCGTCATCCTATGACATTCCCAATCTGCATCCCTGCGGGTCCCATCCCCTGCTTGATCCGGAATATTCCAGCTATGCCGTGAGAATCCGGCACAGAGATTATGAACTGTCCCGGCTGGAAAAAATAAAGATAGTATCAAAATGGGATACCGCGTTTCAGAACTTCAGGGTTTGTCTGGCCAATGTTCCGGACCTGCTCAATTGCGGCAGATGTGAAAAGTGCGTGCGCACCATGACCGAACTCACAGCTCTGGGGCTTTTGCACAAAACCCGGGCCTTTGCAGCTGATGAGGTTACCCCGGCGGATATCGCACAGTTTGACATCACCATCCGGGTCAGGCCCCCGTTTTACAGACCTCTGATTCCTTTGCTCCGAAGACAGGGACGCGGTGATCTGGCCGGTACCATTGAAACGTTGTTAAACAGATCCACTGCCTGGGATCTGGAAAAAATCTGAATTGCCGGTCTGTGGATGATGTTGTTCTGTCTAAATGCAGCGCAAAAAAATCAACAGTTTTTTTCCTGGACCAGGGAATGCAGGTGGCGAATCCGCTGACTGAGAACCGAACAGATCTGCAAGGCGATCCGTGGAAACTCCATGGCGGTTTCCTTGAATTCCTGTTTATGGAGTATCAAAAACCGGCAGGGGGTCAGGGTGCGGATGGTGGCGGATCTGGGAGAATCATCAATCAATGCCATTTCACCAAAAGCAGCACCTGATGACATCTGGTCGATATGTTCCTCTTGACTGTTTTCCTTCTCCATGATCACCGATACCTGTCCGTCAATGATCAGAAACACGGTTTCACCAACACTGTTCTGCTTGATCACATCCTGATCTTTGGCATATTCCATCTCTTCTGTCACTGCGGCAATGGCTGCCAGTTCAGAGGCACTCAGTCCTGAAAATATTTCGATTTCCTTTAAAAGAAGTATTTTTTCCCCCAGAGACAGTTTTGCTGAAACATCAACTTCCGGAGTTTTTTTTGTTTTTTTCCAGATCATGTGGGCTTCCTTTAAAATATGTTGGTTGTCGGATTGTTTCAGGTTCTGGATCAGATCATGGTTCTCAAGTATATCTGGTATGGCTCCCACAAGCCCTATTCCCATGATAACGTCCACCCAGTCTGCTGAAGAAAGAAGATCAGATACCACTTGTTTCCCATCTGGATCAAACCTGGGGATTTTGGCCAGTTTTTTACCTTCCGCCAGTGCGGTTGAAGCATTGGGGCTTTCTAAAAGCGGCAGCATGGTATTAAATGTTTTTCTGTCCAAAACATCGTTGAGCAGTTCAATGGCATTGGCCCGCTGCCGGGTGTCAGAGGAGAGAATGCCCTGCCAGGCGGTTTTCATACGTCCGGTCTGGTCATGGATGGCAAGTACCCGGATAATGTTTCCCAAAACCAGTTCTTTTTTTTCTGAAAGATGTTCCATGGCCAGGTCCCGCATGCTTCCCTGGGGAAGGTTTTCCAGGGATACAGCCATTGCCAGATACCCATAGGATTTTTCTATGTTTGTTTTGGCAAACATCAATACATCAAACTCTTTGATGTCAAGAGCATCCAGAAGATCGAAAAGCCCCCTGCGGATGCGGGTGGACGGCAATCCCAGAGATGCCACCAGCAGCCGGTGATTCTGGTGCGGGGCGGTTTTGATCTTGTCTTTGGCAAATTCATGAATGGTATCTGAGGGATCTCCCAGCAAAAGAACTGTTTTGCGCAAAGTGTCATCATCAACAATGGACAGGGCATCCAAAGCAGCCATGCGGATATTTTTGTTTTCATGGGCCAGGTGGTTTACTGCCACTGCATTGGTCTCATCCGCCTGCAGCCTTGACAGGGCAATGATGATATCCGGAATGACAGGATCGATCTGTGGTTCTTTCATGATGGACAGTAATCTGGGCGTATATGTTTTGTCGCCACTCAAACCGGCACAAATAATACCTGACTGGCGCTGTTCCAGGTCTTTATGGGACAACCAGTTATTGATGAGCTGCCCAGGCGATTCCGGATGGGTGGCTGTAAGACAGGCACCGGCAAATCCCCTGACCACAGGGTGGGTACTTTTGATGTAAGGAGAAAGATCCAGGTTGATTGCAGGTTTGATACCATGGCTGCATATCAGTTTAAGAATAGCGATGGTGGTTTCATGACGTTGCAAAGACAGCAGGTGAACCAGGCTTTCGGCGGCCTGGGGTCCGGATTCAGGTGTTATCATTTTAATCAGTGCCACCTGGGTGGACTCGTTTTGTTTTTCCAGATTTTTCAGGATCAGCTGGTCCAGCCGGGCAGGAGAAAAATTTTTCAGCAGTCTGGCATACCATATGGCATCCTTGCCCCTGGCTGCCAGAAAAGAGGTTTCCAGGTCTGACAGCGTTTTTTCCTGGTTAAAGATCTGACCCAACTCTTTTTGATCCAGGCTTTTTATGTCCAGCATATTTTTGGAGATCAGATCCAGCAGAATTTTTGAGTAATTTTTTTTGAGCACAAACGGGGCCGCCACCCAGGCAATCATAAAGGGCAGGGCCACCAGGGTCAGATATCGGGGATGAAACAGGGGCGTTGAGATCAAAATCAGCGTAGAGCCGGTAAATAATGCCATTCTCACCACCGTGCCCCGTAAAAACGGCCGGATCATATTCCGGTAAGATTCTGGAAAAAGGCCGATGAGGATGCTGTTGGCCGGCATGTTAATGGTGGTGCGGATGATATTGGTGGACATTCTGGCATACATGGCGGAGATTACGTCAAACCGCAGTAAAAACGCCATAAATGCCAGCATATAGTTGAAAGGATGAAACATGAGGGCCACCGGCAGCCCCCACCGGCCGTAAATTCTTCCCACAAACAGCAAAATAAACAGGCTGACGATGTAAAGGCTGCCTCTGAAATAACCGAAAAACTGGATCATGGCGCTTTCTGAGGCAAACTGTTCATTTACGGCATAGTTGAACTGATAGTTCATGATAGGGATGACCACATTGGGCATGAATGTGAGCACCAGAACAATTTTTACCAGAATGGAATCCTTGACCAGGGGGTAGACCCGTTTTATTTCTTCTATCATGGGGGGCTTTTTTTTGCCCGATTCCCCGGTTTTTTCCGTATATATCAGCGTTGCATAGCTTCGTCCCATCGCCTTGATCAGTAACGCACCGATAATGGTAGTGATCAGATACAGGTAGAGCAGGTTGTCCATATTGAACAGACCGGCAAAGTACGGGGTGCCGAAACTTCCCAGTATGAGTCCGATGACACCGCCTGCGGTCAGCAGCGGGAACAGCCGTTTGGACTGGCGGGTATTGAAAAGGTCGTTGCACATATTCCAGAACAGCATGGCCTGGAGCAGTTCAAACTGGCTTTTGAGCATGAACAGCAACGGGTAGAGCATGTTAATGCCAAAGGGGATAAGCAGCCGGATTAACGTGACAATGATCCCGGAAAAAATAAAAATATAAAACAGAAGTCTGGCACCCGTGGTTTTGTTTAAAAAAACAGCCAGAAAACCGGTGATAAAAAAAGTGGCCACAGCATTGAGCATGTTGACCATCGGTAAAAATTCCACCCCGAACCTTTTTAAAAAGGCGGTTTCTGCATAATTGTTGAGAATGATACCAGAGCTGCGAATGATAAACAGCAATGCGGCTGTCCATAAAAAAAGGCTGATTTCCTCTTCATAAATTTTGATAAGGCTTAAGAATTTTGCCCGCATCAGTCTGCCTCAAGAACCAGCCTGAATCCGGTGGTCTGGAATCTGGCGCCTGGGTGTGCATAGGTACGGTTGGCGCTTCGAAGGTACTGGCCATATTTGTACCAGCTGCCGCCCCGGCGCACCCTGGGCCTGGACGAGAAAATATCAAAGGTGTTGACCCCGGGGGTGCTTATATCATCAGTATACTCATCAGAACACCATTCCCAGACATTGCCGTGCATGTCATAAAATCCCCATGGATTGGGGGGAAAGGAGCGAACAGGGGCAGGTCCGTCCACCGGGAGCCCAATAGATCGGTAGTATTGGCTGCATGTGCCGTATTTTTTGGGGGTATTGGCATACATGGCCCTTGTACAGTCAATATCATTACCCCAGCTGAAGACGGTAGTGGTGCCGGCACGGCATGCATATTCCCATTCAGCCTCAGAAGGCAGCCGGTACCGGGCTGTGCCTTTTTCATTCAGTTTTCTTATAAATTTTTGACAGTCATAAAATGAGACCCGGGTAACTGGTGTCTTATTGCCGCCTTTCCGTTTCAGAAACCAGGCTTTTCCCATGACTGTTCGCCATTGTTCCAGGGTTACTTCGGTCTCCTGGAGATAAAAGGGTTTTTTGATGTGAACCAGGTGCAGTGTTTCATTGGTTGACCGGTGTTTTTCGGTGTCAGGGCTTCCCATTTGAAAGGTGCCGGGTTCCACCCGGATGAAGGTCATGCCCAAATGATTGGTGATCTTTTTTTCCTGGGCAAGATTGCTGGGGGGCATACAGATCTGGTACATGAACAGAATCCATAGACAACACCAGCACAATCTGGTGATGTCACAGGAAAAAGATATAAAAGAAAATCTGTTCACCATGACTGGCAATCCTTAAAATTTTAGGTTCAGTTGCTCCAGATAACAGAATTTGAAAAAAGTTACAGACAACATCCAATTATAATTTCTATATATTGTCAAGAAGAAAACCGCTGTCTGGAACAATACCCGGTGGATCAAGCCGCGTTTGTGACCGCCAGGGTATCATATTGGCAAAAAACTGCAACCAGGCAAGATTTCAGCTTGCTTTTATTTTATTTTGTTTTTATATAAATTTAGTAACTCAAGTTTCAGCGTTTCAATTTTAAGGTAAGGATTTAATATGGCTGATAACGCGATCTCTTCAACCCCTGTAGGAGAAGTGGTCAATCTTACAGGTCAGGCACAGGCAATTTCAGGTTCAGAGGTTCGGGATCTTTCACCAGGCAGCCCTGTTTATCAGGGCGACACCATTGTTACAAACCAGGGAAGTCAGCTGGAAATTGATTTTATTGATGATACCTCTTTTTCACAAGGTGAAAACAGCCGGTCTGAAATCAATTCCTATGTGTATGACCCGGATGATGCAAGTGGTTCAGGCCTTTTATTTGAGTTGTCAAAAGGCGTTTTCAGGACGGTTACAGGAGAAATTGCAAAGCAGAATCCAGATAATTTCAACCTCAAATCTCCCATGGCCTTGATCGGAATCAGAGGGACGGTTGTCAATTCTGATATCCAGGAAGGGTTTGAAAAAATTGGTGTTGAAACCATTGGAAAGGGACATGTACTGGTCATACAAGATTCCCAGGGGAATGTCCAGTTTATCAGTGACCCGCTGAAAATAATGGAAATCATTCAGGGACAGCCCCTTGGGACTGCCCGGGATATGACACGCCAGGAAGTTCGTGATTTCCAGAATTTTGCTCCAAACTCCATTGACAACAATCTTGACAGAAGGGGTGAACTTGAATCCCGCCTGAATGCGGCAGAGGCGGAGGCCAGGGCGGAAGAGGCTGCTGAGGCAGCTGAAGAAGCTGAAGAAGCGGCTGCCCGAGAAGCGGCTGAGGCTGCTGAAGCTGAGGCTGAAGCAGCTGAGGCGGCTGCTGCTGCTGAAGAAGCTGCCAGAGAAGCTGAAGAAGCTGAAGCTGTATTGAAAGCAGCTGAAGAAGCCGGGGATGCAGAAGCCCTTGCTCTGGCACAAGAGGCTGTACAACAAGCGGCACAAGCGGCAGCTCAAGCACAAGCTAAGGCGGCCGAGGCAGCAGAAGCAGCAGGAAGACAGGTCCAGGCAGCCCAGGAAGCTGCAAGGCTGGCCCAGGAATTAGCAGACCTGAAAACGGCCGCACAAATTGAAGCTGAACAAAAAGCAGCTGAAATTATTGAAGCACCGGAAAACACAAATCCACAGACAAATACCTGGACAGACACCAATCGGTCTGATGTATTGGGGGTAATTGAGGTAGATAGTCAAGGACAGACAAAATATTATGCAGCGACAGATACCACTACAAAAGATAACGGGCAGCCGCAGCAGGAAGAAGAGGATGATCAGCTGGTAAAACAGGAAGAACAGGAACAAAATAACGCTCCTGCTGCAAAAACTGATAAGGCAGCCACGGATGAAGACACCCCTGTAACCATAAATGTTCTGGCCAATGACACAGATGCGGATGGCGATGCCCTGGCCGTAGACAGTGTAACCCAGGGAAGCCACGGCAAGGTTTCCATAACCAGCGGTGGCGGTGATGTGATCTACAGCCCGGACTCTAAGTATAATGGTGAAGACAGTTTTACCTATACTGTCAGGGATGGAAACGGGGGTACAAGCACAGCCACAGTGAACGTTACCGTAAATGCTGTCAATGATGACCCAGTAGCAAATGATGATACAAAAACCATCCAGAAAGGTACCACCCATGTCACCATAGATGTTCTGGCCAATGACACAGATGTGGATGGTGATGCCCTGGTCATAGACAGTGTAACCCAGGGCAGCCATGGAGAAGTTTTCATAACCAATGACGGCAGTGATGTGACCTATACCCCAGACCCTGACTATTATGGTGAAGACATTTTTACCTATACTGTCAGCGATGGAAAAGGAGGAACAGCTACAGCAAGTGTGGTCATTCAGATTAATGATGGACCAGTGGCGGAAAATGATGAGACAGTGACGGATGAAGACACCCTAGTTGTCATAGATGTTCTGGCCAATGACACAGATGCAGATAGTGATTCCCTATCTGTAGACAGTGTAACCCAGGGGACATATGGTGATGTATCCATAACCAGCGGCGGGAGTGATGTGACCTATACCCCTGACCCTGACTATAATGGTGAAGACAGTTTTACCTATACTGTCAGCGATGGGAACGGGGGAACAGCCGAGGCAACGGTATATGTCATGGTAGAAGAAACTGATGAAGAAATTTGGGGA
>JAIPDY010000084.1 GCA_021737445.1 Desulfotignum sp.
AACCGGTTTCAGGCTGCTGTCAAAAGCGGTGCGGCCTCTGCCCGAAAAGTTTCACGGCATCAAGGACCCTGAAAAACGTTACCGCCAGCGGTATCTGGACCTGATAATGAATGAATCCACCCGGAATATTTTTGTGACCCGGAGCAAGGTGGTGTCTGCCATGCGCCGGTTTTTTGAAGACCACGGATTCATGGAGGTGGAAACCCCCATGATGCAGCCGCTGCCGGGCGGCGCTGAGGCCACCCCTTTTAAAACATGGCACAATGCGCTGGGAATGGAACTTTTTTTGCGAATCGCACCTGAGCTTTACCTGAAGCGCCTGGTGGTGGGCGGGTTTGAAAAGGTGTTTGAGATCAACCGCAATTTCAGAAACGAGGGGGTATCCACCCGGCATAACCCGGAATTCACCATGGTGGAGTTTTACCAGGCCTATGCAGATTACAAGGATTTAATGGATTTGACTGAAAAGATGTTTGCCGCCATTGTGACACAGATCACAGGTCAAACTACGGTTGAATACCAGGGCCACACCATTGACTTTAAACAGGGATGGCAAAAAATGTCCATGATGTCATCTTTGACATCCATCGGGGATCTTGATCAGGATATCCTGGATGACACCCCGGCACTGCTGGATTTTGCCGGACAAAACAATATCCAGATCACAAAAAAGGAAAGCCGTGCTAAAATATTGACCAAGCTGTTTGATATCCTTGTGGAGCCCAAACTGATTCAACCCACCTTTATCACGGGCTATCCTGTGGAGGTGTCACCGTTGTCCAGAAAAAGTGAGACCGATCCGGGCCTCACCGACCGGTTTGAGCTGTTTATTGCCGGCCGGGAGATTGCCAATGGATTTTCTGAAATCAATGACCCGGAAGATCAGTACAACCGGTTTCTTGTGCAGGCACGCCAGCGGGATGAGGGAGATGATGAAGCCCATATCATGGATGCGGCATATGTGGAAGCCCTGGAATACGGCATGCCCCCCACTGCCGGAGAGGGCATCGGCATTGACCGGCTGGTGATGCTGCTCACAGATGCCGCTTCCATCAGGGAAGTTATTCTTTTTCCCCATATGAAACACAGCAATTGATATCATATGGCTGTTGAACTGTTCATAGCCCGGCGGTATTTCAAGGCAAAACGCAAAGAGGGGTTTATTTCCCTGATCACTTTTCTGTCCGTTGCCGGAGTCATGGTGGGGGTGATGGCACTGGTGGTTGTGATCGCTGTCATGAACGGGGCTGAAACCGAATTCAGACGCCGGATACTGGGCCTGGAGCCCCATATTCTGCTCATGAACTACAACGGAACCTATGGCAATTACCAGCCCATTCTCCAGGAGATACAAACCAACTCCCTTGTCCGGGATGCATCCCCTGTTCTGTTTGCCCAGGCCATGATCCGGACCAGGCATGCATTGTCAGGGGTGATGGTGCGCGGAATTATTCCTGAAAGCAGTGCATCCATGATAAAAGGGTTTGATGCTGATACCCTGGCTGATGCTTTGTCGGTGCATGATACTGCTGACAACCTGCCGGGCATCATTCTGGGAAAAGAGCTGGCTGTTTCCGTGGGGGTTATGCCCGGAGACAAGATCGTTCTCATGTCCACCCGGTCTTTTATCTCTCCCATCGGACAGATACCGGCTATGAAACGGTTCGTGGTCCAGGGAACTTTTAGTTCAGGCATGTCTGAATATGACGGTATGCTGGCCTATGTCCACCTGGACCAGGCCCAGATGCTCACAGGTGACAAAAAGAAAATATCGGCCATCGGCATCTGGGTGGATGATATTTTCAAGGTCAAGGAGATCCGAAAACAGGTGATAGGGGATCTGGAACACCATCCCTTTTATGCCAGAGACTGGATGGAAATCAACCAGAGCCTGTTTTCAGCACTGAAGCTTGAAAAAACCGCCATGTTTGTTATCCTCACCCTTATTATTCTGGTGGCCGCCTTTAACATCGCCTCTGCCCTGATCATGATGGTCATGGAAAAAACCAGGGACATTGCCGTTCTCAAGGCCATGGGGGCAACCCACAGGGTGATTGGAAGAATATTTATCCTCAAGGGGCTGGTCATAGGTATTCTGGGAACGGTTCTGGGGACCCTGTCCGGGGTTGTGGTGTGCTGGCTGCTCAAACGGTATGACTTTATCCAGCTGCCCAAGGCATATCCGTTTTCAACCCTGCCGGTGCAGCTGGATCCACTGGATGTCTTGATGATCTCGGTGAGCGCGGTTGTCATCTGTTTTGTTTCCACCCTGTACCCGTCATACAAAGCATCCAAAATGGACCCGCTGGAAGCCATTCGTTATGGATAGGCCTGAATCTGTCATCATGAGCCTGGAACAGGTCAGCAAAACCTTTACCAGTCCCACGACCAGCATAGAAATTCTGAAACATTCGGATTTCACCATTATCAGGGGAGAAACCCTTGCTGTGGTGGGGGCCTCAGGCATAGGCAAATCAACTTTGTTGAACATCATCGGCACCCTGGACCGGCCTGACGAGGGGCGGGTGATGTTCAGGGATCATGATCTGTTTTCTTTAAGAGATGATCAACTGGCCGCCTTCCGCAATGAAAGGATCGGGTTTGTGTTTCAGTTTCATTACCTGCTCCAGGGATTCACTGCTGTGGAAAATGTGATGATCCCGGGGCTCATTGCCAGGAAAAACAAAAAAACTATTGAAAAACAGGCCGCAAATATGCTTGAAAGGGTAGGGCTTGCAGACAGATATTCCCACCGGGTGGAGGATCTGTCCGGAGGGGAACAGCAGCGGGTGGCCATTGCCAGGGCCCTGGTCATGAAACCGGACCTGCTGCTGGCTGACGAGCCCACCGGCAATCTGGATGAAAAAAATTCCGACAGCATCCATGCCCTGCTGGATGAACTCAATAAAGAACTGGGCATGACCGTAATTGTGGTCACCCACAATATGAAACTGGCCCATATGATGGAAAAAATGGTAACCATCCATGATGGCAGTATTGTACCGGCATTTGAAAGGGACTGATATGAAAAAACTAATGACTAACACAGGTTTGATATGGATTTTATTTATCTGCCTGATTCCCCGGCTGTATGCAGACCAGCAGGTCAGTGTCGCCATTTTCCCTTTTTCCATTCAGGCATCCCAGCCCCATGAAAAACTCAAGCAAACCCTGCCTCTGATGCTCAAGGAAAACCTGGAAAAAGAGGGCGCACAGGTGGTTTTTGTCCAGAAGGACTCAGACACGGATGCCTGGGACACAGACAGATTCCGTCAGGAAGGCATCCGCCTGGGCGTGGACCATATCATCACCGGCAATATCTTTATTGCCGGCCGGCAGATCAGCATTGATGCCAACATGCGTCAAATTTATGAAAATGATCAGCCCCTGACTTTTTATTCCCGGGCCGAGTCCCAGGAAGGATTATACTCGGCAGCCGGAAGCCTGGCCCGGAGCATTATCGGAGAATTGTTTGAAAAACGCATCATTACTGCCATCTCCGTTACCGGCAACCGCCGGGTGGAAAAAGATGCCATATTAAGAATCATCACATCCACACCAGGAGAAATAATGGATCCCCAAAAATTATCCAAAGACCTGGAAAAAATATACAAAATGGGATTCTTTGATGATGTGGTGATCAAAAAAAGGGAACTGGACCAGGGGGTTGAGATCATTGTTGATATCACTGAAAAACCCAGTGTCAGAAACATCAAATTTACCCACAACAAGGTGTATAAAGATGATGAACTGTTCGGTGCGGTGGACACCAGCACCGGCTCAATTCTCAATATATATAAAATCAACTCGGATGTGGAAAAAATCAAACGGTTGTACACGGAAAAAAATTACCATAACTGCACAGTCCGGTATGAAATAAAGCCCCTTGAAAATAACCAGGCAGATATCGTGTTTGTCCTGGATGAAGGGGATAAGATAAAAATTGAATCTGTTGTTTTTGAAGGAAACACCCACTTTTCCGACAAGGCTCTCAAAAAAGTGATGCAGACCAGAGAAAAAGGGTTCTGGTCCTTTATCACCACTTCCGGAGATCTGGACAAAACCGAGCTGGACAATGATGCCATCCGCATTGAATCCTTGTACAAAAACAACGGGTTTATCAATGTCAAGGTGTCAGACCCCCGGATTGACATGGGGGAAGACAGCATTTCAATCGGGTTTAAAATTGATGAGGGAAGCCAGTATAAAACCGGGAAAGTAGACATCACAGGGGATCTTTTGACCTCAAAGCAGGACCTGCTTGAAAAACTCAAATCCAGGGAATCTGATCTGTATAACCGGGAACTGATCCGCAAGGATCTGCTGGGGCTCAGTGATTTTTATTCCAACCAGGGCTATGCCAATGTGAAGGTGTCCCCTCTTGTGGAAACAGATGATGCACAAAAAAAGGTGAATATCACCTATAAAATTGACCAGGGCGAACTGGTGTTTTTCAACCGGATCATTATCACAGGCAACACCAAAACAAGAGACAAGGTGATCCGGCGTGAAATGGCGGTCAAAGAACAGGGCAGGTACTCCATGTCCGGCATTCAGCGGTCCTATCGGAATCTGGGGGTAAAAGATTATTTCCAGAATGTAGAGATCAATCCGGTGAGAACCGATATTCCCAACCAGCGGAATCTTGAGGTCAAAGTCCAAGAAAAACCCACGGGAAATTTTTCCTTTGGCGGTGGGTTCTCTACTGCTGACGGTCCTTTTGGCCAGGTATCTCTGGAGGAACGAAACCTGTTCGGCCGGGGCCAGAACCTGAAAATCCTGGCCAGGATTTCAGGAGAAACCGGGCTGTACGATCTTGGGTTCACCGAACCCTGGATTTTTGATAAACCCATTTCCGCTGGATTTAATATCTATAAGCTTGAAAAAGAATATGAATATTATGAACGCAATGCCATCGGCCTGACCCTCAGGTCTTCCTACCGCCAGCTGTGGGACTACACCACCATCGGCGTTGAATACAATGTTGAAGACTTTGAAGTGGAAAATGTGGAAACAGCCTTTACAAATGTGACCCAGGGCGATTTTTTCACCGCCAGCATCAAGCCCTATATCAGCTATGATTCCAGAAACCATTATTTTCTTCCCACTGAAGGGGTATTCAGCAAACTGTCTCTCCAGTATGCCGGAGAGTTTTTAGGCGGTGATATCGAATATACCCGGTACCTGGCTGAATCCGGGTTCTGGATACCGCTTTTCTGGAAGTTTACCGGCGGTTTTCATGCAGAAATAGGATACCTGGATGACCGGACCAGCGGAAATATTGATATTGACTGGGAACGGTTTTACCTGGGGGGGATCAACTCCATAAGGGGATTTGACAAATATGATATCAATGCCAGAGAAGCGGGGCAGAGCATACTCCGGGGCGGTGAAAAATATATTCAATTCAATGCGGAACTGATTTTCCCCATCCAGGAGGACATGGGGGTGGCTGGTGTGCTGTTCTATGACCGGGGAGATGTTTACAGAACCAGTGAAGATATTGACCTGGCAGAACAGTATTCCTC
Organism: Desulfotignum sp.; assembly: GCA_021737445.1. Classification (GTDB taxonomy): domain Bacteria; phylum Desulfobacterota; class Desulfobacteria; order Desulfobacterales; family Desulfobacteraceae; genus Desulfotignum. Next base: position 5,529 of record JAIPDY010000084.1, read on the forward strand.
TGTGGGGTTTGAACTTCGGTGGAATTCCCCCATGGGGCCGATCCGGCTTGCCTATGGACTTGTTGTGGAAGGCCAGGACACCCATAATACCGGTGACGGACAGTTTGACTTTTCCATCGGCGCATTTTTCTAAAAATTTAATACTATTTTGTGGAGGAAACCATGAAGCGTATCATTATCTCAACCATCATATGGATCTTTTTTATTGGATTCATACCAGCTGCCTTTGGCGCGGATAGCGCAAAAATCGGTGTGATCGATTTTGAAAGAATCATGAAGGAGTCCAGTGCCGGCAAAATGAACCAAAAGGCCATCAACACCAGGGGACAGGAGCTTAAAGGCAGACTGGAAACAGAAAAACAGGCCCTGGATGAAATCAACCGCTCCTTTGAAAAAGAAGCACTGGTTCTCAGTGATGAAAAAAAACGGGAAAAAGAGCGGGATTTCAGGGATCGGGTCACTGATTTTAAAAACATGCAGCAGGATTTTGCCAATGAACTGAAAAACCTTGAGATAAAAATGATCAATGACATGCAGAAAGCTGTGTTTGATATTGCCAATGAAATGGGGAAAAAAGAAAACTTTTTAATGATCATTGAAAAAAAGAATGCCGGTGTTATTTATATTGCCGATCATGTGGATATTACAGACACGGTCATGAAAAAATATAATGCGGTCACCGCCCAAGGCAATTGATCTTCAGCACGGACCTTCCATGAAACTGTTTGTCAAAGATATTGCAGAAATGATCAATGCAAGGGTGTCAGGAAACTGTTTACAAGCCATCACCGGGGTTTCCTCCTTTGACAATGCCACTGCATCAGACATCACCTTTGCCGGTGATGCATCTTTTGTGTCACGACTTAACCAGACCCGGGCCGGGGCAGTGATTGTTCCTTTTGACTGTGACATGGATACAGACAGGCAGCACCTGTGTCTTTTAAAGGTTCAAAATCCCAGAAAAGCTTTTTTTGAACTGGTTTTGTTTTTTCATCCAGTGCAAAACCAGGAACCCGGCATCAGTTCCCTTGCGGTCATAGGCAGCAACTGTACCCTGGGAGACGGTGTCACTGTGGCTCCCCATGTGGTGATCCAGGACAATGTGGTGCTTGGAGACAAGGTCCATATCATGCCCCATGTGTTTATCGGAAACGGGTGTGTACTGGGGAAAAACTGTGTTATAAAGCCCAATGTCACCCTTATGGAAAACAGCTGTCTGGGACAGGGTGTCATTGTTCATTCCGGTACTGTTATCGGATCGGACGGATATGGGTTTGTCCAGGATGAAGGGACCCATTTTAAACTGTCCCACACCGGCCATGTAACGATCGGCGATCATGTGGAGATAGGTGCCTGCAATACCATTGACCGGGGCACCTTAGGGGTCACCCGCATCGGCAGCGGGGTAAAAACCGACAACCAGGTGCATATCGCCCACAATGTCACCATCGGGGACAACACGCTGGTGGTGGCCCAGGTGGGGATTGCCGGCTCCACCACGGTGGGAAAACAGGTCATTATCGCCGGCAAAGCCGGTATATCAGGTCATCTCACCATTGGCGACAATGTCATTATAGGCCCCTATGCCGGGGTGTCATCTTCTGTTTCCGACAATCAGATTGTTTCGGGCATTCCCCATATGCCACATAAAACCTGGCTGAAGGTTGTCAATATCATCAGCCGGCTGCCGGGCATGAGAAAAACCCTCATATCCCTTGAAAAACGGCTGAATTTACTTGAAAGCATCATAGAAAATCGGAGTTCCCATGATTCACCCAACCGCCATCATTGATGGATCGGCTGAAATTGATACCAATGTCACCATCGGGCCCTATACCATTGTCAAATCTGATGTACGCATCGGATCCGGCACCACCATCGGGCCCTATACCACCATAGAAAGTTATGTCTCCATTGGAGAAGACTGCCAGATATTCCAGTACGCCGCCATCGGCGGGGCTCCCCAGGATCTGAAGTTCCATGGAGAAAAAAGCTATCTTACCATCGGCCGGGGTTCCATCATCCGGGAATTTGTCACCATCAACCGGGGAACGGAATCGGGCGGCGGCATCACCGAAGTGGGAGAAGAAAATTATCTTATGGCCTATACCCACATCGCCCATGACTGCAAAACCGGCAGACAGGTGATCCTGGCCAACAATTCCACGCTGGCCGGGCACATCGAAATCGGAGATCATGCCACCATCGGCGGACTGGTGGCCATTCATCAGTTTGTCAAAATCGGAGATTATGCCTACATCGGCGGCAAATCAGCCGTGGTCAAAGATATCCCGCCTTATGTCATTGCCGCAGGAGACAGGGCCGCCCTTCACGGGCTCAACAATGTGGGCCTTAAACGCTACCGGTTTTCCACCTTTACTTTGGGGGAGCTCAAAAAAGCCTACCGGATCTTTTTCAGGATCGGACTGACCGTGAAGCAGGCCTCAGAACGGGTGAAAGCAGAGGTGGAACAGATTCCGGAGGTGAAAAATTTCACGGAATTTATTGTCAATTCCCACCGGGGGATTACCAGATAGACACAATGAAAATCGGACTCATCGCAGGCGGCGGACAGTTTCCACTGCTGTTTGCCAAAAAGGCGGCCCAAAAAGGGATCAAGGTGGCAGCAGCCGGTTTTGTTTCTGAAACAGACCCGGCTCTGGCCGAAACAGTAGATGCCTTTCAATGGCTGTATCTGGGGCAGGTGTCCAGGCTGGTCAAATTTTTCAGGCACCATGGCATTCACCAGGCCGTGATGCTGGGAACCATCCACAAGACCGCTATTTTCAAGGATATCCGGCCGGATTTCAAAGCCCTGGCCTTTATCCTTAAAACCGGGCGAAGCCATGATAATACCATTTTGACATCATTTGCAGACCTGATGCAAAACCAGGGCATCAACATCAGGCCGTCAACCTTTCTGCTGCCCGAACTTTTAAGCCCGCCCGGCTGCTGGACCCGGCGCTCCATGGACAAAGCGGAACAACAGGATGCCAGCCAGGGATGGCAACTGGCAAAAGCGGTGGGCAAACTGGATATCGGCCAGTGCATTGTAATCAGCAACGGCACGGTTCTGGCCGTGGAAGCCATTGACGGCACCGATGCCACCATCCGGCGGGGAGGGCACCTGGCCCGGGGCAATGGATGTGTGGTGGTCAAATTGTCCAAGCCCCAGCAGGACCTGCGGTTTGATCTGCCTGCTGCCGGGTGTGACACCATACGGACCATGGCAGCCTCGGGTGCCACTGCCCTGGTGCTGGAAGCCTGCAGGTCCCTGGCCTTTGACAGAGAACAGATGATTGCCCTGGCAGATGAACACAACATCTCCATCACCGCCCTGACAGATGATGATCTTCCATGACCGTTCTTAACAGCCATATCATGGTGCTGGCCGGAGAGCCTTCCGGTGATGTTCACGGATCAGATCTGGTGGCAGCCATGAAGCAGTGTGATCCGTCACTTGAATTTTGCGGCATCGGCGGCCCTTGCCTGGCCGACGCCGGAGTGGATCTGTTTTTTTCCATTGATCATCTCTCCGCCATGGGGCTCACCGAAGTGATCCGGCAGCTTGGTCCCATCAAAAAGGCGTTTGACCTTTTCAGGCAGCAGCTGCGGGTTGTGAATCCAGACCTGCTCATCCTCATCGATTATCCCGGGTTCAATCTCAAGGCGGCAAAATATGCCAGAACCCACAGTAAAACTAAAATATTTTACTACATACCCCCCAAGGTCTGGGCATGGAAAAAATCACGCCTTGTGCAGATCAGACAGACCGTTGACCATGCCGGACTTATCTTTCCTTTTGAAGAAAAACTATATAAAAAAGCGGGCATTCCTGCCACCTATGTGGGAAATCCTTTGATGGACCGGTACCCTTATCTGCCGGCCAGGTCCTTTAAAACAACTTCCACTGTGTCAGATCCATGGATCATCGGACTTTTGCCCGGCTCCAGAAAAAATGAAATACAAAATCTTCTGGATCTGATGTTGACTGCAGGAGAAAAGATCCACAGGCATGATCCCCATGTCAGGTTTCTTGTGTCAGCAGCAGACGCAATCCCCCTGGAAATGATTGAAAAAAAAATGGGTGCCCGTCAAAACAGCGCTCTGTTTCAGGTAGTACCAGGCTTTCCCAGGCAGATTTTTGATCAGGCTGACATGCTCATTGCCGCATCCGGCACCATCACCCTTGAAGCAGCCCTGTGCAGGATACCCACGGTGATCGTTTACAAAATGTCTCCTTTTACCTTCAGGGTTGCCAAAGCAGTCGTCAAGGTAAAATATGCCGGCCTGGCAAATATCATTGTGAACAAACCCGTGATGCCTGAACTGCTTCAAACAGACGCAACCGCTGACAACATATGTCACACCGCCCTGGACATGCTTGACAATCTGCCCGAATACAGGCAGAAGCTGTTTTTGGTCAGACAGCTTCTGGGATCTCCCGGTGCAGCGAAAAGGGCGGCAAAAACAGCATTGGACCTGATACACCAGGCCAAAAAATCCGGCAATCAGACAAATCGGTGTTTGACAAACAATAACAAACCTTATTAAAGTAATTTTTAAAATTGATATGCTTTGAAGGAAAGAACATATTTTAATGACATTTAGTATGACATTGCTGATCATTTGTCTGGTGTTATCCGGCTTTTTTTCATCTTCTGAAACCGCGCTTTTCTCCATTTCAAAAATTAAAGCACTCCATATAGCAAAAGACGGGTCCAGAACCGGGCATCTGATCATGAAAATGAAGCAGGACCCCCACACCCTGTTGACAACCATTCTCATCGGCAACAACCTGGTGAACATCGGCGGGTCAGCTTTGGCCACATCAATTGCCATGGCCTATTTCAAATCCAATGCCGTGGGCATTGCCACCGGTGTCATGACCCTGGTCATTCTGGTATTCGGAGAGATCTTCCCTAAATCTTTTGCCACCCAGAACAATTTGCTGGTGGCCCGGGCTGTTATCTTTCCCCTTTACTGGCTTTCCAAAATCTTCTGGCCCCTGATCATTCTTCTTAATTTCATCCCAAAACTCCATGGATCAATCAATCCGGCATACCACACCGTGACTGAAGATGAACTCATGACCATGGTGGAAGTGGTGGAGGAGGAGGGGGAAATCAAGGAAGCGGAAAAAGAATACATCACCAATATATTTGAATTTGACGACACCTCATGCTGTGAAATCATGACCCCCAGGGCAGACATGTATGTGGTGGATGCAGCTGAAAACCTGGATATCCAGCAGATACTGGAAACAGGATATTCAAGGATACCGGTGATTGAAGACAGCATCGACAATGTGATCGGCATTCTGCATGTCAAGGATCTGTTTGCAAGCTTTCAGAAAATGACCGCATCTGAAAAACAGATCGAGGTCCTGGAGATCAAATCGATCATGAAAAAACCCTATTTTATCCCTGAATCCAAAAAACTGGATTCCCTGCTCCAGGAATTCAAGGCCAAAAAAAGCCATATGGCCATTGTGGTGGATGAACACGGCGGAGTCGCAGGGCTTGTAACCCTGGAGGATGTGGTGGAGGAGATCATCGGGGAAATCACAGATGAGACCGACCGGATGGTGCCTGACATTGTCCGGCTCAAGGACAATAAATGGCTGGTGGCCGGCCGGATTGATGTGGATGACTTAAACAAGGAGATCGATATCAATATTCCCGAATCTGTCAGCTATGACACCTTTTCCGGTTTTTTTTTAGAACAGATCGACAGAATTCCCCAGCCCGGAGAATCCATTATCATTGACAAATGGACAGCAACTGTCAAGGACATGGACGGCAACCGGATACAGTCTTTTATTGTCAAAAAAGAAACATAACCATGATGCGCATCACTGCCGATACAACGCTCTTTTGTGTGCTGGGCAACCCGGTGTCACACTCTAAAAGCCCTTTGGTTCACAACCAGGCATTTACAGACAACCGCATCGATGCGGTTTATCTGGCCTTTGCCCCCATGGATATCCGGAAAGCTGTGCATGCGGTGCGGCAGTTCAATATCCAGGGAGTATCTGTGACCATTCCGTTCAAACAAAGCGTGATGGCCCATCTGGACTGGATAGATGACCAGGCCCTGGCCATCGGGGCGGTGAACACCATTGTCAACCGGAACAACCGGCTTTTGGGATACAATACCGACAGCCGGGCAGCGGTTGCGCCGCTGGGCCGTTTTGGCATTGCCGACAAAACCGTTCTGATCATCGGAG
>JAIPDY010000085.1 GCA_021737445.1 Desulfotignum sp.
ATCATCATTTGTAAAAATTTCATATAATAAAACTTGAAAAAAGAATACAAACCTTATATAAAATATAGTTCCGGCTGGCAGGCCGGATTCTAAGGTGATTCTGATCGGTCGCCTTGTAACAGAAGGCCATGAACCTCGTCAGGTCCGGAAGGAAGCAGCGATAAGTGATCTCTTCTGTGTCAAGGATCGATCCCGGTTATGCAATTTTCCCTGAATCCGTCTGCCGGCCGGTTTATTTCTTTGTTCCCCCTCCTTTTTTTTATATCTTGACATGCATTCAAACAGACTTATTTTTCAGCCATAATTTATGGAAATTATATCATTTGCCGTTTAAGGTTTAAGGATAAGGAATTTTGGATCAGGAGAAAAAATTTGGTACTAAAAGAAAATCCCAAGGGCGAAAATAAACAGGAAGATTCTCCCAAAAAAAATGCACAATCAGCAGATGCACAAAACAGTTCACCCCAAAACCCCCCTGCACAGGAAAAAGACAAAGATATTGTTGCTATGCAAGAACAGCTCAATGCTGAAAAGGACCGTTTTTTAAGGCTTTCTGCTGAATTTGACAACTACAGAAAAAGAAAACAAAGAGAGATAGACGAGTTTAAAAAATTTGCCAATGAAACCATTTTCAAGCAGTTTCTGCCGGTTGTGGATAACCTTGAAAGAGCCATTGTCTCTGCGGAAAACAACAAGAATCTGAACAGCCTTCTGGAAGGAGTAAATCTGACCTACAAGGAGATTTTAAAAATATTTCAAGCCTTTAATGTCAAACAGGTAGAAGCGGAAAATCAGGAATTTGATCCAAATTTCCACCAGGCGGTCACCAGGAAGGAAACAGATGACGTGCCTGAAAACACGGTAACTGATGTGCTTCAAACCGGATATGTTTTACATGACCGATTGATAAGACCTGCCATGGTTGTTGTTGCAAAACCAACGGGAAATGAAAATGAAAAACCAAAAGAAAAATAAAGATATCTTGGAGGAAATGTTATGGGTAAAATAATTGGAATTGATCTGGGAACAACCAACTCCTGTGTAGCGATCATGGAAGCCGGGGGAGAAGCAAAAATCATAACCAATGCCGAGGGCGGCCGCACCACACCCTCAATTGTCGCCATCACCGAAGGCGGGGAAAGGATTGTGGGTCAGACTGCCAAACGACAGGCTATCACCAATCCGGAAAATACTGTATTCGGCGTTAAGCGGCTTATCGGCAGAAAATTCAAATCAAAGGAGGTGCAAAGTGACATACCCAACCTTCCTTATAAAATAGAATCAGCGACCAACGGTGATACCCGGATCAATCTGAGGGGCAAACAATACAGCCCGGCTGAAATCTCTTCATTCATTCTGGCCAATATCAAAAAAACCGCTGAAGAATACCTGGGAGAAGAGGTCAAGGAAGCTGTCATTACTGTGCCTGCCTATTTTAATGACAGCCAGCGCCAGGCCACAAAAGATGCGGGCAAGATTGCCGGCCTGGAGGTCAAAAGGATCATCAATGAACCCACAGCCGCTTCTCTGGCTTATGGCCTGGATAAAAAAGGTGAAGAAAAAATCGCGGTCTTTGATCTGGGTGGCGGTACATTTGATGTTTCCATCCTTGAAATCGGAGATGGTGTTTTTGAAGTTAAGTCCACGTCAGGGGATACCCATCTGGGTGGTGAAGATTTTGACCTGCGGATTATTGAATACATTGCCAATGAGTTCAAAAAAGACCAGGGCATTGATGTTCGAAACGACAAAATGGCCCTTCAGAGGCTCAAAGAAGCTGCTGAAAAAGCTAAAATGGAACTGTCCAGCGCCACTGAAACCAGCATCAATCTGCCTTTTATCACAGCTGATGCATCCGGCCCCAAACATCTGGATGTCAGACTGACCCGGGCAAAACTGGAATCTCTGGTGGCAGATCTGCTGGATAACCTGGAAGGTCCCTGCAAAGTGGCGCTCAAAGAAGCCGGCGTGGGATCTGATGGTGTGGATGAAGTAGTTCTGGTAGGCGGTATGACCCGTATGCCGGCGGTCCAGCAGCGGGTGGAAAAAATATTTGGGAAAAAACCCCATAAGGGTGTCAACCCGGATGAAGTCGTTGCCATGGGTGCGGCAGTTCAGGCCGGTGTTCTTCAGGGGGATGTCAATGATGTCCTTCTTCTGGATGTTACCCCGCTTTCTTTGGGGATTGAAACCCTTGGCGGTGTCATGACAAAACTTATTGAAAAAAATACCACCATCCCCACCAAGAAAAGCCAGGTGTTCTCCACTGCTGCAGATAACCAGCCTGCCGTGTCCATCCATGTGCTCCAGGGAGAGCGGGAAATGGCGGCAGACAACAAAACCCTGGGCCAGTTTGAACTGGCTGATATTCCGCCTGCACCCAGGGGCGTTCCCCAGATAGAGGTGTCGTTTGATATTGATGCCAACGGCATTGTACAGGTGTCAGCCAAAGACAAGGCTACCGGCAAGGAACAGTCCATCCGCATTACAGCTGCTTCAGGTCTTTCAGACGATGAAATTGAAAAAATGGTCAAAGATGCGGAAATGCATGCAGAAGAAGACAAAAAGAGACGGGAACTTGTGGATACCAGAAACCAGGCCGAAGCCCTGGTGGACCAGACGGAAAAAACCCTTAAAGAACATGGTGACAAGGTGGATGCAGACACCAAAAAGGGCATTGAATCTGCTGTGGAAGCCTTGAAACAGGCCAAAGAATCCAGTAATGTGGAAGAGATCAAACAGAAAATCGAGGCCCTTTCCCAGGCATCCCATAAACTGGCTGAAGTGATGTACCAGCAGGCTGCATCCCAGGAAGGCCAGACAGATACAGGCGATGCTGCTGCAAGCGCCCAGACTGACGATGATGTGGTGGATGCTGATTTTGAAGAGGTTAAAAAAGACAAATAGCTTTTTTCCCAACACATTGGGTTGAACATAATCCTGCCGTGGTCTATATTGATCCGGCAGGATTTTTTTTACCTTCAGGCCAAGAATAAAGGGTAAGACACGTTTTATGCGCATCACAGACATACTGGCCCAGAACAGCCGGCTGTACAGGGATAAAATTGCACTGGTGGAACGGATACCTGCCAGTGCCACCAGAAAAGAACTGACCTGGCATCAATTTTACACCATGTCCTGCCGGCTGGCCAACGGACTTTGCCGGCACGGCATCAAAAAATCTGATACCGTGGTGCAGCTCATGACCAACAGCCTGGAATGGCTGCCCATCTATTTTGGCATTCTTTATACCGGTGCCTGGGCAGTGCCGTTGAATTTTAGGTTTGAATCCGATAAAATCCTTGTGTGTTCCCAAACTGCGGAACCCAAGGCGTTTATTTTTGGTGAAGAATTTATCGGGCGCATTGAAACCATCCGGCAGGATCTGACCTCTTGTGTGAACCTCTGGATTTTTACCGGCCCCAGATCACTTTGTCCAAACTGGGCTGTTTATTTTGAGGATTTTATCCAGGAGCAAGACCGATCCCGGCCCCCTGAAATCGATGCCGGCCCGGATGATGATGCAGCCCTGTATTTTACTTCCGGCACCACCGGAGCCCCCAAGGCAGTACTGCTCACCCATAAAAATCTGACCCAGGCCTGTGAAGTGGAAAACAGACACCATGGCCAGACCCATGAAGATATATTTTTGTGCATCCCGCCCCTGTATCATACTGGTGCCAAAATGCACTGGATGGGCAGTCTTCTGGTGGGAGGTAAATGTATCCTGCTCAACGGGGTTAAACCGGAATGGATTATTGAAGCTGTTTCTGAAGAACGCTGCACCATCGCCTGGCTGCTGGTTCCCTGGGCTCATGATATTCTTATTGCAGTTGAAAACAAAACCCTTGACCTGTCCCGGTATCATCTGGAACAATGGCGGCTGATGCATTCCGGGGCCCAGCCTGTGCCTCCCAGCCTTGTAAAAAGGTGGCGCCGATATTTTTCCCATCAGGATTATGATACCAACTATGGCCTCACCGAGTCCACAGGTCCCGGCTGTATCCATCTGGGCCTTGAAAACAGTCACCGCATCGGCCCCATTGGTCAGGCCGGTTATGGCTGGGAAGTAAAGATCGTTGACAAACAAGGCAACCACCTTTTCGGAAATGAAACCGGCGAATTGCTCGTGAAGGGTCCCGGAGTCATGAAGGCCTATTATAAAAACCAGACCGCCACAGAAAAAACCCTTCAAAACGGATGGCTGCGCACCGGTGATCTGGCCCGGTATGACAAGGACGGATTTATCTGGCTGGTGGACCGGAAAAAGGATATGATCATTTATGGCGGAGAGAATATCTTTCCCAATGAAATTGAAAATTTCTTTTTAACCCATGAAAAGATCAAAGACATTGCCGTCATCGGTGTGCCGGATGAGCGGTTAGGAGAAATTCCTGCCGGTATTATCAGCGTCAAGCCAAACTGCATGATCTGTGAAAAAGATATCCTGGATTTCCAGCAGGCCCTGCCCCGGTACAAACGCCTGAGAAAAATATTTTTCGGGGATGTACCCAGAAACCCCACCGGAAAGATTGAAAAACCCAAACTCCGGCGCCTGTATGCGGAAGACAAACGAAAAGACCTGCAAAAACTGCTTCTATAAAAAAAAGGACCTCCACCATGATATTTATCAGAATTTTTTTTATCATTCTGTTCTTCGGATCTTGCATGCCTGCCATGGCGTCAGATGACCGATCCCTGGAACATACAATTCTGGACGGCATTGAAAACCGGTATGCAGACAACAGTTTTTCTGCTGAATTTATCCAGATATCCACTCTGTCCGCTCTGGACATCAATGAAACAGCATCAGGCCGGGCCTGGTTCAGCCATCCCGGAAAAATGAAGTGGCAGTACCTGTCACCCGAACGCCATGACATTATCACCAACGGCAAAACCGTATGGATTTTCAGACCCGATGACAACCAGGTCATGCAGGGGGATGCAGCGCAATTTTTTCAGTCCGGCGCCGGCGGAGCATTCTTGTCAGATATTTCCCTGATCCGCAAAAACTATGACGTGTCTGTAAAACAAACAACCAAAGACTGGGTAGAGCTTCTCTTAGAGGATCAATCCGGAAATCCGGATATCCAGCGCATCATCCTCCGGGTATCCAGAAAACTGTTTCATATTTCCAAAGTCACCACAGTCAATGCGTTCGGGGATACAACCCGGTTTGAATTCAACAACATCAATTTTTACCAGATGCCTGATGACAGGTTTGAGTTTACCATTCCACCCGGGGTCAGTGTCATCGACATGAACTGAAAATCACATATTTTCAAATGCCTCATCCGGAATATCAGCATTGGTATAAAATTTTTGCACATCATCACAGTCATCCAGGGCATCCATAAACCGGATCATCTGCTCGGCTTCATTGCCGGTCACCGCAGTCATGTTCTGGGGAAGCATGGTAATCTCCGCCATCTGGCAAACAATTTCTGCCTTGTCAATGGCTTCATGCACCGCATCAAATTCTGCCGGTTCGGTAATCACCTCAAACACATCCCCTTCATCTCTGATATCCTCGGCACCGGCCTCCAGGGCCACCTCCATGAGGGTGTCCTCATCCACCACATCCTTTGCCACGGCAATCAGCCCTTTTTTGTCAAACATCCATGCCACACACCCGTCTGTGCCCACATTGCCACCGGCTTTGGAGAACATATACCTGACATCTGCAATGGTCCTGTTCCGGTTATCTGTGAGGCATTCCACCAGCACGGCTACCCCGCCCGGACCATAGCCTTCATAGACAATTTCCTCGTAATTGACCCCTTCCAGTTCACCCGTGCCTTTTTTAATGGCGCGTTCAAAATTGTCCTTGGGCATATTCTGGGCCTTGGCTGCGTCAATGGCATGTCTCAGCCGGGGATTGGCCTCGGGATCTCCGCCGCCCATACGGGCTGCCACCGTGATCTCCTTGATCAGTTTGGTGAAAATCTTGCCCCTTTTTTTTTCGGCCGCCCCTTTTTTGTGTTTGATGGTCGACCATTTGCTGTGTCCTGACATGGATACACTCCTTACATTTATCGTTTATTTTTTGCTATAATATATATTTCTTTGCTCTGTTTTCTGCAACTTTCCGGTTTGAAAATCCGGCAGTCCCGGAAAAGGGCGTTCACCTGTTTTTCAAACCCTGCAAATTCATTGCCCTGGAAAATTTTGCACACAAAATGGCCGTTCGCCGCCAAAAATTGATCTGCCACATCCAGTGCCGTTTTGCACAATTCAAAAGAACGGAAGGCATCCACATCCTTTCGACCGGTGGTGGCAGGTGCCATATCCGACAGCACCACCTGACAGCCGGCTGCCTGTTCAAAAAAGGTATCATTTGTCATTTGCAAAATATCATCCTGGATCACCGTGATATTGACCGGCAGCCCGATATCCACGGATTTAAGGTCAATGCCCAGAACCCTGCCTTCAGGCCCCACCAGTTTTGATGCATACAGCAGCCAGGATCCAGGGGCACACCCCAGGTCCAGGACCACATCTTTTTTTTGCATAATGCGAAATTTCTGCTGAATTTCTTCCAGTTTATACACGGAACGGGCCGGATAGTTGTCTGATTTTGCCTTGTGTGTCAGGTGATCAGCCCATTGCCGGCCTGATTTTCTGCTTTTTTTTCTAGCTGCCAAACAATACCTCCATAGCTTCTTTTAAAAACCGCACACTTTCAATGGTCATGCCCCGAACCTTTGATAACTGCTTTAATGCCGATGCCGGCACCAGGCAGGTGGTAAATCCCATCTTGGCAGCTTCCTTTATCCGGGCCTGGGCATGGCTCACTGCCCGGATCTCTCCTGTCAGGCCGATTTCGCCGATAAGGGTGGTTTTCCGGGGCACAGGTTTGTCCAGAAAACTGGCGGCCAGGGCCGCGGCAATGGCCAGATCAGCAGAAGGCTCCACGATCCTGACCCCGCCGGTGACATTCATGAACAGATCCAGACCGGACAGGTTCATGCCCAGGCGTTTTTCCATGACCGCCACGATCAGCGCCACCCGCTGAATATCCAGACCCAGCACCGTACGCCTGGGATTGCCAAGGCTGGAGGTGGACACCAGTCCCTGGATCTCCACCAGGATGGGACGGCTGCCCTCCATGCATGCGGTAACCACCGACCCAGGTGCCACAGACGACCGTTCAGACAAAAACACGGCAGACGGATTGGGCACCTCTACCAGTCCTTTTTCACGCATTTCAAACACACCAATCTCATTGGTGGAGCCAAACCGGTTTTTCACGGCCCGCAATATTCTGAACACATGGCTTTTGTCCCCTTCAAAATAGAGGACCGTATCCACCATATGTTCCATGATCCTGGGACCGGCAATGGCTCCTACCTTGGTCACATGCCCCACCAGAAAAATCGGGGTGCCGCTGGTTTTGGCCAGATGCATGAACCGCATGGCAGCTTCCCGGATCTGGGTGACACTGCCCGGGGTGGAATTAACATCCCCCTGGAACACCGTTTGGATAGAATCGATGACCACGGCATCATAACCGGTCTGCTCCATCATGACAGCAATGGCATCCAGATCGGTTTCCGATACAATAAACAGGGTGGGGCAGGACCCGCCATCCAGGCGCTGTCCCCGCATGGAAAGCTGGCGGATGGATTCTTCACCAGACACATACAGGCAGGTTTTGCCGGACCGGGCCAGAGCGGACAGCACCTGGAGCATGAGGGTGGATTTGCCTATGCCCGGATCCCCGCCGATGAGCACAAGGGATCCGTCTACAATACCGCCCCCCAGAACCCTGTCAAATTCAGTCATGCCGGTGCATGTCCGCAGCGACCTGCCCCCGTCCACAGAATCCATGGGAACCGGTTTTGCCACAACCGATTGATGAGGCTTTTTGCTGCCCTGGGCAGCCAGCCGCTCCTGAACCAGAGAATCCCAATCCCCGCAGTCAGGGCATCTCCCCATCCATTTAAAGGTCTGGCCGCCGCAGGTTTTACACCGGAATATGGATTTGTGCTTATTTTTCACCAGGCTTCTTTTCTGAAAATGTTCATAAACAGATTCAGATGAATATACCACCTGCTGATATCATATTCAATCATACAATATTGAGTTCTTTGTAAAGCCGGTTACCGGCAAACCGATCAAAGGCAAAACAGCTCAGATCCAATGTGCGGTACTGCCCATAGGTGACCAGTTCACAAATCCCTCTTCCCACGCCCGGTGACTGCTGCAGTCCGTGACCGCTGAACCCATTGGCAAAAATAAAATTAGACACTGTGGGATGAGGTCCGATGATGGCGTTCTGATCCATCACATTATATGCGTAATGCCCTGCCCATGAAGAGATGCGCTTGATGGCGTCAAACGCCGGCACCCGTTCAGCCAGGATAGGCCATAACTCCTCTTCAAAAACTGAATAATCCATATAAAAATCTTCACAATCAGGATCATTATCTTTATCCGGAGATTTGCCGCAGATAAAATTGTGACCTTCGGGACGGAAATACGCACCGGAAGGATCAACCACCAGCGGACAGTCCGGCAAAGGGGTGTTACATTTAAATAAAAATACAAACCGTTTCCGGGAGTGTACCGGCAGATCGTCAATCCCTGCCATTTCTGCCACACTGGCGGCCCTGGCTCCTGTTGCATTGATAAAAATGCCGCCGGATACCATTTTTCCTGAGCGCAATTTTACCGTGGTAACTTTTTCACCGGTCCGTTCCATGCCCACAACCTCGTCGTTTATATAAGTGACATTCAGGCTCCTGGCTTTGTTCTTGAACGCCATGGTCAGGCAATGGGGATCGAACCAGCCGGAATTTTGGAAATTGAACGACCCGGCCACGATGTCATCCACATTCAGCCAGCCAAACTTTTCCCTTAACTGGCCCTGGTCCAGAATCTGAACTTTGGCGCCGGCAGCGGTCTGGGTTTTGTGATTTTGCAGCAACACGGGCATCCCTTTTTCAGTGGCCAGAAAAAGATACCCGTTTTCCATAAAGTCGACATTAACCGGATCATCCTCATCCACCTGTAAATATGAATTGATCTCTTTGATAAATTCAGCGCCGAACTGTGAAAGTAAAATATTTTCTGTATTGGAAAACTGCTGTCTGATACCACCGGCAGAAAGGCTTGTGGAAGCCTGGGCATAGGTCGGGTCTTTTTCAATCACCAGAACTGCTCCATTAAAATCCGGATTACTTGCCAGAAAATAAGCGGTTGAACTCCCCATGACCGCACCGCCCATAATTACCACATCATATGTTTCCATGTTTTTTTCCTTAAATTTTTTAGATTTGACCATCTTAATCATTGTATGGTATTTTAATATTTTTATGGTATACTAAAAAAATTTCTATTGTCAACATGTTATTTTTACGATTTATATGTGATATGGTTTAAATACAAAAATGAACAAAAAAATTTACCATACCCTGCGGGAACGGATTGTGTTTTTGACCTACACCCCGGGAACGATCCTCAAGGAACAGGCCCTGGCAGAGGAGTTCGGTGTCAGCCGGACCCCTCTGAGAACGGTACTGCTCCGCCTGGAATGGGAGCATCTGCTAAAAATACTGCCCCGCACCGGCATTCAGGTGTCTGAACTGGAGCTCAACACCATCACCCATGTTTTCCAGGCCCGGCTGGAACTGGAATCGGTCATCGGTATCATGGCAGCGGAACGGTTCACCCCGTCCCACTTCACCCGACTGGAGAAGCTGAAAAGCCAGTGCCGGCATCTGACAAAACACCATGACCCGGAAAAACTGGCCCGGCTGGACATGGACTTGAAAAAGCTGTTCCATGATGCGGCAGGAAACCCTTTTTTAACAGAGATGTCCGACCGGTTCTATGTACTGACATTCCGCCTGTGGTATTTCAATCTCATGAAGATGGATATGCATGGCTGGCACAAAGAGACCCTGTGTCTGCAATCAGATTTGCAGACATTAACCAGCCTGCTGACCCAAAAAAACTCTGACACTGTGGGAAAAACCAGAAAAACCCAGCTTCTGGAACATGTGAAACGTATCAGGACCACGTTTCTTGGATTGTCCGATACCTGAACTTCCCTTCAAACGTACCGGCACAGGTCAATCAAACGGCGCCTTGACAGGGTTATGCACCCTGCTTATACTATTTGAACATGTTATACAGGAGACCGGATGCGTCCATCATTAGTAAAAATGTGTGCTGTTTTTTTTGTTCTGATGCTCTTCACTGCAACCGCTTGGGCATTTCAGGGGCCTGCTGGAATTGTCGAAACCCTTACCGGCAAAGTTTATATCCATAGAAACGACACCCTGATTCGGGTTGAGGCAAAAATGCCGGTATGGGAAAAAGATACCCTTGTAACAAAAAAAAATGCCTATGCCGGTATTGTTTTCACTGACGGTACCGTTATTACCATCGGGCCTGAGTCAATATTTGAAATGTCGGCGTTTGTGTTTGAGCCGGCGGAGGATCTTTATGATTTTTCTTTTTATATGGAAAAAGGTTCCGCGATTTATAATTCCGGAAAAATCGGACGGCTGTCTCCTGATTCCGTTAAAATGACAACCCCCAAAGCCACTGTGGGGGTTCGGGGAACCCGGTTTGTGATTAATTTATAATAAGGACCCATGATGCGCTTTTTTGTCATCTGCCTTTGCCTTACCTGTCTGATGGGCTGTGCCAAACAGCAGACAACAGGTGCCATCCTGCTGCCCGAAGAAAGCGGCAAAACCGGCAAAATTGTCATGCGCAGTGACACTTCGGGCATCATGCTGGACAGACCTTACACTGAAGCGGTATATCATCCTACTACCGGTGGTTTTCTCATCAGAAAAACTGACCCCGGGCAGGTTCAAAAAACCTATGGCTCCCTTTTAGAGGCCGAACCCGACCTTCCGGTCACATCCACCACCAAATAAGCAGTTATGGAATCTGCCCCCAAAATCACCACCCTGTCCCGGCCGGCCCGGATTACAGCGGCCGGCATCATGCTGGCCATAACCCTGGGCATTGCCCTGGCAGCTGTTTTTGAAATCAGCTTTTTCAGATCCATGGACATTTTTTTTTATGACCGGTATATGAAACTGGAAAGTTTCAGCGCTCCATCCCCGAAGATTGCCGGCAAGATCACCATTGTGGACATTGATGAAACCAGTTTGTCTGCCGTGGGCCAATGGCCATGGCCCCGTTACCGGCTGGCCCGGCTGATCCGGCTGATCCATCAGGCAAAACCCAGGGCCATGGGAATGGATATTTTGTTTCCAGAGCCTGACCAGTCATCTTTGGGGCATATCACCCAGCGGCTTGAAACCGATTTCAACCTGAATCTGAACTTATCAAACCTTCCCCGGGGCCTGGATGACAATGACCTTTTTTTCGGTGCTGTACTGGCCGGCACCCCCATGGTGGGGGCCCGGTATTTTTATTTTGATCACACCAGCAAAGGGACAGCATGCAAAAAGTCTTTGTTTGACATCACCGATCCGGCCGGTCTGTTGTCTTTGCATCAGGCCACCGGGGTTTTGTGCAACACCCCGGCCATAGAAGCCCGTTTAAGCGCCACAGGATTCATCAACAACCAATATGACACAGATGGAATTTTGCGCCGGGCCCCGCTGCTCATCCAGCACGGGCAGAGCATTTTTCCCCATCTGTCTCTCGCAGTTTTCATGCAGACCCAGGGCATTACCGCTGCCCGGGTGGAAAAAATGCTGACCGGCCCCTGTATCGCGATGGG
>JAIPDY010000086.1 GCA_021737445.1 Desulfotignum sp.
GCACTGTTTGTTCTGGGATGCGGTATCATGTATGGGTTTTTGCGGGCACAAAAGGTATTTTAAGAACTCTCTATTCTGACAGATTGCCCTTTTAAGGGGATATCAGCAGATTTCAGGGGTGAATGCCACCACCTGGTCAATGCAGGAAGCATTGGCAAAGAGCATCACCAGCCGGTCCACCCCCAGTGCGATGCCGGCACATTCCGGCAGGGCATCCAGCTCAGAAAGAAAGGTTTCCGGCAGAGGCAGGACAGACAGGCCCTGGCTGATCCGGATCTGGTTTTCCATGTCAAACCGCCGGCGCTGGACGGCGGCATCGGTTAATTCGGTAAATCCATTGGCCAGTTCAATGCCGGCCATGTAGAATTCGCACCGCTGGGCCAGGGTGGGGTTCTTTGGATGAAGTGCTGCCAGGCTGGCCAGGGATCTGGGATAATCCATGAGGAAAACCGGTTGTTTTTGCCCCAGGCAGGGTTCGATATCAAACCCCATGATTTCATGGAAACTGCCTTCATCCAGAGCCTGGTCACAGGATCTGCCGGCATGGGCTTCAAAGGCCTGGTGCACGGTCAGGCGTTTAAACGGCTGAGCCAGATCCAGGGTCATCCCCTGATAGGAAAGGAAGTCACCGCAGTTCAGTCCTGCGGCAATATGCCGGACCAGTGCCTGGCACTGGTCCATGAGATCCAGATAGGTATCGCCTGCACCATACCATTCCAGCAGGGTCATTTCCGGCAGATGAAAGCAGCCCCGTTCATTTTTTCTGAAACATTTGCAGATCTGAAATATTTTTGGATATCCCCTGGCCAGCAGCCGTTTCATGTACAGTTCAGGAGAGGCCGTCAGAAAGTGTTCCTCTGCCATGAACAAATCTATATGGGCTTCGGGAATGACAGCAGGGCTTTTGACCGGGGTTTCCACTTCCAGATACCGGTGCAGCCAAAAAAATTCCCGGATGAGCCGGATCACACCGGCCCTGGTTTCAAGATGCCGGCCGTGGCTGGATGGGGGTATGGCCTGGTCCATCTATTTTATGTGATACTGGTCTTTGGGCCGGTCCATCAGAAAAATGCGGTCATATTTGCCGGCAGGGGCTTTTGCAAAAAATTCATACCCTTTTTCAACACAGGCACTGCAAGCATTGATGGGGATGTGCACCCCTAAAATATGAAGGCCGGGCATGGCCTGGGAATCTATTTCAAAACTGCCGCCGCAGTCTTTGCAGATTCTGATGCGTTCTTTCTGCCGCTCAAAAATATTGTCGGTATCTTAAAAGATTTCTTTGTGCCGCACCTGAATCTCTCCGGGGGGGCCGGCTGCATCTCTCATCTGCTGCCGTTTGGACCAGTAGGTGTTGATCTGATCTGTGGTTTTTTTGATTTTGTCGGTGAGGCTCACCGCCTGTTTGAGTTTTTCAGGATTGTAGTCCGGTTCCACCACCCCGGTATAGTCAATGCCGGCCATGCCCAGGATGATGCCCAGGTTGACATAGGGCAGGGCCCCTTCAATGGCATATCCTCCTTCCAGCACGGCAATGTCGGGTTTGAGCAGGGTGGTGAGCTGGGCATAACCCTGGGCGCAGAAATTCATATTGGTCAAGGGATCGGTGTAATGGTTGTCCTGGCCGGCGGAGTTGATTACCAGATCCGGCTTGAATTCATCCAGAACCGGCAGCACACAGTTGTTGATCACATACAGATACCCTTCAGTGGAAGTGCCCGGCGGCAGAGGAATGTTCAGGTTGCTGCCCTTGGCATTGGGACCCCCCAGCTCCCCGGGAAACCCGGTGCCCGGAAACATGGTCCGGCCGTCCTGGTGAAGGGAGATGAACAAAACATCTGGATCATGCCAGAAAATATTGTCGGTGCCGTCCCCGTGGTGGCAGTCGGTGTCGATGATGGCAATGCGCTTGACCTTGTACCGGGTCCGGATATATTCCACCATGATCGCTTCAATATTGATATGGCAGAATCCCCTGCCCCCATGGGAAACCCGCATGGAATGGTGTCCCGGCGGCCGGACCAGGGCAAACCCGTTTTTGACTTCCCTGCCCATGACTGCATCGGCAATGACCTTGGCGCCGCCGGCACTGATGAGGTGGGATTCCGTGGTGATCGATGTTTCATCCGGTACACAGAACTGCGCCCGCCGGATATCTTCGGCAGTTGCCAGCACCGGTTTGTATTCGATGATGCCGGGGATATCAAACACCCCTTCTTCAGTGACCTGGTCCTGGGTGTACAGCAGCCGTTCCTCCCGTTCCGGATGGGTGGGGTCAATGGCCCAGTCAAAGGCGGGAAAAAATACCAGTCCGGTTTTATGCATTGCTTTCAACATGATTCCCTCTTTAGTGTAACACCTTGTCATAGCCTTTGATCAGGCCGGGTTTGAGTTGCATCTTGGTGCGGAATATTTTTCCCCTGGGTGAAAAATTTCTTACAATATTAAATTTCTGGAACTCCACCACCTCCACCTCATCCATGTTTTCAGGGTCTGCCCCTGAATTGATCGCTTTTTCCTGAAGCAGGTTATAGGCGGTTTCCATGAGATCATCTTCTGAAAAGGTTTTTGAGATCGGTTCGGCAAAGTCTTCTTCATGGGCGGTGACAATGCCCTGTTCCGTGTCGGCGTTCAAGGACACTTCACAGGTGGTTCTGGCCAGGGCCGCACCCACTGCATTGGCAACAGCGGATTCGGGAACCGCCAGGGTGTCAATCTGATACAGGTCTTCGATTTTTTTTGCAAAATATGGGGCAGGCCCGCCCAGTACCAGAATTTTCTGAGGGCTGAGCTTATAGCCCTCCAGAAAATCATGTACCGTGTAAACCGGCTGGGAATTGATCTGATCAATCATTTCAAAGGTTTTTTTCAAGATAATGGTACAGCAGGTTTTGAACACTTTTTCTGCTGCTCCCTCATCAGAAAGGCCCAGTTCCCTGGCAATGGTGTGGATTCCGGCCAGGGCCTTTTCCCGGTTTCCGTTTTCCATGAGCCCCAGCACCACCATCGCATCCGTGGGGGTGGGCAAGGGACCGCCAAATGCCATGGCAGGACCCTGGCGGTCCGGTCCGATGGTAAGCTCGCCTTTGTTGACCCGCAGAGCGCTGTCACCGCCGATACCCTTGGAATCGGTGCGCAAGGACCTGATCAGGCTTTTGTAGCTGCCCCGCTGGATACCCACCGGCTCCAGCAGCGGGGCTTTGTCCACCAGAAATGCGATATCCGTTGTGGTGCCGCCGATATCCAGGACAATGGCATCCTGGCCCGCGGGTGCGTAGGGGATGGCCCCCATGATGCTGGCGGCCGGCCCGGAAAGGACAGTCTGTCCGGGAAAATGCATGGAAGATTCAAGGCTCATGGTGCCGCCGTCTGCTTTCAAAATCTGTATGGGAACGGTGAGCCCTTTTTCAGCCAGACTTTTTTTAACCGCTTCAAAAAAGGATTTGTGCAGGGAAAAGACGGCTGCATTCAAGTGGGTGGTGGCGATCCGTCTGGGAAAGTTCAGGTTTCCAGAGACATGGTGGCCTAAAAATATCTGCTTGAAATGTCTGTTGAGGATTCTTTTGATAAAAATTTCATGGGACGGGTTTCTCACGCAGAATTTACTGACAACCCCCAGGTATTGTACACCGGCATCCACCAGTTTTTTGCCGATATCCTTAATCTGCATCTCATTGACCGGGGCTTTTTCGCGTCCCCTGTGGTTGATTGATCCGGATACCGGATAATAATGGTCTCCGGTGCGAAAACACTCAGGATCGATGCCGGGGCCGGCTGAAACAATTATGCCCACCGGTTCCATGGTCTGCTGGACAATGGCGTTGGTGGTCAGGGTGGTGGAGATGACCACCCGTTCAATCTGGCCGGGATCGATGGATTCAAGAAGCCGGGTAAAGCCTGAAAGAACCGTGTTAAAAAGATCGGCAGGATCTGTGGGGACTTTGACGCTTTTTTCAATGCCTTTGCTGCTGAGGATAACCGCATCGGTATGCGTACCGCCAACATCCAGTCCTATTATCATGGCGAGTTCCTGTTTCTAAATGATTGTGTTCAGCCCATATATTTATGTTGTCTGTCATATCACAGAGAAGCTTGTCAGAAAATGCCGGGGTTGTCAATGACGATTTTACCGGATAAAAAGCGTGTCAGGCCGGTCCAGATCCATTCTGTGACAGGTGTTGCCGGGCAAAGAAAATAAATTTTTTACAGATGGGTGACTGGGTGCGTTTTTGTGCCAGAGTCAGATAAAAAAAACGGTCCAGGTTCAGACCGTTGACCCCGAGAGCTGTCAGACGGCCCTTGGCAAGATCATCTGCCACCGCCGCAGTGGAGAGAATTGAGATTCCCACCTGGTTGAGAATGCCCTGGATCACGGAGACAGAAGATCCCATTGTTACGCATGTGTTCAATTGCCGGGCATCAAAGCCTGCATCTGCCATGCTTTTGCATATGGATTGCCAGGTTCCTGACCCGGATTCTCTTGCGATAAAGGGTTCATTTGTCAATTGAAGACAGTCAACAGCGGACAGGCTGGCCCATTTGTGATCCCCGGGCACAATCAGTTTCATCTCATCAGCCAGCAGCACTTCCTGGACAATGGCGGTATCCCGGGTCCTGGCCCCCACCACACCCAGTTCCACCCGGCCGTGCTTGACATCTTCAATGACCTGACAGGTATCTCCGGTTGACAAATGGAGAGATACATCAGGATAGGTTTTTGCAAACGGCCCCATGAGCCTGGGAAGAATATACCCTGCCGGTATGGTGCTGCCGCCGATGACCAGACGGCCTTTTGTACAGCCGATAAAATCGAGCATGGCAGATTCGGTTCTGTCTTTGAGAGCCAGTATTTTTCTGGCATGGTCAAACAGTATCCAACCGGCCCGGGTGGGCTCGGTTTTTTTTCCCAGCCGGTCCAGAAGCCGGCATTGAAAATGCTGTTCCAGTTCCTTGATATGGGTGGAAACTGTCGGTTGGGACAGGTTGATGATATCAGAGGCCTTTGAAAAACTTTTTTGTTCCACCACAGTGACAAATATCTGGAGCTGCCACAGATCCATAATTACCGACGGCCTTTTTCAGATGGATTCCGGCGCAGACCGGCTTTTAACAGGGGAAATTTTTCCATAAGTTTCAGTTTCACAGGTTCAGGTACCATATCAGAGACATCCCCGCCGAACTGGGCCGCTTCCTTGATGATGGAAGATGAGGTAAAGATCCATCGCAGACCGGTCATAAGAAATACCGACTGTACATCCTTGTGCAGCTTTCTGTTCATCAGAGCCATCTGGAACTCGTTTTCAAAATCAGATATTGCCCTCATCCCCCGGATAATGGCAACGGCATTTTTCATTCTGGCATAATCCACCAGAAGCCCGTCAAAGGCATCCACTTTTAATGCATCATTGCCGTTGAAGCTGCGCTGGATCATTTCCAGTCTCTCCTGAGTGGAAAACAGATATTTTTTGCCAGGATTTCGCAGTATTGCTACAATCACTTCATCAAAAATTTCCAGTGCCCTCTGTATGACATCCACATGCCCGTTGGTTAAAGGGTCAAATGATCCGGGATAGATGGCGGTTCTTTTTTTGGGCGGTATTTTTTTTTTCATACAGGGTCCTGGCTTCTGGTTAAAAAGGAAATGGTGGTTCTTGAGTATTTTTTTTGCCGGAAAATGTCAAGTCCGTTCAAAGATCTGGGCAAAATTTCTCTGGCGGCGTGTTCTGCAACAAC
The DNA here is from genome assembly GCA_021737445.1 of Desulfotignum sp. Taxonomy (GTDB): domain Bacteria; phylum Desulfobacterota; class Desulfobacteria; order Desulfobacterales; family Desulfobacteraceae; genus Desulfotignum. Next base: position 5,734 of record JAIPDY010000086.1, read on the forward strand.
CAGACCCCCATCAGACAAAAGAGATGCAATATTGTGTTTTGCCAGTGTTTTTTCAACATATCCCAGATTATAGGGCGGATCCAGAAATATCAGATCAAAGTATCTGGATCTGATGACAGGAACAGTCAGGGGGAAAAACAGATCCTTCTGAATCAGTGTGGCCTGACCGGAAAATCTGCACCGGTCGATATTCTGAGCGATTATGTTGCAGGCGGCGGCAGACAGGTCCACAAACACGGCATGGGCCGCTCCCCGGCTTAAGGCCTCAAGCCCCAGGGCACCGGTTCCGGCAAACAGATCCAGAACCTGTGCATTTTTAACCCGGGCACCCAGGATATTAAACACAGTTTCTTTGATCCGGTCTGAGGTGGGCCTTATGTCCCGGCCTTCCAGGGGGATGAGCTTTTTGCCCCGGCAGGTGCCGCTGATAACTCTCATGAAAAGCTTTGTTAAGCCAGTCTTTTTTTAATGAATCTGGCACTGGTTCCCAGGGACTTGGCCACCCCCTGGATATCCCCTTGTGCCTGTTCAACCTTGCGCCGGACATATTCTTTTTCAAAAGCGGTTCTGGCCTGGTTCAGAGTATCCATGGCAAACAACTGCCTGCGCTCCACTTTTGGGCCGGGTTTAAAGTCAGGATTATATGGGTGCGGCAGGTGGGTCACATCAATAAGATCATCCTGAACCATAATGGACAGGCGTTCCATAAGATTTTTTAATTCCCTGACATTTCCCGGCCAAAAATAATTTGCCAAAAGGTTCAGTGCCTGTTCTGACATCGATTTTTTGGGGTCAGAGGACTGCCTGGCCAGTTTATCCAGAAACGTATCCACCAGCAGCGGTATATCCTCTTTTCTTTCCCGCAGCGGTGGTACATGGATGGGGATGACGTTCAGACGGAAAAACAGATCCTGCCTGAACTTGCCGTTTTCTATTTCAGCTGCAAGGTCTTTGTTGGTGGATGCGATGATCCGGACATCCACGTGGATCACCCGGCCGCTGCCTATGCGCTGGAACGTTTTGGATTCCAGTGCCCGAAGAATTTTTGCCTGGGTGTTGATATTCATATCCCCGATTTCATCCAGAAACAGGGTGCCGCCGGATGCCAGCTCAAACTTACCCATGTTTTTGGAAAAAGCTTGGTCAAAAGCCCCTTTTTCATGGCCGAACAATTCACTGTCAAGGGTTTCTTCAGGGATGGCTGCACAATTGATTATGATAAACGGTTCTTCAGGCCGCATACTGAACTGATGGATGGTTCTGGCCACCATCTCCTTGCCTGTGCCGTTTTCCCCGGTGATCAGGATGGCTGCATCAGACGGGGATGCGGCCATCACTTCCTGGTACAGTTTTCTGACAGCCGGACTGGTCCCGGTGATGGAGTTTTTTTCAATGGTTTTTTTGCGCAGGTAAAGGTTTTCTTCTTCCAGTTTTCTGAAATTCAAGGCATTGTTGATGGTCACCATGACCTTGTCAATGGACAAAGGCTTTTCTAAAAAATCATAGGCCCCGGATTTGGTTGCATCCACGGCTGACTCAATGGATCCATGGCCCGTGATCATCACCACGGGTATATTGGGAAATTTTTTTTTGATCTCCCTGAGGGTTTCTATACCATCCATACCCGGCATCCAGATATCGAGCAGCACAATATCCGGGGAGTCGGTTTCAATTTTTTTTAATGCCTCATACCCGTTAAAAGCGTGGATGACTTCAAACCCATCATCTGAAAGAATGCCCTCAAGAGATTCGATAATAGTGGCTTCATCATCAACGATCAAAACAGCCGGATACATAAAATTGGTTCCTTTCTTTTTTTCATTGGATCATTGCAGTTGTTCACTATTTTGTCCGATTCATTCGGCAGGAAGCTCAATGATAAATTTTGCTCCCTTTGGCTGGTTGTCCTGAACCCTTATCACCCCATTATGGTCTGAAATAATAGAATTTACAATGGCAAGTCCCAGCCCCATACCTGATTTTTTGGTGGAAAAATAAGGTTCGAACAATTTGGTTTTTTCGATGTCGGAAATCCCTTTTCCGTTGTCTGCAATTTCAATTCTTACAATTTTCAATATAGCGTCAAAAGAGACATCAATAACAATGGTACCGTTTTTGTTGACGGCGAACACGGCATTGTCAACAAGATTGATAAACGCCTGTTTCATATGCTGGTGATCCAGCCGCAGGAATGGCAGGTTGTCTTCAAATCTGGGTGTGATGGTAACATTTTCCAGGCCTTCTTTGTACAGGGCAATGGTTTCTAAAATGATATTTTCAATTCTTGCCCGGGTGAAATTCACATCCGGAAATTTGGCAAACGTGGAAAACTGGTTTACCAGGTTTCGGATTAAATCCACGTGCTCCACAATGGTGTCTGCACAGTTTGTGAAAATTTCATCATTGATTGTTTTGCTGTATCTGCGCTTAAGACGCTGGGCAGACAGTTTGATGGGGGTCAACGGATTTTTGACTTCATGTGCGATGCGGCGGGCCACTTCCCGCCATGCTGCCATGCGCTGGGCCTTTTCCAGTTCTGTGACATCGTCAAATACCAGAACAGCCCCGATGTTGCTGCCGGTATCATCTTTGAGATTACTGTAATGAAGAGAAAAATGTTTCGGGTTGCCGGAGATGGTTGCAGACACCGGCATCTGAATATGCTGCTGGCCTGAGGCGATGCTTTGGTCATGGAGTTTGTCAGCCATCTGCCGATATTCTCCGGTGAGAATCTGTCTGAAATTGCGGCCCAGGATATGGCTGCCCTGGATGGCCAGCATGGATTCAGCTGCCTTGTTTATGGTGGTGATAACCCCGGTATTGTCAATGGAGATCACACCTGCTGATATATTTTTTAAAACAGTCTCTATATATTGCCGGCTTTTTTTGAGTTCAGCATTCTGTTGTTTTAACATTTCTCTGGACAGCGCGATCTGCTCTCTGCCGGCTGCCAGCTGAGTGGTCATGGAGTTAAAGGATTTGATAAGAGTGCCGATTTCATCATCTGTTTCAAAGTCAATCTTGTAGTTGAGATCTCCTTGTGTTATCCGTTGGGTGCCTTCAGCAAATTTCATGATGGGAACAGTGATAGATTTGGCCAGCTGAAATCCGAACCATATGGCACAGAAAATAACCAGCAGCGCCACAATGGATAAAGCGATATAATAAGACAGCTGGGCTGGTTTTTTGGTAAGTTTCAGCTGGTGGTATTCTTCCATGCCGTCAAGGATTGCCGTGAGATTCTCTGACAGGTCTCTGGAAATCAGGGTGGTTACCACAATGAATCCCTGGGCGTTTTCCAGCAAAGAATCAAAGGGAATGGTGGAAACCGTGCGTAAAAACTCCCCCTGATCAATGGTCTGATAAATGGTGGTGCTGGTTTTGTTTTGGGGAATCTTATTGAGGTCAGATGTGGTGAGAATACCAAAATACAGATGTTCCAGTTCATTGGCCAAAGACAGGCAGATCCGTTTGGCATCCGGGGTATAGATCTCCACGGCATGGCGGTTGAACGCCCGCTGGACTACCTGGGTATACCGGTTCAGGTCATTGTGGTGTTCTTTTTCCAGAAGTTTTCTGGAGTCGATCTGATAGGCGGCCCGTTTGGCAAAAAAAGCATCTTTTTCTTCAATATAGGTATATAACTGCTGCCCCACATCCAGAGAGCTTTTCAGGGTCTGTTCCACGGGTGCATTGAACCAGAATGCAATTGAGGTTGAGATAAACTGGATGGAGAAAAAAAACAATACTGTGGTGGGAACCAGGGCCAGAATGACAAAAGAGGTGACCAGCCGGGTTTTCAGCTTGGAGCCGAACACATTTTTTTTTTTCTCGTAGTAGAGTTTTGCCAGGTTCCGGAACACCAGCAGAAAAAGGGTTAACAGCAGCAGCAAATTGATGTTGATGAGAATAAACATCAAAACAGTGCTCGACAGTGAGAATTCAGTTCCAAATGGGGTGATGCTGGTTTCAACCAGGGTAAGAACCGCCACAGCCGCCAGAATCACCAGAATGAAAATGGCTTCTTTTTTCCGCCTGGACCGTTTCTGGCCAGCATGTTCTATGGCATCTGTCATAGATTTAGGTGACATTGGTAAAAAGTGTTAATAGGTGAAATTGATCACATACCAGTCTGTTTCAATATCCCATAAAGACACGAAAAAGAAAACATAGTGCAGGGAGAAAGGAAGGGTGACCCTGGCCAGGTTTGCCTTGATTTTGATCTGGTATTTTTGTCCTTTGACCAGATCTGCCAGGGGAATCACTGTGAGATTGTCAATTTCGGTCATCCAGTCTTCGGCCGCTTCCAAAGATTTTGTGACAGACGGTGTGTCATCTTTCCAGGCACGGGAAACAGCATACTCCTGTTTCAGGGAATTAAATTTTACTGTGGATTTGATGTCAATATCAGCAATTTTTTTGTCCAGCCATAAATCACTGGTCCTGTACAGGGATACATAATAGGAAAAGGTTGTGGGAATGCCGTTTTCAATTGCCTGGGTTATTTTTTGGGGAAACGCGTTTTTCACCTTAAAATAGATGAGCAGATCATCCCGTGTGTTGGCCAGTTTGATGTTGGTTAAAACAGGGCCTGTATCTGCAAGGAGGGCGGCCGGGGTCAAAACATGGAACAGGATACTGAAAACCAGAAGCATACAGGTTTTTTTCAGATGTTTTATGGGTGTTGTTATCATGCGCAAATATCCTGTCTCATGATTGCCGGGCCGGTTTCCCAGGCATTTTTGTTATCCAGCATCTTTTGAATGAACCGGTGATTTAAGGTGTGGCCCGATTTATGGGTGACAATATGCCCCTGAATGGGCATGCCCAGCAAAGAAAAATCCCCCAGGCTGTCCAGCAGCTTGTGCCGGACAAATTCATCCGGATACCGCAGCCCTTCGCTGTTTAATATTCTGTCTTTATCAATCACAATGGCATTGTCAAGGCTTCCGCCCCTGCCCAGGCTGAATTTTTTAAGTATTTCAAGATCCTGGATAAACCCGAATGTCCTGGCATGGCTGAGCTCTTTTTCAAAATCGTTTTTTGCCCGGTCAAAGGTGAGGGTCTGTTTTCCGATGAGACAATGATCAAAATCAATGGAACAGGTGATTTTAAAACAGGGTGCCGGCAGAACCTCCACAAATTTGTCCTGATCCTGTACCCGGATCGGTTTTTTCACAATGATAAAATGTTTTGGCAGATCCTGGGTCAATAAACCGGCTGCGGTAAATGCCCGGGTGAAATCTTTGGCGCTGCCGTCCATAATGGGCATTTCATATTCATCCATCTCCACTAAGGCATTGTCGATACCAAGGCCTGCAAAACTGGCCATGAGGTGTTCAATGGTGGAGACAATGGCGCCGTTGATCCCCAGGACTGTGGCCAGGCTGGTATCCACCACCCGCTTGAAAAGGGCGGGAATATCCTGGGTTCCGGGCAGATCCACCCGTCTGAATTTGATGCCGTGGTTTTCCATGGCCGGTTTGACCATAATATTGTTTTTTTTGCCTGAATGAACCCCTGTCCCGGACAGAGCAACATTCTGTGCCAGTGTCCGCTGTCTGAACGCTGTTTCCATAACTGTTTTCTTACAATGGTT
>JAIPDY010000087.1 GCA_021737445.1 Desulfotignum sp.
TTTTTATTTTATTTGTGCTTTTTTGTCAACCTTTTTTACCCGTTCTTTTTGTTCCAGTCCGCCAAAAACGATTCAATGCCTTTGTCAGTCATGTGATGGGCTGCCAGTTTTTTCAAAACACTGTAAGGGATAGTGGCAATATCAGCCCCCATGAGGGCTGAATCCAGTACATGCAGAGAGCTTCTGACACTGGCCACAATAATTTCGGTGTCAAAATCATAATTGGCATAAATCTGGGCTATCTCGTTGACCAGTTCCATGCCTTCTTCGGCCAGGTCATCCAGCCTGCCGACAAAAGGGGATACAAATGTCGCGCCTGCCTTGGCAGCCATCAGGGCCTGGAGCGGGGAAAAAACCAGGGTTACATTTGTTTTGATGCCTTCAGAGGACAAGGTTTTGACAGCTTTGAGCCCGTCCACGGTCATGGGGATCTTCACCACAATATTATTGGCAATTTTTGCCAGGTCTCTCGCCTCTGCCACCATGCCCTCATATTCCAGGCTGATGACTTCCGCACTGACAGGACCGGTTACTTCCTTGCAGATCCTGGCGATGATCTCCTTGAATTCCCCGTCTTCTTTTGCGATCAAAGACGGGTTGGTGGTGACACCGTCCACCATGCCCATGCTGTTGGCATCTATTATCTGATCAATATTGGCTGTATCAATAAAAAACTTCACCTGTTTCCTCCTCATCCAGGGGTATGACCACCTGGTCTTTTTGTTTTTCAATTTTCCTGAACAACGCTTCCGTGGTCATGCTGAATACGGGATGGATTGCGCCAGGATCTATATCACACATGGGCCTTAAAACAAAATGTCTTTCATGCATCCTGGGATGGGGAATTTCAATTTCATCTGTTTTCAAAACCCTGTCGTCAAAATAAATAATATCCAGATCAATTTTCCGGGGACCAAACCGGAAAGGCTTTCCCTGCTTATCCATGCAGGATTCTATCTGCTTTAACATGGTGAGAAGTGCCAGAGGATCAGCTGTGCTGCAACAGATTTTCACGGCCGCGTTCACAAACCAGTCCTGATCTGAAAAATTCTGGGGCTGGGTTTTATAAAATTTTGAAACCGCTGACACCTGAATCTGTTCATGGGTATCCAGGCAGGCAATGGCCAGGTGCAGGTTGGCTGTTTTATCCCCTTTGTTGGAGCCGATGCTTAAAAAAGCGGTGGACAAGGAACCCATTAAGGTATCTCCACCCGAACGGTTTTGGAATAGTCTGACCGGGTATCATGTTCTGCCACAGCCTGTACCCTGAAATACCATGGGCCTGTGCCATTAAGCAGCATCTCAAACACCATGTCGGGCATGGACACCTGCCCCACCGGCTTAAAAACAAAAGGGCATCCTTCACAATCATCAGGCATGGCCATGGACACCTCAAAATACCGGGGGACCAGCATTGCATTATCAGGATCAATGTCATGGGTCCAGGTCAGGGTCAACTGGGTGCCTGTTATATCTGCTGATAGATCACCCGGTGGTGCCACTGCCTGCCCGGGTTTTTCCGGGACCCGGGGCGGGGCTTTTTTTCCGCAGCCAGAAACAGGCAGCAGGGCCAGCATCAGGCCCAGAACAACCACCAGAACAGTGGATGAGACACAACTCCGCAGACCAATCATGAAATCAACTCCTTTTGTGCTTTTTCAACAGCTGCCCGCACATTATCAAAACCGGTTCCGCCCGCAGATATCCGGCGGGCCACCACCTGGTCCAGACAGATAAAATCATATACATCTTCGGTCACCAGATCACTGAGCCCTTTGAGCTGCTCAATGGTCAAATCGTCCAGTTCTTTTTCTGCTGCAATGGCCAGGGCCACCGCCCTTCCCGCCACTGCATGGGCCTGGCGGAAAGGCATGCCTTTGTTCACCAGGTAATCGGCAAAGTCTGTGGCATTTAAAAATCCCTGTCCGCAGGCAGCGCGCATCCGATCGGTATGGACCTGAATATGCGGCAGCATCCGGGTATAGACCTCCAGGCAGATGGACAGGGTATCCACGGTATCAAACAAAGGTTCCTTGTCCTCCTGCATATCCTTGTTGTATGCCATGGGCAGCGATTTCATGGTGGTGAGAATGGACACCAGATTGCCCACTACCCGGCCGGTCTTGCCCCGGACCAGTTCAGCCACATCCGGATTTTTCTTTTGGGGCATGATACTGGAGCCGGTGGTGAAGGCATCAGAGATGGTAATGAACCCGAATTCCGATGAAGACCACAGGATCAGCTCTTCAGACAGCCGGGACAAATGAATCATGCAGATACCTGCATCAGAAATGAACTCCATGACAAAATCTCTGTCAGACACCGCATCCATGCTGTTTTCACACAAATGTTCAAACCCCAGGATCTGCCGGGTGAACTCTCTGTCCAAAGGATAGGTGGTGCCGGCCAGGGCTGCCGTGCCCAGGGGCATGGCATCCATACGTTTGTAGGCATCGGCAAACCGCGCTTTGTCCCTTTTAAGCATTTCATAATAAGCCATGAGATGGTGGGCGAACAGCACTGGCTGGGCCCGCTGTAAATGGGTGTATCCCGGCATGACCACATCCAGGTGGGCCCCTGCCAGATCCACCAGGGCCTCTTGAAACCCGGTAATCAGGTTCATGATCTGCCGGGTCTCTTTTTTGAGAAAAATCCGGATATCCAGAGCCACCTGGTCGTTGCGGCTCCGGCCGGTGTGCAGTTTTTTGGCCAGGTCCCCGCATTCTCTGCCCAGGGCGTCCTCCACATGCATATGGATATCTTCCAGCTGATGACAAAATTGGATCTCATTGTTTTCAATTTTGGCCTTGACCCGTTCCAGGCCGGCCATGAGCTGATCCGCCTCATCAAGGGTAATAATCTGCTGCTTTGCCATCATTTTTAAATGGGCCATGCTGCCTTCTATATCACTGGCATAGAGACGTTTGTCCACATCAATGGAGGCATTGAATTTTTCCACCAGGGCATCGGTATCTTCTGAAAACCGTCCCCCCCATAATTTCTCACTCATATTTTTCCCTGTTCAGCCGAGAATCAGTTTTTCTAAAATAGCTTTATGCATGTGCCGCTTGTTTTCCGCCTGGTCCCAGAATGCGGCACCTGCCGCTTCCAGAACATCTTCGGCGATCTCTTCTCCTCTATGGGCCGGCAGGCAGTGCAGCACCAGCACATCTGGTGCTGCATGGGCCAGCAGGTCCTTGTTCACCTGAAATCCTTCAAATGCAGCCAGGCGATGTGCCAGTTCAGCTTCTTCTCCCATGCTGGCCCACACATCGGTATATACGACATCCGCATTTTTCACCGCATCCACCGGATCATTGGTGAACCGGATATGGTCCAGTGTGTCAGCGCCTGCCGCCTGGAGGATCTCCGGCTTGATCATATGATCTTGGGGGCAGGCTGCCACCAGATTCAGTCCCAGGACACTGGCAGCGTTCACCCAGGAATTGGCCACATTGTTGCCGTCCCCCACCCAGGCGATCCTGATGTTCTGAAAACCACCCTTGTGCTCAATTATGGTCATGATGTCACTTAAGATCTGACAGGGATGAAAAAAATCGGTCAGCGCGTTGATCACCGGAATGGATGAAGCCCGGGCAAATTCGGTCACCAGATCATGGTCAAAGGTTCGCATGGCCAGGCAGTCGATATACCGGGACAAAACCCGGGCCGTGTCCTTGGCCGGTTCATTTCTGGAGATCTGGGTGTCTTTGGTGCTCATGTAAATGGGGTGACCCCCCAGCTGAATCATGGCGGTTTCAAAGGCAATGCGGGTCCGGGTGGATTTTTTGTCAAAAATAAGGCCCAGGGTTTTCCCGGTGAGAATTTTGTCAGAAATTCCTCTTGCATACCTTTTTTTGAGCTGCAATGCCCGGTCAAACAGATACTCAAAATCAGCTTTTTCCAGATCCAGCAGTGACAACAGGTCTTTTTTCAAACCAAACATCTCCTTTAAATTTTATAACAGGCTGTCCAGTACAGACACCAACCGGTCAATATCTTTGGTTTCAACAATCAAAGGGGGCGCAAATCTTATAACTTTATCTTGAATGGCGTTAACGATAAACCCTTTTTTAAAACAGTTTTCCACCAACACACCTGCTCCGTCATCAATTTCCATACCCAAAAGCAGTCCTTTACCCCTGACATCTTTAATGCGTGGATGGCGGGCCTGCAATCCCTTGAGCTGTTTTTTAAAATAACGGCCTTTCTCCTTCACCTGTGCCAGAAACCTAAGATCTGAGATCAATGTCAGGGTTTTCAGACCGGCGGCCGTGGCCAGGGGAGTACCGCCAAAGGTAGAGCCGTGGCTGCCCGGCCCAAACCCTGCGGCAGCGTCTTCTGTTGCCAGCATCGCCCCTATGGGCACCCCGTTGCCCAGGGCCTTGGCAAGGGTCATGATATCCGGGGTCACCCCGTAAATCTCATGGGCAAACAGGGTGCCGCACCTGCCCATACCGGTCTGGATTTCATCAAAAATCAACAGAGTTCCGGTGCGGTCACACAAAGACCTGACTCTTGACAGGTATTCCGGGTCAGCAGGAATCACCCCTCCCTCTCCCTGGACAGGTTCCATCATCACCGCACACACAGAGTCATCCAGGGCCTTTGTCAAGGCATCAATGTCATTGAAAGGCACATGATAAAATCCGTCAAGGAGCGGAGAAAACCCCTGCTTGATCTTGTCCTGGCCTGTGGCGGTCAAGGTGGCCATGGTCCGGCCGTGAAAGGACTGGGTCATGGTGATGATTCGGAACCGGTTGCTCTGCCCTTTATCGTAAAAATACCGCCGGGCCAGCTTGATGGCCGCTTCGTTGGCTTCAGCCCCGGAATTGGCAAAAAAAACCCTGTGGGCAAAGCTTTTTTCCACCAGGGCCCGGGCCAGGTCAGCCTGGGGCTGTGTATAAAACAGATTGGATACATGCACAAGTCTGCCTGCCTGGTTCCGGACAGCCTCTGTAACTTCCGGATGACAATGGCCCAGACTGCACACGGCGATCCCAGCAAGAAAATCGGTGTACACCTGCCCCTCTTCATCGGTCAGGTACATGCCTTTGCCGCTGACAAATGCCTTTCCGTGGCGTACATAGGTTTTGCAGACAAATGCATCGGTTTTTTCCCTGGTATCCATGACCATCCTTTTCATTTTATAGGGGTTAATCGTGAGTTACTCCACAAACACCTGGGTGCCGATGCCTGAATCTGTAAATAGTTCCAGCAGCACTGCATGGGAAATTTTTCCGTTGATGATATGGGCTTTTTTCACCCCGCTCTTTAACGCGGTCAGGGCACATTCCACCTTGGGAATCATACCGCCTTTGATTTCACCATCCTGGATCATCTGCCGGATGCGGCAGTCATTGACCGAAGAAACCAGTTGACTGTCTGCATCCAGAACCCCGTCCACATCGGTGAGCAAAATCAGGCGCTCCGCTTCCAGGGATGCGGCAATCCGGGATGCCACCACATCGGCGTTGATATTATAGGTTTCCCCGTTTTTCCCCACACCCACCGGCGCAATGATGGGAATAAAGCCTTTGGCGGTCAGCGTATGGATAATCTCAGGATTCACGGATACCACATCCCCCACCATGCCCGGATCAATGATTTCCGGTGGTTTTTCCCGGTCATCCCGTACATATATTTTCATTTTTTCAGCCAGGATCAGATTGCCGTCCTTGCCGGTGAGACCTACAGCCCTGCCCCCCTCCTGGTTGATCCGGGCCACAATGTCCTTGTTAACCTTACCACCCAAAACCATCTCCACCACATCCATGGTGGCATCATCGGTGTAGCGCATACCCCGGATAAAGGTGGAGGTGATCCCCATGGCTGACAATACCTGGCTGATCTGGGGGCCGCCGCCGTGCACCACAACAGGATTGATGCCGATAAATTTAAGCAGTGTGATATCGTTGGCAAAATCATGTTTCAGTTTGTCATCCACCATGGCGTGGCCGCCATATTTAATGACAATGGTTTTGGTGGAAAACTGCTGGATATAGGGCAGAGCCTCCACCAGAATATCTGCTGCATTGGGGTTTTGGGCCGCTTCGATCATAGGATATACCTGCTCAAATCCTGATTTTCCACAATATCCATCAACTGGGCCTCCACAAATGACGCATCAATTTTAATTTCAGGGTCATCCACATCCGGTGCCGCAAAAAGAATTTCTTCCAGCAGTTTTTCCATCAGGGTATGCAGCCGCCTGGCCCCGATATTCTCGGTGGCGGCATTCACCTCCACTGCGATGGCGGCAATTTTTTCCACCGCATCCTGAGTAAAGGAGATATCCACGCCTTCGGTGCGAAGCAAAGCAATATACTGAAGCATCAGCGCATTTTTAGGTTCTGTTAAAATACGTACAAATTCATTTTGCCCCAGGGAAGTCAACTCCACCCGGATGGGAAACCGGCCCTGGAGTTCGGGAATCAGGTCCGAAGGCTTGGATACATGAAAGGCACCAGAGGCAATAAACAAAATATGATCCGTTTTCACAATCCCGTATTTGGTGGGCACCGAGCTGCCCTCCACAATTGGCAGAAGATCACGCTGGACCCCTTCTTTGGACACCTCTGGGCCCTGGCTTTTTTCCTTGCCTGCAATCTTGTCTATCTCATCGATAAAAATAATGCCGGACTGCTCCACCATGGAAACCGCATCGGTTTTCACCCGCTCCATATCCACCAGATGGGCCGCTTCTTCCTGGGTCAAAATTTTCAATGCTTCTTTGACACTGACTTTTCTGCGTTTGGTGGTTTTGGGCAAAAGATTGCCCAACATATCCTTGACATTGATCCCCATCTCTTCGATACCGGTGTTGGAAAATATTTCAACCATGGGTGATGATTTGTCTGCCACATCCAGATCCACCTGCCTGGTATCCAGTTTTCCGGACCTGAGCATGGTTCTCAGTTTTTCTCTGGTACCGGAACCGGTGGTCTGCATCTGGGCGGTATGATCGGAAATCTGGATCGGTTTGTTGTCTTCCTTGGCACCGGATTTGGGGGTTGGGGGCAGAAGAATATCCAGAACCCGTTCTTCAGCTATCCTGGCTGCTTTTTCCTGGACCGCTTCCTGTTGTCTGGCCTTGAGCGTGTTCACAGTCACTTCCATAAGATCCCTGATCATGGATTCCACATCCCTGCCCACATATCCGACTTCCGTGAATTTTGAGGCTTCCACCTTATAAAAAGGAGAGTCTGTGAGATTGGCCAGACGTCTGGCAATTTCAGTCTTGCCCACGCCTGTGGGACCGATGAGAATAATATTTTTGGGAGCGATTTCATCCTGAAGGTCAGGCGCCACCTGGCGCCGGCGCCAGCGGTTGCGCAGGGCAATGGCCACAGATTTCTTAGCATCCTTCTGGCCGATGATATATTTATCCAGTTCAGTAACAATTTCTTTGGGTTTTAAATCTTTCATGAATGGCTTTTTTCCGTTTCAGGTCTTTAATTGCAGATCAAAAAATTCAAAGATTTTCCAGTTCTTCAATGGTGACCTCATGGTTGGTGTATATGCACAGGTCAGCAGCTATTTTCATGGCTTTTTTTACAATCTGCCGGGCAGACAGGCCGGTGTTCTCCATCAGGGCAACAGCGGCAGACTGGGCAGCCGGGCTGCCGGAACCGATGCTGATCACGCCCTGGTCCGGTTCAATCACATCCCCGTTGCCCGACAGCAGATAGGTGTTATGACAGTCTGCGGCAATCATCATGGCTTCCAGGCGCCGCAGATATTTGTCGGTGCGCCATTGTCTTGCCAGTTCAACACAGGACCGGGTCAGGTTGCCGTTATACCGTTCCAGTTTTTCTTCCAGTTTTTCAGACAGGGTCAAAGCATCTGCCGTGGCACCGGCAAACCCGGTGATGATCTGGTCATGGAAAATTTTGCGGACCTTTTTTGCCTTGTGCTTGGTCACGATACTGCCCAGGGTTATCTGGCCGTCTCCTGCCATAACCACGGTTCTGCCGGACCGCAGGGCCAGAATGGTGGTGCCGTGAAAAGTGTCATTGCTCATAACTGCTGTATCAACTCCTTGGGTGTGCATTGTCATATACCTGCATTAAATGGTCCATGCTCACATGGGTGTACACCTGGGTGGTGGACAGGCTGGCATGCCCCAAAATTTCCTGGATACCCCGCAGATCAGCCCCACAATCCAGCATGTGGGTTGCAAAACAATGGCGAAGCACATGGGGGGATACCGGCACATGCAGGCCGCAATCGATAACGATTTTATCTAAAATCCTGCGGATGGACCGGGTGGAAAGCCGGCCCAGATCCTTGTTGACAAAAACAGGGGTCAGATACTGTGACAATGTATCCCGATAATTTTTTAGCGATGTCAAAGCCCTGCGCCCCACCGGCACCATCCGCTGTTTGCCGCCTTTGCCCGAAACTCTAATCACTTGGTTGTGAAAGTCAATGTGATCCATGTCCATGCCGTGAATTTCTGAAATGCGCATCCCTGTGGAATAAAATGTTTCAAACATGGCGTGGTTGCGCTTTTCCAGCCAGGTGTTAGTTTTGATGGAATCCAGCAGCCGGAACACATCCTCCACTGTCAAAACCCTGGGGATAGGTTTGCCCAGTTTGGGGAACGGGATCCCGTCCACCGGATTGACCGATATCTGCTTGTCACGCACCAGAAATTCAAAAAAGGCTTTTAATGCGGACAACCGGCGGGACATGGTTTTTTTTTGCTTTCCTGCCCGGACCTGCTGGGCCAGGTATCGCTTCATTGTATTTTTGTTTACATCCGCACCCTTTGCCATGAAGTGTTTTTGTAAATCAAAAGGAGGATCTGTCTCATCGGGCCGGTTTGCAAAAAAATGCAGAAAATCCATGATATCAGACCGGTAGGCCCGGCAGGTATGGGGAGAATACCCTTTTTCCGCAACCAGAATTTCAATAAATCTGTCAACGATCATAACCGGATGCCATCCATTTTCATTACTTTCTGCACATCCTCCCATACCGGCCGCTTCAGGGCCGGATCATCCATCAGCTGTGCAGGGTGAAACGTGGGTATTACCGCAATACCCTGAAAATCAAAAAACTGTCCGCGAAGTTTTTCCAGGGGTGCCCGGGTGCCGGTCATGATCCAGGCAGCCTGTTCCCCCAGGGCGATGACCGCCTTTGGCCTAACTTTCATCACATGGTGGTGGACCTGGCCCGGATCCGGTGCATTGCAGATGGATACCGCTTCCGGTGACAGGTTCATGGCACCTAAAATTTTTTCTAGAAGCCTGCCTGCATCTCCGGTGAAAAAGGTATCATGCCCGTCCACCAGCACCACCCTTGCCGATGCCGGCCCCTGACTTCTGAAACCCACCCGGGACAAAGGATTTTGTTCCCAGGATGCCAGGATGGCAAGCGATTTTGATGATAAATTCAGCCTATTGTTGCCGGTCTCTTTTTGATAACAAAGATACAGTGACAGGTCTTGAATGATTCCCAGCAGGTCCCCGGCCGGAGAGTGATCAGGTATGGGATCAGGTATTGTCATGGCAGATCACAGTTAACTGGTCCGTTTCAGCCGGGTCAGGATGGTATCCAGAAGGATATGTGCCACCGCCTTTTTGTCCATCAAAGGAATATCTGTCTGGGATCCGTCTTTCATAAACACGGTCACCTGGTTGGTGTCTGCCTTGAACCCGGAGTCCCTGACACCCACTAGGTTGGCGGCAATCATGTCCAGGTTTTTTTTTTGTATTTTTTTGACGGCATTGGCTGCCAGGTCATGGGTTTCAGCGGCAAATCCCACCAGAAACTGATCCTGCCGCTTTTTCTCCCCCATTTGCTGGAGGATATCCGGATTCTGGACCATTGTCAGGGTCATCCGGTCCTGGTCAGATATTTTTTTTATCTTCAATGTCTCCTGTCTGTCCGGCCTGAAATCAGCCACAGCCGCCACCTGGATGATAATATCAGCCCCATCCATTTTTGACAGCATGGCATCAGCCATCTCCTGACAGGTCTGCACACAAATCGTATCCACGCCCACCGGCGGATCCAGGCAGACAGGACCGGTGACCAGGGTCACAGCTGCCCCGCGCATCTCTGCCGCTTTGGCAATGGCATACCCCATTTTGCCCGATGAATGGTTGCTCACATACCGGACCGGGTCAATTGGTTCCAGGGTGGGACCGGCCGATACAAGCACCTGTCTGCCGGCAAAATCTTTGGGGCACAGCATGCGAATGATCCGGTCTGCAATAAACCAGGGGTCTGGCAAACGGCCGGGGCCAACTGTTTTACACGCCAGGTCACCGGCGTCCGGGTCCAGAATATAAACACCGTCTTTTTCCAGCAGATCCAGGTTCCGCTGAACCCGGATATTTTCGTACATATGGGTATTCATGGAAGGACAGATCATAATGGGAGCGGTCACTGCCAGAAACGTGGTGGTCAGGGCATCATCTGCCATGCCTTGGGCCAGTTTGGCTATGCAGTTGGCCGTGGCAGGGGCAATCACCGCAGCATCACACCTGGCTGCTGCATCAATATGGGCCACTGACCCATGGGAATCTTCCCACAGGTCCGTGATCACCGGGTTTTCCGACAACACCTCAAAAGTGGTTTTCCCCACAAACCGCAGTGCCGCATCAGTCATGGCCACATCCACGCCGGCCCCGGCTTTTTTGAGCAGTCGCACCAGTTCCACCGCTTTATAAGCGGCAATCCCGCCGGTTATTCCCAGCAGGATCTGCTTGCCGTTCAGTCCTGTCACTGGGTCAAATCCGACTCGGACATGGTATCCATGTCACTGGACAGTCCGCCACGGCTCATCCGGGCAGCCACCCCCACCTCGACATAGGTGTAGATCTGCTCATTTTTTATGGAGATCACCGCTGACTTCAGAGGTTTTTCAAACACCAGAATGGCATTGTTTGGCGAGGTGATCCGGCTGACAATGGACCAGTTGTCCTTTTGCATGTTGCTGGTGAAAAAATTGATCAATGAGCGCCTCTCCACCCGTCCTTTAAGCATCAGGATACCGGAGGTGAATCCCGGGGTGGACACGATCATGCTTTTGTCCTGATCCACTTTCAATTCCACAGGAATCAGCACATCTTCAAAATCATAATATACCGCGGTTTTTTTCCGGGATTCAGGGGCCGGTTCGGACACGGATGCAGCCCCCGCTGCCGCAGCCTGGGATTCAGCCGATTGCGTGCCGGGAAATATCTGGGTGCATCCTGGCAGCCACATGGCGCATCCCAGAGCTGCCACCATCACAAATACCTTTCTAAACATTTGTTTCATCAGATTCTCTCTCTTTGTTTAA